>NZ_PYME01000031.1:0-71194 GCF_003025515.1 Photobacterium gaetbulicola | reverse complement strand
AATGATGGTGGAGGGGGACGGATTCGAACCATCGAAGGCGGAGCCGGCAGATTTACAGTCTGCTCCCTTTGGCCACTCGGGAACCCCTCCACGGGGTGTTGCAATTTGTGTTGGCTTTTTGAGCCGGAAAACCGCTAGTGCCGTTTTCAGTAATGATGGTGGAGGGGGACGGATTCGAACCATCGAAGGCGGAGCCGGCAGATTTACAGTCTGCTCCCTTTGGCCACTCGGGAACCCCTCCACGGGGTGTTGCAATTTGTGTTGGCTTTTTGAGCCGGAAAACCGCTAGCGCCGTTTTCAGTAATGATGGTGGAGGGGGACGGATTCGAACCATCGAAGGCGGAGCCGGCAGATTTACAGTCTGCTCCCTTTGGCCACTCGGGAACCCCTCCACAGGGTTCTGGTTGCTAGGAGTAATCTCAACTAGCGGAAAGACGTACCTTACACAAGTCAGGAACACCTTTCAAGAATAATGGTGGAGGGGGACGGATTCGAACCATCGAAGGCGGAGCCGGCAGATTTACAGTCTGCTCCCTTTGGCCACTCGGGAACCCCTCCACAAGTGCGGAGCGCATAGTAGCAAACCGAGATGTTCTGTAAACCCTTTTCCTCACTATTTTTGTCTGCTTGCTGCTATTTTCATCATATTGTTGATTGAGATGGCGTTATTGGCATTTTTTACCACTTTGGTAAATGTGACATTGCTTTTCTTTACACTTCTTTACCCCGCTCAAGGGTCGGTTCAGATATCATTCATCCAGTTTATAAAAAATGGATTCCACAATGAAAAAGGTCCTTGTTGCGGCAATGGTGACTGTCGCGTTAACAGGTTGCGGCTATTTTTACTTCCAGAGTCAATCGGTGGCTGCCGAGCAGCCAAGTGCGCGTTCGGCTCGCGAGATCCCGGTGACACTTGGTCAAGTGAGTGCTCACGCTGTTGCTCAGTCTTTGTCATTGGTCGGTAAGCTTGAAGCGCAGCGCTCGGTCAATGTCGCAACCCAAGTTGCCGCCCGTGTCGAGCAAATCGCGATTGGGGTAAACAGCAAGGTCGAGAAAGGCGAGCTGTTGGTTCGGCTTGATGATGCCAAGCCGAAAGCAGCATACGCAGAGGCCCAGGCTTACTTGAATGACGAAAAGCGCAAGTACAACGAATATCAGAAGCTAGTGAGCCGCGGGGCGATCACCCAAACGGAGTTGGATGCCCAGCTTGCCAGCGTTAATATTGCCGATGCCAGGTTGCAGGCGGCACAAGCCGATTTGGCCGATCATGCTATCCGCGCACCCTTTAGCGGTACCGTGGGTTTGGTGGACTTTAGCGAGGGCCATATGCTGACCGTCGGCAGTGAGCTGTTCTCGCTTGATGATCTGTCGTTAATGCGTCTGGATATTCAGGTACCCGAGCAGTATCTCTCTTTCCTGCGCGAGGGCATGACCGTGGAAGCCACCAGCCAAGCCTGGCCGGGCAGGGCGTTTAGCGGCCAAATCAAGGCGATTGACTCCCGTGTTCAGGCCGACTCCCTCAATATCCGTGTTCGCGTGGTGTTTGATAACCCGGAAGCTTTGCTCAAGCCGGGTATGCTGATGGCAGCCAAGATCGGCTTTGCTCCGCAAGATGCAGCAGTGATCCCGGTGCAGGCACTGGAATATTCCGGTACCAAGCGCTTCGTGTATTTGGTTGATGAAACCGGTAAAGCCCACCGTACTGAAGTCAAACTCGGTGTGCGGGTCGAGAACGAAGTGGTGATTGAGTCCGGGGTGGGTATTGGCGATCGTATTGTGGTACAGGGACTGGTCAATATGCGTGATGGTGCTCAGGTGAATGATATCATGGCGCAAAGAAGCCAAAACGCACCGAAACAACAGGGTCCAGCAGGAGATGATGCTTAATGTGGTTATCTGATGTATCGGTAAAGCGTCCGGTTGTTGCTATCGTTCTCAGCTTGCTGCTGGTGGTCTTTGGCCTGGTGTCTTTTACCAAGCTATCGGTACGGGAAATGCCGGATGTCGAAAACCCGGTTGTCACGGTCTCGACCAGTTACTCTGGGGCCTCGGCTACCATCATGGAAAGCCGGATCACCACCGTGCTCGAGGATCAGCTGTCGGGGATCAGCGGTATCGAAAGTATCACCTCGACCACCCGCAATGGTTCATCGCGTATTACTGTTGAATTCGAGTTAGGTTGGGATCTCACCGAAGGCGTTAGTGATGTGCGTGATGCGGTATCGCGAGCCCAGCGTCGCCTGCCGGATGAGGCTGACGACCCCGTGGTGTCGAAAGACAACGGCTCGGGCGAGCCTGCGGTGTATGTCAACCTGATCTCTAGCACCATGGACCGTACCCAGCTGACCGACTACGCCGAGCGGGTGCTGATGGACCGATTCAGCCTGATCAACGGCGTGAGCTCGGTCAACCTCAGTGGCGCGCTATACCGGGTTATGTACGTCAAGCTGATGCCAGAGCAAATGGCAGGCCGAGGTGTCACCACCAGTGATATCGTCAGTGCCCTGAAGCTGGAGAACGTCGAATTGCCGGGAGGCGAAGTGCGCAATGACACCACGACGATGTCAGTTCGCACCGCTCGCCTGTACCAGGACGCATCGGACTTTGAGTACCTGGTGGTTCGTACCACTGCCGATGGCTCGCCGATTTACCTAAAAGATGTGGCCGAGGTTGGCATTGGTGCCAAGAACGAAAATGCCACCTTCAAAAACAACGGTATATCGAACCTGAGCCTCGGCATGGTGACCATGACCGACGCCAACCCGCTCAATGTGTCCAAGGCGGTCTACGAAGAAGTGGAGCGGATGCAGCGCTTCTTGCCGGAAGGTACCGAACTGTATGTCGATTATGACTCGACCGTCTTCATAGACCGTTCGATCCAGGAAGTCTACAGCACCCTGTTTATCACCGGTTTGCTGGTGGTGTTGGTGCTGTATATTTTCATCGGCCAGGCCCGGGCAACCTTGATCCCGGCTATTACGGTACCGGTCTCTTTGATCTCCGCCTTTATGGTGGCCTATTTCTTGGGCTTCTCGATTAACTTGCTGACATTGATGGCATTGATCCTGGCTATCGGTTTGGTGGTGGATGATGCCATTGTGGTGGTGGAAAACATCTATCACCATATTGAGCGTGGTGAGCCGCCGCTGTTGGCTGCGTACAAAGGGACCCGCGAGGTCGGCTTTGCGGTGGTGGCGACCACCGTGGTGCTGGTGATGGTGTTCCTGCCGATCTCCTTTATGGATGGCATGGTCGGCCCGCTATTTACCGAATTCTCGGTTCTGCTGGCGATGGCGGTGATTTTCTCGTCGATCGTTGCATTGACCCTGAGTCCGGTATTGGGCAGTAAGCTGCTGAAAGCCAATGTGAAGCCGGGCAAGTTCAACCTGTGGGTTGATCATATGTTCGGCCGTCTGGAGAAGGCATACCGCAAGGTGGTTACCGCTTCTGTCCGGTACCGCTATGCTGCGCCGTTTATCGTATTGGCGTTCGTTGGCCTTAGCGTTGTACTGATGAAAACTGTGCCATCCCAGCTGGCACCTCAGGAAGACCGCGGCGTGATCTTTGCCTTTGTCAAAGGTGCTGAAGGGACCAGCTACAACCGTATGGTCGGCAATATCGAGGAGGTCGAAGATCGCCTGTTGCCGATGGTCGGGCAAGGGGTGATCAAATCGGTATCGATCCAGACCCCAGCCTTTGGCGGACGAGCGGGTGATCAGACGGGGTTCGTGATCATGCAGCTGGAAAACTGGGAAGATCGCGATGTTTCGGCGGCAGAAGCCCTGGAGATGGTGCGTAAATCACTACAGGGGATCCCGGATGTCCGCGTATGGCCATTTATGCCGGGCTTCCGTGGCGGATCTTCGGAGCCTATTCAGTTTGTGCTTAACGGCGCGGATTATAACGAGCTGTTTCAGTGGGCAAGTAAGCTGAAAGATATTGCGGAAGATAATCCGATGATGGAGGGGGCGGATCTGGATTACGCCGAAACCACCCCTGAACTGGTGGTCTCGGTCAATCGCCAGCGTGCCGCTGAACTGGGCATCCCGGTTAATGACATTGCTGAAACCTTGGAAATTATGCTGGGCGGCCGCAATCAGACGACCTTTATTGACCGTGGTGAAGAGTATGATGTTTACTTGCGCGGTGATGAAAACAGCTTCAATAACGCCTCGGATCTGAGCCAGATCTACGTGCGGACCCGCAGTGGTCAGCTGATCACCCTAGAGTCATTGGCGGAGGTGGAAGAAGTGGCTTCGGCGCAGCGCTTGAGCCATAACCAGAAGCAGAAGTCGATCACCTTGAAAGCCAACTTGGTACCGGGCTATACCCTGGGCCAGGCCCTGGATTTTCTGGACGAGCAAGCCTTGTCGATGTTGCCGAGTGACATCGTGATAGATTATGCCGGTGAGTCGAAAGACTACCGCGAAAACCAGAGCAGCATCCTGATGGTGTTTGGCCTGGCCTTGCTGGTCGCTTACCTGGTGCTTGCCGCGCAGTTCGAAAGCTTTATCAACCCAATGGTGGTGATGTTGACCGTGCCGATGGGGATCTTCGGTGGTCTGGCCGGTCTGCTTATCATGGATCAGAGCCTCAACATCTTCAGCCAGATCGGGATGATCATGCTTATTGGTATGGTAACCAAGAACGGTATTTTGATTGTGGAGTTTGCCAACCAGCTGCGCGATAAAGGTGTACCCTTTGAGCAGGCCATTATCGATGCTTCCGAGCGTCGCTTGCGGCCTATCTTGATGACAGCCTTTACCACGCTGTTTGGCTCGGTACCGCTGATCTTATCTACCGGAGCCGGCTCGGAAGGCCGGATCTCGGTCGGTGTGGTGGTATTCTTCGGGATGGCCTTTGCGACCTTCGTCACCCTGATTGTCATTCCGGCGATGTACCGTTTGATGGCGGCCAATACCAAGTCGCCGGGCTATGTGGCTGAGCAGTTAGATAAGGCGCTAGCCAAGGATGATAGCCTCAAAGTGGGGCCAACCGGCGAGCCGTTGACCGACTGAGCATAATCGTCAATGATAAAAATGCCACCGCAAGGTGGCATTTTTATCTCTGTGAGAGGGCGGGTAAGCAAGTTTTCTTTCCCATGGTGCTGGGCTGTTGCTAGAATACCCGGCCATAATTACGACTAACCTTGATCGCGTTGTGAAACGCACAATATAGAAGAAAACTATGTCTCAAAATCAGCCTACCAAGGGTGCTGCAAACGGCGTTCAGAGCCAGGCAGTACGACTTAACAAATTTATCAGTGATACAGGCTATTGCTCACGCCGTGAGGCGGACAAGCTTATTGATCAAGGAAGGGTGACCATCAATGGTCAGCAGCCCGAGATGGGCGTCAAAGTCATGCCGGGTGATGAAGTGCTGGTCGATGATAAGCCGCTTCGTGCCAAAGAGCAGCCGATTTATATCGCGCTGAACAAGCCGGCCGGTATTACCTGTACCACCGAGCGCCATGTCAAAGACAACATTGTTGATTTCATTGGCCACCGTAAGCGTATTTTCCCGATTGGCCGCTTGGATAAGCCTTCTGATGGTTTGATTTTCCTGACCAACGATGGCGATATCGTCAACAAGATCCTGCGAGCCGGTAACTCGCACGAGAAAGAGTATGTGGTGCGGGTCGACAAACCAATTACCCAGGAGTTTATCGACAAGATGGCGTCAGGGGTTGAGATCCTTGATACCGTGACCTTGCCTTGTAAGGTGACCAAGGAAACCAACTACTCATTCCGTATCGTGTTAACCCAAGGTCTGAACCGCCAGATCCGCCGTATGTGTGAAGCGCTGGGCTACGATGTCTTCAAGCTGCGACGGGTTCGTATCATGAATATCAGTATCGATGGGCTGCCAAACGGCAAGTGGCGTTACCTGACCGAGGCCGAAATTGCCGAGATCCACAGCCTGATTGCGGACTCGAGCAAAACCGAAGAAGCCTCCAAGGTTGACGGTGAAGGCAAGAACATCAAGAAAGCAACGGATGCCAAGCTGTTTGATAGCCGCCAGCAAGCCAAGCAAGATGGTGACGGCAAGATCAAATACAAGACCTACAAAGGCAAGGGCGAACCGAATCGCCGCCGTGGTGGCGAGCGCAGTGAGCGTGATGACCGTGCCGCGCACGGTAGAGGGCAAGGTCGCGGCCAAGGCCGTGGGCAGGGGCAAGGTCAGGGGCAAGGTCAGGGCCGTCAGGACGAGCGCAGAAGTCCGCGCCCGGGCCGCGGCGTTCAGCCGGGTCACCGTCGCACTCAGCGTGATGAAGAAGCGCCGCGCTCACACAGTGGTGGTTCAAGCCGGATCCTGAAGTGGAAATCACCAAAATCTGAATAAACGGGTAGGATTTGGAAAAAGCGGGCTTAGATAGCCCGCTTTTTTGTCTATGCTCTTTAGCTAAAATTTCTGTCATATTCGCTCTTGCAATCCCGTCAGCGAATTTGCACTATTGTACTCATTGACGAAAACACCCAATCACCGAACTATCACTTGGCCGGCCTTGCCGACAATGTTGGTTATGCGCTCCTAGCGGCGATAAAGCGGTACGAATTCACAGAGGAAGTAATGGCAGGCAATACTATTGGACAACAATTTCGCGTCACCACTTTTGGTGAGAGTCATGGGCTGGCACTGGGCTGTATTATTGACGGTTGCCCTCCGGGATTGGCGCTGACCGAAGCGGATATGCAATACGATCTGGACCGTCGCCGTCCGGGTACCTCGAAGTACACCACCCAGCGTCGCGAGCCGGATGAAGTCAAAATCCTCTCAGGGGTGTTTGAAGGCCAGACGACCGGTACTTCTATTGGCCTGTTGATTGAAAACACCGACCAGCGTTCGAAAGATTACTCGAACATCAAAGACTTGTTCCGCCCTGGTCATGCTGATTATACCTATCACCAGAAATACGGGATCCGTGATTACCGCGGCGGAGGCCGCTCTTCTGCTCGCGAAACTGCAATGCGCGTAGCTGCTGGTGCGGTGGCCAAGAAGTACCTCAAGCAGGTCCATGGTATTGAAGTACGTGCTTACTTGTCGCAGATGGGCGATGTCAAAATCGACAAGGTTGATTGGGAGCAGATCGAGCAAAATGCTTTCTTCTGTCCAGATATTGATAAAGTCGAAGCCTTCGACGAGCTGATCCGCAAGCTGAAGAAAGAAGGGGACTCCATCGGTGCCAAGCTGACAGTGGTCGCAAACAATGTCCCTGTTGGTTTGGGTGAGCCGGTATTCGACCGCCTTGACGCTGACATTGCCCATTCGCTGATGAGCATCAATGCGGTGAAAGGGGTGGAAATTGGTGACGGTTTTGATGTGGTCGAGCAGCGCGGCAGCGAGCACCGTGATGCGATGAGCCCAGAAGGCTTCAAGTCCAACCACGCCGGTGGCATTTTGGGCGGTATTTCCTCGGGTCAAGATATCGTGGCACACATTGCGCTTAAGCCAACTTCGAGCATTACCGTACCGGGGGAGACGATCACTAGGCAGGGCGAAACTGCAGAGGTGATCACCAAAGGCCGCCATGACCCATGTGTGGGTATCCGCGCCGTACCGATTGCTGAGGCGATGCTGGCGATAACCTTGATGGATCACCTGCTGCGCCACCGTGGCCAGAATGCCGATGTGCTTACCGAAACTCCAAAGATCTAATGGTGAGGTTGAGTCTGCCTAGACGCAAAAAAGCGAGGACATGTCCTCGCTTTTTTGTGTTCCGTTCGTTCCGTTTTTTACTTTGAATGATTAACTCTCAGGTGCTTCTCGACTCTCCTTAACCGTTTCCACTTCGTCAAAACTAAAGACGGGTAAACTCCAACCGAACTGTACTGCGGCAATGCGAATGCAGAAACCCACCACAAGCGTACTGATCGTGACAATGGTTTCTTCTACGCCCAAGTAGAGCAAGCCGAAGTACATGCCACCCGAAATGAAGGCAACTGATGCATAAAACTCTTTTTGTAGCACCAGTGGCGGGCGGCGGCAGATCAAATCTCTTAGCAGGCCACCAAATACACCCGTGACGACAGCGGCAACCAGACAGATCAATGGCGATAGGCCCATGTCCATTGCCACGCGACAGCCGATAATGCTAAAGACAATCAACCCCAGCGAGTCCAGCAAGACAAACACTTTATGGAAGCGAACCACTTGCGGTGCCACCATGGTGGTAAAGAGTCCGGCCAGGCAGGTAATCGCCAAGTACTGCGGGTTAGCAACCCAACCCAGCGGGTAGTGGCCCAGCAAAACATCACGGACGGTACCGCCGCCAATCGCCGTGGCACTGGCCACGAGCATGACACCAAACCAGTCCATGTGACGTTTACCCGCAGCCAAAGCCCCAGTCATAGCTTCAGCCGTGATCCCGATGATGTATAGAGTTGTTAATAGCATGATTAAATTAGATGTAAATAAGGGTGCCTGAAAGAGGTAGCGATTTTATGCCCTGTTTTTACTGGCGTCGAATGAAATGAATTTCACGATGCATGAATTCAATTCATGTATGAAAGGGCGGCTCTGGGAAAAGAAGGCCCTAGGCTCTTGGAAGAGCAAGAGCAAGAGCAAGAGCAAGAGCAAGAGCAAGAGCAAGAGCAGGGGGGAATGGGTGAAACAAAAAAAAGAGTGCCATTCGGGCACTCTTTGATAAGTCTTTTTAGCCTTTAGCCTTTAGCCTTTAGCCTTTAGCCTCAGAACTTGTAGTTGGCCTGAACACCGACTAGCCATACGTTACCGGTGGTTTCACCGGTAAAGTTGACCGGGATACCTTGGTCGATTGGCAGAACTTCGGTTTCACTCATTGAGGCGTCTTTGGCGAAGATGTAGGTAAAGCCAGCATCAAAGCTCAATGCGTCAGACCACTGGTAACCCGCACCCAAGCTCAGCCATAGGCGGTCAGTTTCTGGGATGGTCTGGGTACGGTGTTCACTGCTTACTGCTGAGGTATCGTAAGCCACACCGGTGCGTACAGCCAGTTTGCTGGTGTACTGGTACGTTGCACCCAAAGCGATACGATAGTTGTCTTCCCAGTTTTCTTCTTTGATCAGATCAGGCGTTGCACCGAGAGAAGGAATATTGGCTTCAAGCTTGTCGAAGCTGCTCCAGTCAGTCCAGTTGAAGCTGGCATGCATCGCTAGTTTGTCGGTTAACTGGTGGAAGCTGGCAATCTCTGCGGTGGCTGGCAGGGTCAGTGCCATGCTGCCAGAATGAACACCGCCATACAGTAGGCCAGAAGCTTCACCTTTCAGCTTCAGGTCGACAGCAGAGCGGTAGTTGACACCAATACGATGATTTTCATTGATCTGCCAAGCACCACCTAGCTGCCAACCCCAGGCAGAGTCGTCGCCTTCCATATATTTCAAGTTTTGGCCTTTCCAGCTGTCAACTGCGTCTTCCAGCATTGGTGGAAGGTTGGTTGGTACCGATGCGCCGAAATGGCCTTCACCCATCACGTAGCGCACGCCCGCACCGATGCTGAATTGGTCGTTGATCTTGTAGGCCACGTTCGGGTTGATTTCCACCGACATGATATTGGCTTGGTCACCAAACAGGGTTGCCATGAAGTCGCCACCCAATTCGGTTTCCATGCCGTAGTTGGTCGCCATTGCAAGGCCAACGGCCCACTGCTCGTTCACTCGGTGTGAGATATAAAAGTTAGGGATCACTGCTGAGTGGGCAATATCGCTGGCTTTGGTGGTGGACACTTTATGGCCTGCGATGCTTAGGTCACCTTCGACATCGATGTTCGGATCAACATAGATAGCACCGACAGAAACTTGGGTACCTTCCAGGTAGGTCAGCATAGCCGGGTTACGGAACTGGGCGCTGGCATTGTCTGCCATCGCGGCTTCACCGGCAAACGCGCGGCCAAGGCCGGTTGCGGAATATTCGGCAAGCTGGAAGCCGGCTGCCATAGTGCTGGTGCTAAAGCCCAGTGTTAACGCTGCTGCAAGCGAAAGAGTAATTTTGTTTTTGTTCATCAGTCTAATATGTTCGCTGAAATTCAATGCTGCGAATCATACGCCTTAGAGTAAAAGCTTTAAGTTTTTCTTGTGTTCAAATACTCAATAGGATGAAAGTGTTGATAATTATCTTAATATTGGTGTTTTATCTGGTAGTCCTTGTGCAATAAACTCTGGTCGGATGAGTTTTCAGCGTACATATGTATCTAAATAGCCGCATTTCAGCGACGGGGTGTTCACTCAAATTAGCAACGTTTTTGAGGTTGTAGGTAATAGCAGGAAATAGTGGATTTAACAACAGTGGGTTAGGAAGGGTGCAAAAAAGGAGCCATCAGGCTCCTTTTCTTAAATGCCAACACTAATGTTCGCTGAATTAGAACGAACGGCTGTACTGGATACCGTATAGCCATGCATTAGCACGGGTTGTTGCTGTAACTGATGTTACTGGTACTGGAACACCATCAACCATTAGCCCTTCAGAGGCTTGAACATCTTTACCAACCAAGTATGTTACACCAAAGTCGATATTAGACTTGCTGTCGATGTGGTAGGTGAAACCGCCCGAGAACCAGTTACGGTCTGAATCAGGTACCGAGATTGATGTTTTCTTATCCTGGGCACTGGTGTCATACATGTAACCGGCACGTAGGGTCCAGTCGCTGTTCAGGTAGTAGGTACCACCGATAGCGTAGTGCCAGCCATCCTGCCACTCGTAAGTATTTAGTACATCGCCGCCGGTGGTATTTAGGTCTTCGAATGCGCTCCAGCCAATCCACTGTACGCTATAGTGAACCGCAAATTGCTGGTTCAAACGATGGTAACCTGAGAACTCAGCCATATCTGGCAGAGCGATTTTCAGTTTGTCACCACTGATATCTGGGTTGCCGCTTTTCGCACCCGCGTAGAACATATCACCGTCTACTTCTAGCTCAGGGCTGTAGCGGTAAGACAGGCCGAAGCGGTGGTTTTCGTTTAGCTCATAAACTGTACCAAGGTTAAAACCAAAGCCAACTCCGTCTGCATCAACATCAACAAGAGCGCCGCCTGGAGCTGGAGATAGGTTTGAGTTTGAACGTTTTAGTTCACCTGAACCGTAGATGATGTCCAGGCCACCACCGACACTCCACTGCTCGTTGATGCGGTAAGAGGCGGATAAAGCAAAGTTAATGCTCTTCACATCGGTCAGACCGCCGAATTCGTTAGCGGCGAAATCATCACTGAATTCGGTTTTGGTACCGAAGTTAGAGTAAATGCCGGCACCGATTGCCCACTGGTCATTGATTGGGTGGATGTAGTAGATATTTGGTACATACGAAACATCACCAACAGACTGGTTACCTAGTCCAAATTCGTTATATCCACCAGAGCTTGGATTTAGAACCTTATAGTTGACATTCTTTACGTCAATATCAGTATCAATAACATTGAGACCCAGCGAAAGCTCAGGAGAGTCAAACAGCGCCATTGCCGCTGCGTTGCGGGACATTACGGATGCGTTATCGGCGATTACTGCATCACCGGCGAATGCACGGCCAAGGCCTGTTGCGGATTGAGAGTTAAGCTGGAAGCCAGCCGCCATTGCTTGTTGTGAAGCCATCGTGATTGCAACAGCAACCAGAGACTTTGTAAACAGACGCTTCTTGTTCATATTTATAGTTATTCCTAATTTTTTATATTGCTTTTTTATCTGCCTCTTTGTGCAGATTACGCAAAATTGTATGGTGGGTTGGAGTTGGATCAAATCAGACCAGTTAGCAACCCTTTGATTGTTATTGCTTGGTTAACAATCAGCTAACGAGTGTATGGTAAAACTGACAGGGAGAGGGAGCAAAAAAGTTAAAATATGCAACGGAGCTAACATTTTACAATCGGCATGCTTTTGACAAATAAAAAACCATAAAAGCATAGGGTTGGTTTATGCTTTTATGGCTTTGAAATGTAAAGTGTAAGAAGATGTTAAATTTCCCAACTCAACTTATTGCGAAGCGTCTTGGCGACAGGGGAGACATCTTGTCCTTTTTCCCCGACAACGATCAGGCTGGCATTGCTAACCGGTACGACCACCCCTTGCATTGATTGGTTGGTGAACGGTGTCATCGCCGGTGACGGCTCGGGGACGATAAAGACAGTGACTTTACCCTGTGGCGTATCCATCACCATATGCAGTGCATTTTTATCGCCAAAGCCACAATGGTTCACGTAATAAATGTGGCCGGGGATATCGTTAAATGATGAACCGAAAGGCGTTAGTTTGGCGTTAACCTGACTGAGGGTAACGGACTCATCGATACCATCGATAAACGGAGCTTCGGCCTGTACATGCTCCAGTGCAATCTGGGCAATTTCCAGCGGCGGATTGTTGGTACTGATCCCCTGATTGTATTGGCCAATAAACAAGCCGAAAACAAACGCGACGGACGCGGCCAGGGCAACAAGGGCGCGCGGTTTGATACTCATCGAGGTGGGCTGTCCGGTTTGATGGAACAGAATACGGTCAGCCAGATCGTCAGGTACGTCCACTTTCATTGCCTGCTCTAGCTTGCTGTCGAGCTGTTGGAGCTCATCAGATAACTTGCGGTTAGCGATTGATGCGTTGCGCGCCTCAGCCATGTCTTGGCTGCTATCAGAGGGATCAGCCAAGAGTCGGCGGCGGAATTCTAGATCATCCATTGTGCTGCCCCCTTTGCTCAGTGTGTTTTTCGAGCTGCTCTTTGAGTTGGTTTCTGGCGCGGAACAAGCGCGTCATCACGGTATTGCGGTTCAGGCCCAGGATATCGGCAATCTCCTCCCCGCTAAATCCAGCCATTACCTGCAATACTAACGGTTCCCTGTATTCAGGAGCCAGTTTCATTATCTGCTTGCGTAGCATTTGTTGCTCCAAATCACTTTCGCTGCCATTGGAATGGGTGTCGGCGATGGCATAGTCATCGATATCGACCAAATCCAGCTGCTTGCGCTCGAAGCGACGGGCATTCTCCCGACGTAGGATAGTGATCAACCAGGATTTGGCGGCTTTATCATCTTGAAGGCTATCGAGAGAGCGCCATGCCCGCAAACAGGTTTCCTGCACCAAGTCCTCCGCAATATGAGGGTCGTGGCATAGCCAGTATGCGTAGCGGTAGAGATCCCGATGCCAGGCCCTGACCAGGGCTTCGTATCGTCTTTGCTTTTTCATATCCACAGAGACCGAGGCTTCGGGCTTTTTCTTTCGAAAAAAAGACTTAATCATAAAAATGTCCGTTTCATGCCAAACCTTGTCGCTAAATTTGCGAGAAAAACGACAATGTTCCGCTGATTCATCCAATAATCCGCATTAAAATTGATCTGGTTCAAATTGTGTCTTGGTGAGAAAGTTATAGTAGTCCACGTCATCTGATACTGAGCTTTGCGACTCGTACAGTGGATTTTGTGCGATAACAGGGTTCAATATCTGTTGAGCAAGATGACAACTTCCTTTTGAAGGCTGACTTTACTTTCTCCTATCAGGCTTGCCTGATTTGCAATTGGCTTTATGTTAATTGACTTATACCTTACATGGATTGCTTTCCGTGTAAATTACAACCATACCGTTCGGTATGGTTTTTTTTTATCTTAGCAAACTGCCACCCACCCAAGACCCACATGTTTTAATTGATAGCTAAGTTTTTCACTTATCGTTAATTTTTCTTAGCTCTTACCATTTTTAAGCTGCGCCAAAGTCCTACATTATCTCTGTTGCCATAGAGATCGCATTTTTTAAACATTTGTTTGATTCTGGTAACAGCTGGATTACAATTGTGTGGTCAGACCTCTAAAAGTAGATCCTGGGGCAAGGTTCCCCGTACCCGACATATTAATAAGGAGTAGCGATGACACGTCTCCAAAAGCTCACGACCTCACAGGGTGAGCGCATCGCCGTTGTAAGTGGATTACGTACCCCCTTTGCCCGCCAGTCCACCGCGTTTGACGGTGTACCGGCGTTGGACATGGGGAAAATGGTTGTCAGTGAAATGCTCCAGCAGGTGGATATTGATCCCAAGCTGATTGATCAGGTGGTATTTGGCCAGGTGGTTCAGATGCCCGAAGCGCCGAATATTGCCCGTGAGATTGTACTGGGTACCGGCATGGATATTGGCACCGATGCCTACAGCGTCACCCGTGCCTGTGCGACCAGCTTCCAGGCCGCTGCCAATGTGGCAGAGAGCATTATATCGGGCACGATTGATATCGGTATTGCGGGTGGCGCGGATTCATCTTCAGTCTTGCCCATTGGCGTATCCAAGCACCTTGCGGCGACATTGCTGGCGCTGAGCAAAGCCAAGACAATGAGCAAGCGTTTAAAACTGCTGAGCAAGCTCAGCGTCAAAGATCTGATGCCGGTCCCGCCTGCAGTCGCGGAATATTCAACAGGCTTGAGTATGGGCCAAACGGCCGAGCAGATGGCGAAAAGCCATGGCATTACCCGCCAGGAGCAGGATGCGCTGGCACACCGCTCCCACACTCTAGCCGCCCAGGCCTGGCGAGACGGTTTGATCCAAGATGAAGTGATCACCGCTTTCCCGGAACCTTATCGCCAGTGGATCGATAAAGATAACAATATCCGCGAAGACTCCAGCCTTGAATCGTATGCCAAATTGCGTCCGGCCTTCGACCGCAAGTACGGTTCGGTCACCGCCGCCAACTCCACCCCGCTTACCGATGGGGCCGCCGCACTCTTGCTGATGCGCGAGGGCAGAGCAAAAGAGCTTGGCCTGAAACCTTTGGGTTATATCCGCTCCTACGCATTTTCGGCAATTGGTGTCGAGCAGGATATGTTGATGGGGCCATCCTACGCCACCCCGATGGCACTGGACCGCGCGGGCGTCACTTTGCGTGACCTGACCCTGATCGATATGCACGAAGCCTTTGCGGCCCAGGCGCTGGCCAACGTGAAAATGTTCGGCTCGACGCAGTTTGCCAAAGAAAAGCTGGGCCGAAGTGAAGCCATTGGCGAAATTGATATGGAGAAATTCAATGTCCTCGGAGGCTCGATTGCCTACGGTCACCCGTTTGCCGCAACGGGCGCGCGGATGATCACCCAGACCTTGAGGGAGCTACAGCGCCGTGGTGGTGGTTTAGCTTTGAATACTGCCTGTGCTGCTGGTGGCCTTGGTGCCGCAATGATATTGGAGGCCGAATAATGACTGAACAACAATCTGCATTCACATTGTCTTATGCCGATAACGGCGTTGCTTGGCTCAAAATCGATGTGCCCAACGAGAAAATGAACACCTTGCAAGCGCAGTTCGGCGAGCAGGTCAGCTCGGTGCTCGAAGAGCTCAAAGGCAAACGTGATATCAAGGGGATGGTGGTTTATTCGGGTAAGCCAGATAACTTTGTCGCCGGGGCGGATATCCGCATGCTGGCGGCCTGCACCTCTGCCGAAGAGGCTGCCGCGCTAGCAGCACAAGGCCAGCAGCTCTTTGCCGAGCTGGAAAACCTGCCATTCCATACTGTCGCCGCAATACATGGCCCGTGCTTGGGCGGTGGGCTTGAATTGGCCTTGGCGTGCCACAGCCGTGTTTGCTCCGATGATGACAAGACCCGCCTTGGCTTGCCTGAAGTGCAGCTGGGCCTACTGCCGGGCTCGGGCGGCACCCAGCGTTTACCGCGCTTGATTGGGGTAGCCGGCGCGCTGGATATGATCCTGACCGGTAAGCAGCTCCGTGCCAAAAAAGCCAAGAAAGTTGGGGTGGTAGATGAAGCGGTTCCGCTGAGTATCCTGCTTGAGGTTGCGGAAAAGCAGGCACTGAAACCCAAGCCGAAGCGCCATTTATCGCTACAAGATCGTGCTATGGGGGGCAATGCACTGGGGCGCTCATTGGTGTTTGATCAGGCGACCAAGAAAACCCATGACAAAACCCGGGGTAATTACCCTGCTGCCGATGCCATCCTGGATGTCATAAAGTATGGTCTGCAAAACGGGATGGCCAAAGGCTTGGCCCGTGAGGCAAAACTGTTCGGCGATTTGGTAATGACATCGGAATCGGCGGCTTTGCGCAGTATTTTCTTCGCCACCACAGCAATGAAAAAAGAAACGGGGTCGGATGCGCAGCCGCGCTCGATCGGCCATGTTGGCGTTCTGGGCGGCGGTCTGATGGGCGGCGGGATCAGCCATGTGACGGCCACCAAAGCGGGTTACCCGGTGCGGATCAAAGACATTAGCAACGACGGTATTCTCAATGCGATGGCCTACAACTACAAATTGCTGGATAAGAAACGTAAGCGCCGGATCATCAGCAAGGCAGAGTTGCAAAAGCAGATGCAAAGCATTGCTGGAGGCATTGATTATACTGCCTTTGATCGCATGGACGTGGTCATTGAGGCAGTGTTTGAGGATCTTGGCCTCAAGCACCAGATGGTCAAGGAGATTGAGGCCAACACCAAGCCGGAAACCATCTTTGCTACCAATACCTCGTCGCTGCCAATCCACCAGATCGCTGAGGCGGCAGAGCGTCCTGAAAATGTGGTGGGACTGCACTACTTCAGCCCGGTAGAAAAAATGCCGCTGGTTGAGGTGATCCCGCACCAAGGAACCTCTGACGAAACCGTCGCTACGGTTGTGGCGCTGGCGAAAAAACAGGGTAAAACCCCGATTGTGGTCGGTGATAAAGCCGGCTTCTATGTGAACCGTATCTTGGCACCATACATGAACGAAGCGGCGCAGGTGCTGTTGGCCGGCGAGCCGATTGAACATCTCGATAATGCGCTACTGGATTTCGGATTCCCGGTTGGGCCGATCACTTTGCTTGATGAAGTGGGGGTCGATATCGGCGCGAAAATCATGCCTGTACTGGTCGGTGAGCTGGGCGAACGGTTCCAGGGCCCAGATGTCTTCGACAAGCTGCTTAACGACGGCCGCAAAGGGCGCAAGACAGGCAAAGGCTTCTACCTGTATAACAGCAAGAAGAAAGCGGTCGACAAGAGCGTCTACAAACTGCTGGGGCTGGATCCCGAGAAGAAGGCTGACGCCGAGGCTATTGCAATTCGCTGTACGCTGATGATGCTCAATGAAGCCGCGCGCTGCCTGGATGAAGGTGTGGTGCGCTCGGCGCGCGATGGCGATATCGGGGCCATTTTCGGCATTGGCTTCCCGCCATTCCTTGGCGGGCCGTTCCGTTATATGGATCAGCTTGGTATCCAGCGTGTGGTTGAGTTACTGACAGAGCATGCGGACAAGTATGGCGAGCGGTTCAAACCGTGCCAGGCGTTGATTGATATGGCTGAAGCGGGGCAAAGCTATTACCCGGCGCAAGATTAACTAGACCAGCCTAAATAGGCCCAAACCTAAAGCCAGTTGCGGGAGTGACTGGCTTTTTTGTCTGGGCAGAGCTTGAAATTCGAGGGCGTATAGCATTTGGCAATGCGTAACCGGAAGTGGGGTTCAAACCATCTTGGTCGTAAGAAGTGGTATAGCAGCATGGTGCTAGCCATAGCGATAAAGCTGTTGATACCTGCCAGCAAGACAAGCAGCACTGTCACTATAAGAATGAAGGCCAACGCATAGAGCACGATATCGGTTTCGTGGTGAACTAAAGCATGTTCGCAATGCGGACAGGTAAAAAAATCTTCGTAACGGCTCAACAAAGGGGGGGATATTGGCTGGTGGCAATGTGGGCAGTGCTGGCTCATCAGTGCAACTCCTTCATGATCTCAAACTGGGGGACGTTTTACCTCTCTGTTGATCGCTGTTGCCAAGAACGGGGGAGGTAACAAATCTATAGGACGACCGATAATGTGGAATGGTTCAGTGTTCTGCTACTAAATAGTTTTGAGAAATTATTGCAGGAGATGTATTGGCAGGTGAAAAACCCTAAAAAAGATAAAACGCAAAAAGTGTTTTTTTGTAATTGATTGAATAAAGGTAAAAATTTGGCAGTGCCGAATTTTTACCTTCATTTAGAGTGTCATTTAGGGATCAGTAGGCACTCTGCTGGAACTCGTCTATGGAGCCGATGGGGCTGCCGATAAGCAAAGGCTCCAAGTTGCTGTGTGCTTGCCCCTGGCTGTGCATCACAATGCGGTTGGAGGTGCGTGGTTTCACCACATCGACAATAAACTTCACCATGTCAGCACGGCTGATGTCAGCGAGGGCATCGATCACTTTTTGCCGTTGGTTAAACTCCGTATCCTTGTTGCCGATGCTCACCCAGAAGCGCTGGGCTCGGGCGCGCAAATTGGTATCAGGCTCTGATATCTGGGCAATCAAGCCCTGTTTGCTGGCTTGCCACTGCGCTTCATTGAGCTCGAGCAGAACCAGCGCAAAGGCGTTGGTAAACTCATCAATGGCCTCGAGTAATTGTGTCGGGGCTGCGACCGGCGATTGGATATACAAGATCAACCCAGGATGTCGGTTGAGCGGTAAATTGGCCGTTCCCACCATATAGCCAAGTTGCTGGCGGGTACGCAGTTCATGGAAAAACGTGGTCGACATCAGGTGGTTGGCCAAGGTATAGATGGCGATTTTCCTTGGAGTTGTTTCACGTGATTGATAGTACATCAGCAACGCTGAGTCGGCGTGGTCGCAGCTGATCTCATGGCTGAGGGTACCTGAATTGCCCAGACGGACTAATGGCCGCTGAGCTTCGCCGTAGAGCTGGTCGGTCACCCGGAAGGCATCTTTGAGGGTTTCGGCCAAGGCGATAGCGTCTTCCTTGAGCCAGTTGCCATAGACAAAGGTATCGATGTGCAGCTCGGCAAACATCGCTTCGACAAAGGCCGGTAACTCGTCGACTTCAATACTTTCCAGCGCTTCGATTAGCACTGGGTAGGGTGGGTTGTTGGGCTGCAATACCCCGGTCAGCGCATTGAACAGTTGCGATATCGGTTTGTCCTGCGCGGCATTGCGCCAGTTTCGGAGCATCTGGGCTTTGATGTTCCTGAACCGCTCTGGGTTGAATTCGCGGTTGGCAAAGCGGTCGAGCAACAGCTTGAGCAGCAGCGGCTGTTTTTCACTAAAGCCGGATAGCTGCAGGGTCACGCCGCCTTGGTGGGCATAAAGGTTATAGGACATACCGGCAATTTCGGCCGGGTAAGCGGACTCATTGATGGCATCGAGCAGCATTTCGACACATAGCCGTGTCTTGACAATATTGCGCGGCGAGTTTACGGCATGTGGGCTATCGATGGCCACATAGACAATCCCCTTGGGCACCCGAAACTCGTGTTCTTGCTTGTACCACAGACGAAAGCCCGGCAGATCCTGAAGCAGCTGAGGCGGCTTGGCTGCGTCAGCGGCGAGTGGAAGCGGGTCGGGCCTCTCGCAAAGATAAGGGTTCAGCTCTGGTAGCTGCAATTTAGGCTCGTTGCCCGGGGACTGCCAGCTGGCCAGTTGCTGCTCGGTCAGTGGTTTCACACTGTACGGGGTATGGTACCACTGGGCGATCCTATCATTGTCTTGGCCTTGTGCGACCAGGATCAGACGCATGTTGTCGGGGGTTAGCTGCTCTAGGAAGGATGAAATCAGCGCTTCGTCATACTCAGTCATCATATAGTCGCCGTAGATAATATCATCGGGCGCATAGTGCAGCAGGTTCATCACCAGATAGCTGACGGTGTCGAGCGGGCGGCTTTTTTCCTGGTAACGGAAAGCCATATCCAGTACGGATTTTTTCTCGGTAAAACGCCATTCGTCCAACCCTTGCTGGCGGATCAGCTCAATGTATTGGAAAACGGTGTTAACAATTTCGTCAATGTGCTCGAGCCCTTTTGGTGTGAGGTTGAGACTGACTGTAAATTCGCGAAAGTTACTGCCGCTCACACCGCCGCCGGCTGCCAGGGTGTTGATAAAGCCTCGTGTCTTCAGTAATGACATCAGGCTACCGCTGCCTTCATTGCCCAGTAAATGGGCAACGTACGAAAGCGGCTTTTTGCGGTAATGTTGATCAACGGCCGGCAGGGTGAACGAGAGGGTGAGTTTGCGTACTTCCTTGATCGGTTCGATCGTGATGAACTTGGCCTTCTCGTTTTCTGAGACCAAAGGAACCGCAATGTCTGCCTTGGCTTTACCGGTATTGGGAATATCGTGGAAAAAGTTCTGGGCATAGGCATCCAGCTCTTCCAGAGATTGGGGGCCGAGCAGTACCAGGCCCATCAGGCTGGCGCAATAATGGGTTTGGTAGAAAGAGATCAGCTCGTCGCGAACCGACTTGTCGTTGCGATCTTCCAGTGTGGTCAGATCGCCAACGGAAAACTTGGCGAAAGGGTGCTCGGGATTGATGGTTTCCTTGTGAACCTGATAAAGCCGGCGCACATCGTCTTTGAGCTTGAGCTTGTATTCGGAGTCGACCGCATTGCGCTCTTTATCGACGGCTTCCTCATTGAATAACGGAGCGGTAAAAAATTGGCCGAAGCGATCCAGGCCCTCACCGAAGGCGTGGGGGCTGACCTCGAAGAAATAGGTGGTGTTCTCGGTTCCTGTCCATGCATTGTTGCTACCGCCGCTTTGGTTGATGAACGTTTGGAATTCGCCCACTTTGGGGTATTTTTCGGTACCGAGAAACAGCATGTGCTCAAGGAAGTGCGCCATGCCCTGACGGTTGAGTGGATCGTCAAAGTGACCGACCTTTACCGACAGTGCAGCGGCTGAGCGGGGGGCTTCAGCATCATGTACCAGCAGCACCTTCAATCCATTGGCCAGGGTGAGGTAACGGTACTGCTTTGGGTCATTAGGACTTGTATGCACAGGAAGCGCCTATTATTCAGAGGAAATTAAACTAATTATGACGCCCATTAGAAGGGGTGGCAAATTTAACCCATGTTTATTTGCCAATAAACAAAAGGTTAGCTGGGCGAGTTCCTATCAGGATCACGGAACTTCCACAGGGTGAGCGGGATCTCTGTTTTCCGCCTGCTTTACTTGCTAGCATAGCGCTGGAGTACGTCTTTTCTGATGCTGAGAAGTCGGATGAGTAAGCCTGAGTTTGATCGATCCCTAACCACTGATAGTAATAAAAAATGAGTGTGCGCTCGGGTATCAGACTGTGAAATTGGAAAAATTATGCGAATTTATATTATGCGTCACGGCGAAGCCCAGCATTTTGCGGCCAGTGATGCAGACCGCCCGCTGACCGACAGGGGAGCCGCTCTCTCCGAGCAGATGGCTGCGCAGCTTGCCGGCCAGTTCGATAACGATCTGGACATGGTCTGGGTAAGCCCCTATCTTCGTGCGCAGCAGACGTGGCAAGCAATGGCGTCGTCTCTGCCAGAACCCAAGCGAGTGATGACCGTCGATGAGATAACACCTTATGGTGATGCCGAAGATGTCGCCGCTTATCTTAAAGCGGTGATCGGTATCGAGCAGCCCGAGAACCTGCTGATCGTCTCGCACTTGCCTTTGGTGGGCTACCTGACTGCCGAAATGGTCCCCGGCTTGCAGCCACCAATGTTCATTACCTCTTCCATTGCTGCGATAGATTACCAGCCAGATAGCGACAGTGGCGACCTGCTGTGGCACGCCAACCCTGAAGGCTAGTTCAGATACCCCCGGAATACATTAGGAAAAATCCTAAGGTTTTTCCGGGTGGTGCCGATGTATTCTCTAATCCTCTTGAATTCAAAGACGTTTTGATGAAAGCAAAGTTATTACTAGCGATGGGTGTCGCACTGCTGGCGGGATGTGTGCAAGTGCCGACAGCACCAAGCATCAATGCCAATGGTGCCATCAGGTGGGCCAATGGTATCACCGAAGATATGCATATTTCAGCGTCAGGTAGCACCCTGACCTTTGCGTCGCCGCAAAGCCTGTTCAATCCGGGAGGGATCACGATTTTCTCGCGGATCGACAGTGCCCGCAACGGGGCCTGCGAGCATTACTACAGCGAACAGGCCGTGAAAACACGGATGAATATTTGTGATAGCGGCGAAGTGACCCTGCTGGTAGAAGGCCAGGTTATTAACGTAGGCTCTTTGGCCAAATTCGTTTACTGATTGGCGAGGGGCAAAGGAAATTTGTAGCCGAGCCCCTAACCCGTTTACTACCTCTCCGGAATGTCCAGTAGCACCAGAAGGGCGCCATCACCGCCAAATTCCAGCGGCGCCTGATGGAACGCCATCACGTCAGGATGCTGGGCCAACCACATCGGGGCTTTTTGCTTGAGGATATGCTTGCCGATGCCGTGCATGACGCAGCAGCAGGCGACATTTTCCTTGATGCAGGCCGCTATCATCGCCGCCAGCTCTCGCTTGGCCTCTTTTTGAGTCATGCCGTGCATGTCGAGGTACATGTCCGGGACATATACCCCGCGACGGAGCTTTTTCACTTCATATTTGGACACGCCTGTTCGGGCGTATTGGGTCGGGCCGGTCTCGCTGAGGTGCGGCTCGAACTCGTCAGAGAAGTAGAATTCATGATTTTGTGTCTCTTTTGCCGAGACTTTTGGTTTATCAGACTTTGGGCTCTGTCGGCGCGGCGTGATTATGGTATCATTGGTGATCTTTTTTACGCCCTTAACCGCTTCCTGGAAGAGCATCAGATCTTCGTCCAGGTTAGTATCTTTTTTGCTCATAGTGAAATTCCAACAACTTTATAGCGGTATTGTAGCGCCATTCGGAGGCTATTTTGGATAAGATTTTTGTCGACGAAGCCGTCAACGAACTTCATACATTGCAGGACATGCTACGTTGGACGGTTAGCCGTTTCAATGCTGCCGGTCTATTTTATGGTCACGGTACAGACAATGCGTGGGACGAGGCGGTTCAGCTGGTCCTGCCAACGCTGTACCTACCCCTTGATGTGCCATCGGAAGTGCGTCATTCACGCCTGACCAGCAGTGAGCGTCACCGCATTGTTGAGCGTGTGATCCGTCGTATCAACGAGCGTACCCCTGTGGCTTACCTCACCAACAAAGCTTACTTTTGCGGTATGGAATTCTTTGTTGATGAGCGTGTACTTGTGCCGCGCTCGCCAATCGGTGAGCTGATCGAAAACTTCTTCGAACCGTTCCTCAAAGAGCGCCCGACCCGCATTATGGACTTGTGTACCGGCTCTGGCTGTATCGGTATTGCCTGTGCCCATGCTTTCCCTGAAGCTGAAGTCGATGTTGTAGATATCTCGGTCGATGCGCTGGCGGTTGCCGAGCAGAATATTCAGGACCACGGCCTGGAGCAGCAGGTGATCCCGCTGCGATCTGATCTGCTGCGTGATGTGCCAAAAGACAAATACGATCTGATCGTCACCAACCCACCGTATGTGGACCAGGAAGACATGGATAGCCTGCCGGACGAGTTCCGCCACGAGCCTGAACTGGGCCTGGCTGCGGGTACCGATGGCCTCAAGCTGGTTCGCCGTATCTTGGCCAATGCCCCTGACTACCTGAAAGAAGACGGTGTGTTGATCTGCGAAGTGGGTAACTCGATGATCCATATGGAAGAGCAGTACCCGCATATTCCGTTTACCTGGATCGAGTTTGAAAACGGCGGCCACGGTGTATTCATGATGACCCGTGACCAGTTGCTAGAGTGTGCTGATGAGTTTGCTCTTTACCGCGACTAATTAGTGACGCCATTGCGAGATAGCACAATGCCGCCAACCGATAGGTTGGCGGCATTTTTTATATCTGACGCTTACGTGTTCTACGTTGGATTGGCTGCCATGCCTCGTTTTTTGCGCGACCTTAGCGCGTTCATGGCGGGTTTTTCAATGTAGTAATAGCTGAGTGTCGATACACCAATGGCGACGGTAATAAATACCATTGCGCCAGCGCTTGCGGCTAGCCAGCCCGTTTGGCGATTCCACAGCGATAGTGCGTCTGGAAATACCAGGTTGGCAAGCTCTATGCCGGAAAGCAGCAGAACTGCGTGCCATAGGTAAAGAGAGTAGGAAATATCACCGAGGAAGCGGGTGACACGGTTATCCAGCAGTTTGAATACCGGGGTGGCTCTCTCGGTTTGTTGGGCAGAAATTAGCACTAACAGCGCAAATGCCGAGATAACCACAACATTGTGGTAACCGCTTTTAGGGAGATGAAGCAGGCCAATGCAGATAGCAAATATGGTCAGTAGAGCCCAGTCATTGTTCAGAAGGAGGCGTTGTTTAGAAGAAAGTGCAAGGGTATGCATCCAAGCTCCAAGAGTAAAGCTCGCTAGCGCCCTGAGCAATGCGAGCAAGCCACCGGTGACATCCATAGAGCCTTTTAACTGGTTGATATAAAGTAAACTAAGAATAAATAATACAGGGGCCAGATATGATAACTTCCTTCTCAATAAGACTGGAACCAAGAAAGGAAATACCATGTAACTGAGCCATTCGACGCTTAGTGACCATGATGAAATATTCCATGATAAATCTTGGACAAGTACACCGTGCAGCATTAAGACATTTTGCCATAAGGCCTCTGAACGGTTGAATGGCCCCTCAAAGGCAGGAATGCCACTGACTCCCCAGCTTTCGAACAACGCGCCACCATAAAAGCCCACCCCCTTACTGGATTTGAAGGCTTCCCAGGCAACTAATACAAGCAGTGTGGTTAAAAACAAAGGGTAGATCCGAGAGAACCTTAACCACATAAACTGTAACCAGCGCGATGGAGTAATGGATTGGGAAAAGGCTGCGCGGTAGACATGCATCATGACAAAGCCACTGAGAATAAAAAACAGATCGACCCATAAGTAGCCATTCTCTATAAAGTGGGTATATTCAGTCAACGGCTCCATCCATTGCGGGAAGATGATCAGCCTGGCGTGAAAGAAGACGACGCACAACGCTGCGATACCACGCAGTGGCGTTAGTATTGGGATGGGGTTATTCATGATTATCTACCAAGCATAAAAAAGGTGGTATTTATTTTGTCGTAAGAAAAATAAAAAACAATGTCATGGGTAGGGTTGTTAAATTGTAAGGTGTTAATTTTCATATAAAAATGAAATAAATCCCATTTGTTGTGAAAAACAACATGACAGGTTGCTATATTATGCTGCGGGTCTCGAAGAAAATTAAATTTGTTTTATTGTTGAAGAATACGCTGGCGGAATATTTCTTTTTTTAGGGGCAAAAAAATAGAATAACGGGCGGAAGCTGTGAGATGAAAATAAAAAGGAGGCAGCAATCTGCCTCGCTATTTATTCGCTATACCACTCGTGATTTTAGGTACTCATTTCATGGTATAGACAGTTTAAGGCGGGATCTCTGCTAGGCCTTCCCGGCCTGCTGCTTGGCTTCTAGCTCTGCCATGATATCGCTCTGGTTGGCGAGGTAATCATCAAGTCCGGCCTTGCGTAGATCGCAAGATGGGCAGTCGCCACAGCCATCACCGATCACCCCGTTATAGCATGTCAGGGTTTTTTCGCGGACGAAGTTGAGCTTACTGTACTGATCAGCAAGCGCCCAAGTTTCGGCCTTGTTGAGCCACATCAGTGGGGTTTCAATCTTCAGCGGGCGATCCATACCCAGCACCAGCGATTGGTTCAGTGACTTGACGAACTCGTCGCGGCAATCTGGGTAGCCGGAAAAGTCGGTTTCACAAACGCCGGTGATCACCGCTTCGGCACCGATCTGGTAGGCATAGATGCCAGACAGGGTCAGGAATAGGATATTACGGCCAGGGACAAAGGAGTTTGGCAGGCCATTTTCCTGCAGCTCGTGGGAGACCGGAATATTGTCGCGGGTCAGGGAGCTGATCGCGAGTTCATTGAGCAGGCCTACGTCCATCACTTTGTGCGCGGCCACGCCCAGCTCTTTGCAGATAGACTCAGCCACTTCGATTTCCAGCTTATGGCGTTGGCCATAATCGAACGTAATACAGTGAACTTCATCGTAATGGGCCATGGCTTGGATCAGGCAGGTCGTGGAGTCTTGACCGCCACTAAATACAACTACGGCTTTGCGCATGAAAAATTTTCCTATGTTGTTGTCGTACCGAAAAACAGTCGGTAGGGACTACCCCAATTGTTATAAGGGTAGGCCAACAGCAGGTTCTCTATTGGCAGGCTCATGCTACCGCAGCGGGGGAAAAGAAAAAAGTCTTGAAACGAAATGCCGCAGCAGGGGGGGGGGCGTTGCTGCGGCGTGGAGAAACAGAGAGCTAGCTCAGTTTGCCGGTTTGCTCAAACTGCTTGAGCTGGGTTAGGTAACCACTGATATCCCCTATGTTGTCTTCAACCCAGCCCCGGTTGAAATAGGTATCGAGGTAACGTTCGCCGCTGTCGCACAGCAGGGTGACAATTGAGCCGGTCTCACCGCGGGCTTTCATCTCGCTGGCGAGCTGCAGCACGCCGTATAGGTTGGTGCCGGTAGAGGCGCCGGCCTTGCGGCCAAGCAGTTTCTCCAGCCAGTGCACTGTGGCAATACTGGCAGCATCCGCAATCGTGCGCATTTCATCCACCACATCGGGGATAAAGCTAGGTTCTACACGCGGTCGACCGATACCTTCGATACGGCTGCCGCATTCGCCGGTCAGCGAAGGATCGCGGGTCTTGAAGTACTGGTGAAATACTGAGTTTTCCGGGTCGACCACACACAGTTTGGTGTTGTGCATTTGGTAGCGAATATAGCGGCCGATAGTTGCCGATGTGCCGCCGGTACCCGGACTCATAACAACCCAGCTTGGAATGGGATGCTCTTCGAGCTTCATCTGATCAAAGATGCTGTTGGCTATGTTGTTATTTCCCCGCCAGTCAGTCGCCCGTTCGGCGTAGGTGAACTGATCCATGTAGTGGCCATTGAGTTCCTTGGCCAAGCGCCGGGATGCCTCATAGATCTCGCTAGGGCTGTCGACCAAATGGGTGCGGCCACCGTAAAACTCGATTTGCTCAATTTTCTTGCGGGCCGTTTTGCGCGGTACCACGGCGATAAACGGCAAGCCGAGCAAGCGGGCAAAATAGGCCTCGGAGACCGCAGTACTTCCTGATGAGGACTCAATGATTGGGGTATCTTTGCCAATCCAACCGTTACACAGGGCAAACAGGAACAGCGAGCGGGCCAAACGGTGCTTGAGGCTACCGGTTGGGTGAGTGCTTTCGTCTTTTAGGTAGATGTCAATGCCGTCCAGCGATGGGATATCCAGCTTGATCAGGTGGGTATCGGCTGAGCGTTGAAAGTCGGCTTCAATTTTGCGGATCGCGGTGTGAATCCATTGCGGGTCGTGGCTCATGGTCGTTCCTTTTGCTGTGTTGCTGGAGTTACTTGGGTATACATATTATGTAAGTAATGTATGACTAAGAGCAGAAAAAATCTTTATCAAATTTACTCCCGATGAATTAAAATGGAGAAAAATATTCTAATTACTATTACCAAGGTAAAACAAATTGGCTGATTTGGATAAAACAGACAGAACCCTACTACGTCTATTGCAACAAGATGGCACGCTGGCACTGGCGGAGCTGGCAGAGGCAGTAAACCTGACGACAACGCCATGCTGGAAGCGCCTCAAGCGTCTCGAAGAGAGTGGGATTTTACGCCAGCGGGTTGCCTTGCTGGACCCGGTAAAGCTCGGCTTGTCGTTTACAGCTTTCGTTCAGATCAAAACCAGTAACCACTCCAAGGAGTGGTACCACAAATTTGTTGATACGGTGTCTGACTTTCCTGAAGTGATGGAGTTCTACCGCATGGCCGGTGAGTATGACTACATGATGAAGGTGCAGGTGGCCGATATGTCAGCGTTTGATCAGTTCTATAAAAAGCTGGTGAACAGTATCGAAGGGCTGACCAACGTGACGTCGACCTTTGCTATGGAGCCGCTCAAGTACACCACGGCCTTGCCGGTGTAATATTTTGCGCCTTTATACTGCGATGAGCGGCCATTATTTCAGTTGTTTGGTATGCAATTTAGTGAAAATCAGGATGAAATACCAAACAATCCACGATTGAATATAAGTTGTTGAAATAAAAGCCAATAAATCAGCATAATAACGCTCGCAACAAAGGCTTAACATGGCGGGAGGGAGAGGGTTATGCAGGTGTTCTGGCAACTTAAATGGTATTTTCGCCAGGAATGGCGCCGCTATGGTGGTGCCATTGGTATTCTTGTTCTTGTCTCGTTGTTTGAGCTGGTTCCTCCCAAGGCGATTGGCTGGGTTGTTGACGGTGTGGTTAGCGGGAGTATGTCAACCGGGGTAATGCTGGGCTGGCTACTGGGCTTGGCTGCGATTTGGCTTATTGTCTATTTCCTGCGAATTGTCTGGCGCTGCTGGCTGTTCGGGGCTGCGGTTAAATTGGGGACCGTACTTCGCAACCGTCTGTACCGCCATTTCTCCTCCCATTCTCCTGCCTTTTTCGAGCGTTATAAAACCGGTGACTTGATGGCGCGCTCAACCAACGATGTCAATGCGGTGGTGATGACGGCGGGAGAGGGGGTACTGACCGCGGCCGATTCGCTCATTACAGGGATCGCTGTACTGTTTGTCATGACCACTTTCATTAGCTGGGAACTGACAGTATTGGCATTGCTACCAATGCCCTTGATGGCTATTGCGGTGTACTTTCTTGGTCGCCAATTGCACAGCCGGTTTTCTTTGTCGCAAGCTGCGTTTTCAACCCTGACGGACAGAACCCAAGAAAGCCTCAATGGCGTGCGGATGATCCGGGCTTTTGGTCTGGAGAGCCGCCAGCAGCAAGATTTTTCCGGCGTGGTCGATGATGTTGGCGATAAAAACCTGGCTGTTGCCTGGGTTGATGCCAAGTTTGACCCTGTGATCCAAATTGCTATCGGAATGTCGTTTTTCCTCAGCGTTGCCGGCGGTGCGTATTTGATCACTGAACAGCGTTTGACGCTAGGTGATCTGACCGCTTTTGTGCTTTATCAGGGGCTGATGATTTGGCCGATGCTGGCGATGGCATGGCTGTTTAATATTCTCGAACGAGGCTCTGCAGCGTGGAATCGCTTGGCTCACATTTTTGACGAAAAACCAGACATTGTCAGTGGTGATCTGCCGCTGGACAAGACCTATCAACCGCTCAAGGTTGCGATAGATACATTCGTTTGGCCTGGTCAGGGGCT
This sequence comes from Photobacterium gaetbulicola, assembly GCF_003025515.1. Classification (NCBI taxonomy): domain Bacteria; kingdom Pseudomonadati; phylum Pseudomonadota; class Gammaproteobacteria; order Vibrionales; family Vibrionaceae; genus Photobacterium; species Photobacterium gaetbulicola. The sequence continues at coordinate 42,285 of NZ_PYME01000031.1, read as the reverse complement.
GCCAGCATTGGCCGATGTCCACTTTACGTTGCCCAGCGGTAGCATGCTGGGAATTGCCGGGTCCATTGGTAGTGGCAAGTCGACACTATTGTCACTCTTGCTGCGACAGCAAGAGCTCGAAAATGGCCAAATTCACTACGGTGATATTGAGATCAAGCGGGCTGAACTATCACAGTGGCGCAGCCGATTTGCTGTTGTTAGCCAATCACCATTCTTATTCTCGCGATCCATTGCTGACAATATTGCCCTTGGTAAGCCAAATGCCAGCATGGCTGAGATCCGCTCGGCCGCGCAAGCCGCTTGTATCGATGAAGATATCAGGCAGTTTCCCGACGGTTATCAGACCTTGGTGGGGGAAAAGGGTATTACCTTATCGGGAGGACAAAAGCAGCGTATTGCCATCGCTCGAGCCTTGCTGCTGGAGGCCGAGATCCTGGTGCTGGACGACGCTTTGTCGGCTGTTGATGGTAAGACCGAGCACCATATCCTTTTAAATCTGCGCCGCCAGGAAAAACGAACGGTGATTGTGATAGCCCACCGTTTAACGGCATTGGAACAGGCCGATATGACGCTGGTTTTCCAGCAAGGCAGGATCAGTGAGCAGGGCGATCACACCAGCTTGCTGGCATTGGATAAATGGTATGCGGAGATGTATCGCTATCAGAAACTACAACAGGCAGTGGAGGGGGGATGATGGAAAAAGAGACCATTAAGTTGTCTGTCTTTACCCGGTTGCTGAAGTATGCCCTGTCAGATAAGAAACGGCTATCAGCGGCGCTGGGATTATTGTTTTTGGCTTCAATAGCCGATGTATCTGGCCCCTGGTTGATCCATTACTTTATAGATAACAATATTGCCAAGGATAGTTTCCCGGCGACTGATTTAGCAATGCTGGCGGCGGCCTATATCGGCTTGACTGCTGCGACGGCATGGTTCCGATATTTGATGGCGATTCGGTTTTATGAACTCGCCATAGGGGTGGTAAAAACGATCCGTAAACAGCTTTTCAAGCGGATCATTAATCAGCCCTTGTCGGCCTTTGACTACATGCCGTCGGGCAAACTGATTTCGAGGATCACCAATGACACCGAGTCACTCAGAGACTTTTATGTGCATGTGATAGGAACGGTGCTCAAGAATGTGGTGTTTATTGTGGTGATGCTGGTGGCGATGTCGCTGCTGAGCTGGCGCCTGACGTTAGTTGCGCTGGTCCTGCTGCCTATCGTGGTGGGTATTATGGTTCTGTACCAGCGCCGAAGCTCGGACGCCTATCGGAAAATGCGCGATCTGCTGGCAGACATCAATGCCTCGATGAGTGAATCCATCCAGGGGATGAGCCTGATCCAACTGATGCGGCAGGAAAAAGCGTTTTATAACCAGTTCTCCGAACTGACAGCAAGCCATCTAGCAGCCCAAGGCAGTGTGATTAAATTAAACGGTTTTATGCTGCGTCCATTGATTGACTTTCTATCCGGGGTGGCATTGCTTTCCTTGGTGGCCCTGTTTGGCATGAGTGGGGTTGAGCTTATCGGTGTCGGGGTGCTGTACGCCTTTATCAGTTATCTCGGACGGGTTACCGAGCCACTGATCGAAATGACCCAGCAGCTATCGTTGTTGCAGCAGGCATTGGTGGCCAGCGAGCGTATTTTTGGCTTTATTGATGCCGAGCAGCAGGCATACGGCGATGACGTGGTGTCTCTGGCCTCAGGCCAGCTCGAATGCCGCCAGGTCAACTTCAGCTATGACGGCAAGCATCCGGTCCTACAAGGGATCAACGTGATGATGCCGCACCGGGGGTTCCTGGCTTTGGTTGGCCACACAGGAAGCGGCAAGAGCACCCTGGCGTCGTTGCTGATGGGCTTTTATCCGGTATCGAAAGGGCAGATTTCGCTCGATGGCAGGCCGCTTGAGAGCCTGTCTCACGAGGTGTTGCGAGCAGGGGTTGCCATGGTTCAGCAAGACCCGCATATCCTCAGTGCCACGGTACGGCAGAATATCACACTGGGCCGATCACCCATTGGCCAATCCAAGGGGCTGGTTGGTGAGGCAGAGACGGATCATCGCACCTGGCAGGCTTTGGAAGCGGTTGGCTTGGCCGAGCAAATTCGCCGTTATGACGACGGGCTGGATACCCTACTGGGGAGTGGAGGGGTGAACCTTTCTGCTGGCCAGAAGCAGTTATTGGCATTGGCAAGGGTATGGTATCGAAAACCAAAAATTCTGATCCTCGATGAAGCGACAGCTAACATTGACTCCGGTACCGAGCAGCATATCCAGCAGGCATTGAACAATCTACGCCAGGATATGAGTGTGGTGGTGATTGCGCATCGCTTGTCGACGGTGATCGAGGCGGAGGAAATACTGGTTCTGCACCGCGGGGAAGTCGTCGAGCGGGGTCGGCACCATGCGCTGCTGGGACACAATGGCCACTATCGACAGATGTATCAGTTGCAGCAAGCCGGAGAACATCTCCAGCAACTGGAAAGTGAGATTACGACGGAAGCGTCGCGGAGTCCTCAGTCACATCCCCAGCAGCAAGAGGCGGGTTAAACCGCCTCTGGTTGCTTGCCGAGACGAGAGCGGGCTCCCGCTTATTTCGCTCCCGTATGGCGCATCAAGCCTTCTTGTACCGCAGAGGCGACCAGCTCGCCTTTCTGGTTGTAGATCTCACCTCGGACCAAGCCGCGGGCATTACTTGCCGATGGGCTGTCGATAGCGTAGAGAAGCCACTCATCCATACGGAACGGGCGGTGGTACCACATGGAATGGTCAATGGTCGCCACTTTCATCTGTGGGTTGAATAAGCTGACTCCGTGCGGTTGCAGCGCGGTGACCAAGAATCCCCAGTCAGAGGCGTAAGCCAACAGGTATTGGTGGATACGCGGATCATCTGGCATCTCGCCGTTGGCTTTGATCCACAGGTACTGCTTGGCTTCCGTTGGCTGCGGGGCTAGCGGGTTGACCACATTGACCGGGCGTACTTCAATCGGTCGATCGCAACCAAAATGCTTGACTGCACTCTTGGGTAATTTATCGGCCATCGCCAGCACCAGCTGCTGTTCTGACTGCAATCCTTCATAGGAAGGGACATTAGGCATGGTCGATTGGTGATCGAACCCATTCTCTTCGGCCTGATAAGAGGCCGTGATATAGAAAATTGGCCGGCCATACTGAATCGCCTTGACCCGGCGGGTGCTGAAACTGTTGCCGTCACGAAGGTTTTCGACATCGTAGATGATCGGTTTGTGAGGATCGCCCGGACGCAAGAAGTAACTGTGGAATGAATGCACCTGGCGGTCTTCATCAACGGTTTCCTTCGCCGCAGACAGGGCTTGTCCCAGGACCTGGCCGCCATAAACTTGTGGTAAACCCAAATGCTCACTTTGGCCACGGAATAATCCTTGTTCAAGCTGCTCTAAATGTAGCAGAGTGAGAAGTTCATTCAGTTCTTTGCTCATCGGATCTCCAAAAATAATGTTATTATTACGCGCCGTTGGGAGTGAAAAAATCTTTCAATGATGAATGATGATTATTCAGTTTAAACATGAGTTCAAGTGCTTGTCACACATGAAAATGACAGTTTTGTTTTAGGAGAGGCAATGAAAAGGGTTTTTGCACTGATTTCGGTATTGGCTGTGGCGCTGATCGTATCGGCTTGTAGCAGTATGATCCAACAAGATGCGGATTTGGAAGCGGTGACGGGGACCTTGATGTACAAAGAGCGTATTGCCTTGCCGGATCATGCCCGTATCACTGTGACGTTGGCCGATGTGTCCAAAATGGATGTCGCTGCAGAAGTGCTCAGTAGCCAGGCTTTCTTGGCGGATGGTAACCAGGTACCTTTTGACTACCAATTAAATTTCTCCCGTCAGGAAATCAGGCCTAACCATACTTATGCGGTGAGTGCGCGTATCGAAGTGGACGGCAAGTTGTGGTTCATTACCGATACGGCTAATCATGTATTGACTGACCAAGCCGAGTCGACTCATAAAGATTTGGTCTTGGTGAAGGTCAACTAAAGACTTACCGAGATACGATATGATGCTGCCAGGATCGGCGGCATCAAAAGCCATCCCATCGATACTGGCTCAGTTTGAGCCGCCCGGCATCACTGACTTCCACCCCTTCATCAAGCAATTTGCGGCGTTGGCGCTGTAAATCGAGCCCTGTGAGCGAAATCTCTCCTTTTGCATTCACAACCCGGTGCCATGGCAGTGTTGACCCGTCCGGTAAGGTTGCCATAAGTCGCCCCACTTGGCGGGCATAGCCGGGAAAACCTGCAAATTTGGCTATATCGCCATAAGTTGCGACTTTTCCATGTGGAATTTGGTGAACTTGGGTGTAGATTTGAGACGCGAAATCATCCATATTTATACCTGTACCATACAAAAACCTGATGACCGAACATGGTATTACGGTTGTCAGAGAACGCAAGGAGGTGCTGCCATGTTGTATGCCGCGTTACTTGTTGTGGTCAGCATTGCGTTGACCATCGTCGGAGTCAGTGCATTGGGGCAAAGCCACGGAGAGCTGCCTGCGCTGGCCCTTGCTATTCCCGCACTCTGGTTGCTGCCGCAAGGCGGCGTGTCTGCCTGGCTGTTGCTTATAGGGCTGGGTACCTTCGGTTTTGTTCTCCCCGAGCAGCCAATCGCCCTTGCGGTGAGCGTCTTTATGATGCTGCCGGTGTTTGCGGTAAGTTTTTCCGCCAAGAGCTCCTGGCAATTGGCGGCGTTGCTAATATCTATCGTCCTTGCGATGGATGTGGGTTTAATGGCACTGCAAACCGAAGGTAAGCTTGAAGGAAGCCCGACCTATACCATTATTCAAATCCTTGCAGTTGGGGTGATCTGGATTGCGGCCCGCAGCTGGCGGCTGGTAGAAGGTAATACCTGGTGGCCGTTGTTCCTGGTGATCCCGCTTTGGGTTGGGGGGCTGGGCCATGCGGCGTTGGTTGCGCTGTGTGTGACCGGGCTGATTGCCTCGTTGCAGGGGATGGCGAAAAGCAAACTCAGCGAGTGGGTTCCGCGGATGATGTGGATACTCCCGGCCGTTGGCTTTGCCACCTTGGTGTTAGTACCATGGTTTGAGGTGCCAAACCCAATATTGGTGGCCTGGCTGCTGGTGCTGGGCGGGGCACTGCTCGGGGAATACCTGCTGGAAGACCCGGAAGAAGAGCTTTAGCAACGCTAACTGTGTGAAAAGGGGAGGGTTTGGGTAATAAATCGGCAGTCGGTCGGGAAACTTGGGTTGTGCTATTGCAATCGCTCCGGCCATAGCGGATAATCCATCCCGTTCTCGCAAAGAGACAAAGAATCTATGGAGGCCCTGCTGGTCCTCTCGCAACACTAACTCGTGAACCCGGTCAGGCCCGGAAGGGAGCAGCCGCAGCGAGCGACGTGTGTGCCGAGATGTGGCTGGTGGGGCTTCCACCCATCTGGCGTTTGGTAAATCAAATCAAACCCTTACCAATCTTTTCAAGCTTTACCCCATCTAGGTGATCCACTTTGTGTGTATGACACGAGGCTGGCATGACAAATCTATGGCTATCTCCGCTCGGTATTTGGTACTTCCGTAAGGTCTATATTTTGCCCTCTGGTAAGCGTAAAGACCTCAGGATATCCCTTTGCACAAGATCAACATGAAGCTGAGCGTGGGGTGTCGGCAATTACGCGGTATGAAAAGACATTTCCCAATGATGCGTTTATCTAGTGCGGATCAAACCGATAAATGATCCCGCTGTTACTGAGTGGCCAATTACCCTTCACAACGGCTTTTGAGCCTTCAAACGCCATGTAGCCTCGACGACCATAATGGGGCAGTGGACGGAACAAAGCTTCCAACGATGCTAGGGTGTCGGCAGAAATGATTACATATGGTTGCCCTTGTGGGGTACGTAGTGCCCAAACTTGTGCACTGCTCTTCACTGTTAACTCATCAGGGACTCCTGGGAGCTCATGAGTATGCAAGAAGGTATCTACTGAGGGGCTCAGGCCGATCAACAAAAATGGTTTCCCGGGTTCAAGAGTGTTATTGGGTTGTAGTGATGAATCCAACATCGCGTGAGCTAATTCCATGGCTTTTTGTTGAAATGCCTCATCCCCCAGAACCAATGTTTGAGTCTGGCCATGAAGTAGTGTATCTCGTAGGATCGGTGGTGCTTCGCCTGAGCCCAAGCGACGGAACAGGTGAAAATCGGGATCGGCTACCAACGCCATAGGCTCAGAAGAGAGCTGTATCTCTACTTTTGTGTCAGTTCCCTTAATCGGAATCAGGCGCTCAACCGGACCTTTAGCGGTCAGAATTGTTAATGGAACTTGCAGCTGATAGGAGGGCTCAGATTGCTTGATTTCGAAGGATAAGTGCCATTTGTTCTGTTCTTCACGCCTTTTTTCTACTTTTCCAAAAGAAATATCAAGCGCGCCAGTTCTGTCTAGCCATTGGGAGAAGAATACCGATAAGTCCTTGCCTGCTTCATCGCTGAAAGCATCTTCCAGCTCATCCCAGCCGGCGATTTGAAAACGCTGCTCACGCCAGAATCGACGAAGGGAGCTTTCAAATACATCCTCACCCAATTGCCTGCGAAGCATATGGAATAAAAAAGCGACCTTGTTGTAACCGATCACCTGGGACGCTTTATGCGTCTTGCTGGTAAAGGTACGTGAAGGGCGATCTCGCTCAGGCGGCAGTGCTGCGTAATCTTGTAACCACTCAAGACGTCGTACTAAAGCCATTGCACTGGATGTCTGCTCCAAAAATGAGTAATCCGCCAGATATGTGGTTAACCCCTCTGCCCAGTTACCATTGGCATAGTCGACATAGACGCCATTGCCCCACCAGTTATGGAGGAATTCGTGGCCTAAGGAGCTATATTTGATGAACGGTAACTTTAATACATGCTCGCCAATATAGGTGATACCGGGAAAGCCCAGCCCGACCGGTAACCGCGCAGCAATTATATAAAAGCTGTCAAAAGGGTATTGGCCAATGCGGGCTGAAAACTGATCAAGGTAGTCTTTGCTCAGGGCCAAATAGTCTGCTGAAAGGGGCTCCATTTCCTCGAAAAAGTAAGTGCGTAGACGGTAAGCACCATGATGATGTTCACGAACCTGGTAGGGGCCAGCAAAAAGAGGAATGCCCCAAGCTGGATCGTTAAATGTAAAGCGAGCTTGATAATAGCCCCCTTTATCATGATTCTCTGTTTCATGTACCAAAAGGCCTGGAACAACGGCCTTCTGTGGTGACGGAAGGCTCACCATAAGCTCATAGGTGAAGTGACCTGTTTCAAACTCTGGGTACCAGCCAGATCCAGCTGGTAAATAACTGGCTTCGGGAGCAATGATTGGCCCTGATAAATTGGAGGTGTGTGAAGATCTATCTGTTTGTTTTTTGGGTAAGAAAGAGCCTGAATAACTGATTTCCAGTTCATGTGGTCCAGGCTTTCCCAAATCTATGTACCATTGGCCATCCGTAGCTTGAATTGATACGGGGTTGCCATCGAGATGCACCTGATTGATCGTCAATTCATCAGCAAGCGTAAAACGCAAGGTATCGGCACCAGTGACTTCGATGCGATCTGTGGCTCTGAGATGGTTCTGGTTAGGAATAATTGTAACCTGAAGATTATGTCGCAGCGATGGGGGGGCAACCACCTCGGCTGCAATCGAAGAGTTCATCGCACCTGTGATGTCGAAGAAATAAACAAGGACAATTAGTTTCCATGCTCTCCACTCAATCACTGGCGTTTCTCCTCTTTCAATGAGTTCAGACAGATAAGTTTGACCAAAGCATAGGTTATAACTCCATGTTCACAAGTCAGCCGCTACAATCCCCGTTTTGTTAAATAGCCACTCTCGGTAGAATAAACCCATAGGATTATAGCAAGTGAGAGATTGGCAGTTTCACTGATAGTGCTCATCGTCTTCCTTAAATAAGCGGGTTTGACCTGAAGCTGCCAAATACATCTCACTTGCGGTGATCAATTTAGGTTGAGAGCAACTGTTGCCAGGTGGCTGGACCTACTACACCATCAACAGTAATACTTCTTTTTTCCTGAAAGGCCATGACCGCAGATTTTGTCTGCTGACCGAATATCCCATCCTCTGCTAACGCCGTTTGTAATGTTTGGTTTAGGCGCTGTTGCAGTACAAGTACTTCAGCGCCAAAAGAGGTGAGTTTAAGTGTTCCATGCAGTATTCGGGCTGGTGACTCTTTAAAGTGAGGGTTGGATGCGTATGTCATCTCACCAAAGTGGTCTAGGCCAAGTACTGTACGATAGTCAAATACCGGGCAAGCTTTGTTTGACACTTCGCAATGACCGCGGAAGATGATTTGGTTTTCATAGGCTTCGTTAATCTGCCTGCAGAGTGAAATTAAAGAATTAAACTGCTGCTCAGTAAATAGCTCTGGTTTTAGGCCATGAAGACAGATGGCTATTGACCCTTGATTGTAGCCGAGTTGTGCGGCCGGTATTTTTTCAATATCCCGGCCAGTTTCGATAAGTCCGTCCTTTCGAATAAAGTAATGGTATCCGACATCATGCCACTTCCTTGCAAGGTGCCATTTCCTCATGGTTTCGACATTATCATGTGCTGGACTGTCACTGGCACTGCAGTGTAGAAATACCACTTCGATACTACGCTTGGGTTTATAGAATTCCATAACGCCTCCAGTTCTATAGGTGGGGGAGCTTCATTAGCTTCATGCCTGCAACTTCGTCGAGAACACTATCGAATGGGAGGTTTTGCAGGTACTTAAAGGCTTTGACGGCATCGGCTGTGTTTTTCCCAAAATCGCCGTCAACCTTTAGGCTTAGGTTAAGTAGTTGGTTTAACTTTCTTTGTAATGCTTTGACCTTGGGCCCTTTATCTCCTAGACGCAGCTCACCCTGGTAAATGAAATGTAGTGTTTTTTCTACTTCTGATAGGTGTATTCGGGTAGCTAGTTTCACTTCAATTGTTGAGTGACTGGTATCTTTACCTTTGAAGGGCACGAGCAGAACGCCGGTGTTATCCTTCAACGTCGTGTTTAGGGTGACACCCACATCGACAGTGCCAGTGAAGTCAAGTTGGTTACGTACCTCGGCAATATTGGCAATAGTTGAAGTAAAAAGCTTACCTACCGATATTGCCGGTAGCTGGGTTTTGTCAGTCATCCTTCCTCCTCGTGGGTTATATCCATATCTGTATTGATAATCCCTTTGAGGTTGAGACTTATTCCTCCGCTATTGGAGATCCTAAGTTTATCCCCGTCTTGGTCGCATTTCAGGCTGATATCAAAGTCAATATCTCCAAGTATTAACGCCCGGGCTTGGGTGGGGGGAACCTTGCTCGACATGGAATTGACCCGGCTGATTGATTTTTGCAGGGCAATAAGAACTTGCTCGAGAGTCTTATCCGGCATTGGGCCACATTCGTTTTCACGGTTTGTATTCATAAAGGCACATCCTTATTTCTCCAACCAGGGTTGATGCTCGACGTAGTGAAACTATGCTCAATCAGTGCTGCTTTCGACGGCAGGAAGCGAGACGCTACCAAGCATAGTGACGGCTGTATTGATCGTCGTGCTATCTACCAGTTCTGGAGCACCCAAAATACTGAGGTAGTCTTTGAGAGCAATTTCCTTGTCGTTGGTGAGGTTGTATATCGCCTGGGCCTGAAGGACACTTTCTGAGGCGATTTCTCGGGCAAAGCCAAATGTGCCGCTGGCTTGGATCATTCCGATGCCTAATCCCAATGAGACGCCTGTTTCGGTTCGCTCCAGCGAGGCGATACGCATGGATATTGAGAGGGATAACTGGGCAGACATCTTCCACGTTGGGGCAAGTTTGAGGTGCTCTTCGATGATGTTTTTTTTGACATTATCGGGTTGATCTTGAATGAGCTTGCAGAGATCGCTGAGCCACTTCATCCAAATATGACGCTGGGCAGTTGAGGCTTGAACCACAGCGTCCGCAGGGGCGGTGAGAAGTGTTGTAATGACACTGGAGAGGTTTTCACTAGCCATGATCTTTCCTTATCAAGTGAGTGGATAATAAGGGCAAGACCATACAGCCAACATACTGCCGAAGATGGCAATAAGGGCTTGTCCATGTTTTGTGTAAGGGTATATGCAATAAATTGAATTGCAGGATTTTAGATTTACAACTTTCCTTTCTGGCTTTTGCGATCAATGTCTCGTGATTTGTAAGCGGCGGGACAAAGGGCTGACTGTGCCGTCAAGATAAAGGCTGCTCTTAGGAGCAGCCTTGTTGTTGTGGTTTACTATCAAGTACTAGCGAAGGTTGGTGTGCTATTAGCAACTGGCGATAGCTTGCCAAGGACCGCCTAGATCTGGTTGGTTACCTGATGTCCACCACTTTGCTTCATACACGGTACCGTTGTAAGTGACTTGATCTCCGGCCACATAGACGGCGTTGCTATCCCAGGCGACAGGGCAGCTAGCACCCGCTTCGAAAGACACGGTCAGGTTATGCGAGCTATTGACCGAGGTAAATGTGTAGGAGCTGGCTGCGGGATAACTCACGCCATCGACCACAATGTCTTTTACTTTGTAGCCGTTGTCAGGGATAAAGTTAACGGTGAAATCTGTTCCGCCTTTTGCTTGCAGCAGACCATCAGTGCCGGGGACCGGGGAAATGGTGCCGCCTGTGCCGTTAACGGCAACGTGGATATCAAACATCACTGGGATATCGATAGTGACTTCGCTGTAGCTGCCGGAGAAACCGGAAAAGTTAGCGGCAGACAGCAGGGTCACATCGGTATTGTGCAGCACAATCTTCTTCTTGTCCCCCTGGGCTGTAGGCTCTAGCAGGGTGATGACGACATTTGCCCCTTCCTGGGTTAGCTTGAGGGCTGAGAAAGGAGTCGGCTGGTTGCTGGGTAGCGTAAGCACGGTTTTGTTCACATCAAAGCTGGCCACATCGAGAGTCATATTCCACCCCCAATTGAGGTGGCTTAGCGGGACGATGAAGCCGAGTCGGTCGTACCCTCCGGTTACGTTTATAAACATGTCGGGGGTCAAGTCGGCTAAGGTTAAGCCGATGAGCTCATAGGAGGCATAGATGCCGCCATCTTCAGCCTGTGGTCCGATGATAATGGAATTGGCGGTCTCGTAGGCTTTGAGGTGCTTGAAGCCTATGCCCGCACTGCCTTCGATCTTATCGACTGCAGGGTTAAAATTATCAACAACCTGCTTACCGATGTTCCAGGCTAGGGTGTAGATATTGGAGACCTGAATAACGCTCTCTGGGCTGGCGAGAATATCACTGGCCGCAATCCCGTTAAGGATGACGGACTGGCCGGCAAATTGTAGCTCACTGGAGCCATTTCGATCTGACACTGTCAGGGTGGCGAGTGGATCGGCCGTTTGCCAGCCCCGAAGAATGATGAGGTCTTTGTTCAGCACAAAGTCGGTGACTGTCGTAGTCGTACCACTCTGCTCATGAAGCAATAGCTGGTTTTTGCCGCCTCCGAGAATAACGGTGTCGTTCCCCCAGCCTGCGGTCAGGACTTCATCATAGACTGAGCCGTGGCTGACACTGTCTCCCGGGACATCGAATAAGGTATCAAAGCCGCCGAATTTATGAACGTATTTGGTGATGCAGGTACCTAGTTCGTCACAGGTAATTTGGTCTTTGGTTAACAGGGCCCCGGTCCCCCAAGCTCCGCGAAGGTGAGCGGCGGCCAGAATGCCTGACATGGTCGCCTGTACTTGAATGGGTTGCCCATTATCATCTTTATCCGGCCAGCTTTTCGCTAGCGCCTGCTCCCAGGTCATATTGGCATCGGCAAGGAGCTTGGACATGATTTTATAGTTAAAGTGCATCGCATCCCGGATCACCAACTCCTGTTTTTCAGGTATGACCAAGTCATTGAAACTATTGATGCCATTTTTACCGACAAAGGTACCCTGCCAGAGGTTTGTGTCAGTGACATAGACTTGGTTGCCTCCAGAGCCCGGAATTTCGGCCAGGGCTTCAGTTTTACAGCCAATCCAGGTTGAATCGGGCACAAACATATAGAAACTGTCATACTCTTTGCCGTCGATATTGACGGTATTAGGGCTGTAGTAGCCGGCATCAATCAATACCGCTTCGCCAAGTTGATACCCGACAAATCCCCATGCATTCAATGAATTGAACTGCATTTGACGGAACATTTCTGGATCGTGCGGGGTGTTAGGGTTGTAGATGCCGTCAATTCCTAACTTCTGGAAAAACTGATTAATTGTCGTGGGCTCGGATACCATGACGCCGGTTGAGCAGTCTCGGACAAGTCGCCCCGGTTTGGTGACTTTGGCATAGGTATACACCGGGTTATCTAAGTTTTCGGCGTAGAATGTGCTCAGGTTCGGGTTGATACCTGATTCAAAGTCACGCAGCGCGTCTAGGAAGTCTTGCATGCCTCCTTGGCTGGCGAATGCTGTGGGGGAGATCGCCAGTGCAACAGCAATGGAAACTATTTTGTTAGGTGTCATTGCGTTTTCCTTAGTTGGTTTTGATACGTTATTGGATTAATGATTAAAGTGGCATTTATTAGAAGGAGTGCGGCTCCTTTTCGAGTTTGAGCGGTGCCAGTAGCGAGCATCCCGACTCGGGGGGATTCGCGCCGAAAAATGCAGCGGCACTGGCGCCGATGTCCGCGAGGGTGTTTCGGTATCCCACTTGAACTCCGGTGATCCCTGGGCTGTATACCATCAAGGGGACTTGTTCTCGGGTATGTTTGGTATGGCCGATGAAGGGGTCATTGCCGTGATCGGCCATGACAATCAGAACGTCACTGGCGACGAGGGTATCTACCACTGCGGCTAAGCCGCGATCGGCTTTTTCCAATACCTGCCAATAGCGCTTGGGATCCTGCTGGTGTCCGGATAAATCCGTTTCTTGGATATTGGCGCAGAAGAAGCCTTGGTGGTTGTCGAGATCTTTAAGTAGCAGAGTAAATATCTCATCGGTATCGACCACCGAGGTGTACGAGGTCCCTGAATCGTTCTGGACAATATCGGCCACTTTGCCATACAGGTAGGTATGTATCCCGATTTGGTGGAGCTGGTGGGGAACTTGGACCTGGGCATCGACGCCATAGCCCAAATGCACCACTTGAAAACCTTCGTCATAGGCACCGGAGTCGGGGGCATTGACGCCGATATAGGCAGGCTTGCCCTGTTGATCTTTTTTGATCTCAATCGCGTGGAAGATGCGCTCCATCGATGGGATAAAACCGCCAAAAGCAATATTGCGGCTGACGGCATTTGCCCCGCGAACAACTTGTCCGATCTTCTTTACTTCTTCGAAGCTGATGTGGTTGAAATTTGCGGTCAGGTTGTATACTTGGCCGAGATCGGCTTCTAAGTTGTCGCCGATCACCACAGCGCCCTTTACCACCAGTAACTGCAGGGAATCCCGGCTGATACGCTCTGTTGGGTAACCTTGTTGGTTTAGCGCCTGTTCAATGCTATCGATAGAGGCTTGGAAGGGCTTGATCATTGGTGGTTTGGGCTGCGTTCCCATGATTTCTTGGTGGCCCATAAAAGTGTCGCACCCGTCATGGGCTAGCTTAGCCGTTCCCCAGTTGGCATGAGGCGAGGGCTGCATCACCGAACGTGTCAAGCCGGTAGTATTGATGAGCCCGAGCTTTTCTAGCGTAGGTAGTCTTTTTAACGGGAAGTGATCCAGCAGCTTGGTGGCGGTATTGGCACCGCAGTCTTGCGGCCGCGATTCTGCGACATCGGGCATTTCCCCAATCCCAAAACCATCGAGTACTACGACAATAAATCTAGCCATGGTGTACCTCGTTGCCCTGTGCGTCATATAGCCCGAGCAATGTGGGGGAATGGCTTGAGATCCCCGAGACCAGCGCGACATCACTTCGGGTCACAAAAATCTGGGTTCGAAATGCCATGACCACCGGAGTGCCTACTGGACAGGGATGTTCGAGTTGCAGGTGGTAATCGATACTGGCTTGATCATCATTGCGCACACTGACGATAGAGTCTTGGGTTAATCCGTGAGCGGAGCGCTGCCTGATCAGCGCGTGATTCATGTGGCCTCGACGATAATAGCCGCCGCCAAAGCAGTAGCTGTTGCCTCCGAACTGATGGGAGACTTCTGTGATATAGGCCATGGCGACTTTTTCAGGCTGGCTGCCATCATGGTTGGCCGGCATCGTGCCTGTTAATGCGTGACCGGGCTCGCCATGTGTACCACCGTACTGCCGAATTAGCGCTAGTGTCTGCGAGCTGGTAGCCGAAGGCATGTTGAGCTGAGTGTTTTCGTAGCCGAGTTTGTGCATCTGCGCTTTAGCATCTAGTAAGCTCTCGAGATTTCGCGTCGGCTCTGTATTTTGGGACTCGGGGTTATAGAGAAAGCAAGGGAAATGGGTGAGTCCGCTTATTTGCAGGTTGGGCAGGGCTGATATCTCATCGCAGACGCTTTGAAGAGACTCGATCGGAAAGCCCGCCTCTTGATTGATATAGAAGGTGTCGGCCGTGTGGAAGAATTTCAGGAGGACGCCCTGGATCCGGTTGCTCTTTACGGCAGCAGCGGATATTTCCCTTGCTTTTTCAATAGAGTAAACCGTGATCACGTCAGGCTGAATAACAGAGAGAATATAAGGAATGTACTGGCTGGGCGGTTGAACCAAATGACCTAGGTGGCTTATCTTAATGCCCGCCTGGTGGAGTTGGCGGGCCTCCTTGTAGTCAACACAGACCATCCCGTCATAGCCGAGCTCATTGACCAGAATTCTAGCCAGCAGGGGATTGCGGCCAAGTTGCTTGGTCATCCCGTAGAGCCTGATTCCGTACTCATCGGCTTTTTCCTTGATGATACGCGCATTCTCTATAAATTGGTCGACATCAATAACATAGGTATCGGGAAGGATGGTACCGTTTTGCAATAGGTCAATAGCACTATCAATAAGCGCTGGGTTTTGTTTTTGTAATGCTCTTAGAAACATGTAAACCCCTTTTTGAGGATGAACAGAGCCAGTCCACGGCTGATGCATGTGGACAAGGACTGGTTTTCATCAGGTTGGAACTGGCTCTTTTCGCTATTCGCTAGACAGAAAACAGACCGAACATATAAAGCACGTTGAGTACGACACCGGTCAAAATGGCGGCAACGGCTGGGGCCGCTATTTTCAAGATAGGCCGTCCCATGACCTCATTGAGGAAGAACAGCATGGTGAAGATGGTCAGCCCGGTCGTTGCCCCCATCTTCATGACGGCCAGTACCCCGCCGATCAGCAGTGAAAATTCCATCAAGGTGTTCATGGAGTTTCGGATGTTGTCCGAGGCATTGCGGATGGAAGGAAATTGCTCGAGAAAGTGGCCGATTTTGCGCAACAGGAAGACTTCGACACAGATGGTGAGGCCGCCGAGAACCGCTGCAACAGGGATATTAGGCGAGAGGTAACCCACGACAAATACGAAGGTCATTCCGACCACGCCGTATACCCCAGTGGCCAGTGCCGTAGTGGCGATTAGCGGTACAAAGCCCAGGCCCCGCATAAACTCGGACAAGGCCACTTGCTGCATTGCGGCTTCTTTCTCTATTGGATCAGTCAGTTTATAGGCATCTGCCAGTGCATAGATGGACACTTCAGATCCCGCGAAGATACCCGCGTTGGCGACAATGGCGATCAGCGAGCCGGTTGCCGCGAGCAGCGGTAAGTGTTTCATTATCCGCTTGGTGCGTTCGTCAAACAGGCTATGCATGCCCGACATATCGGGTGGTGTGATTCCGTTTCGCTTGTCATTGATATCTTTGTGAACGGCCGTACCGACCAGCATCAGCATACCGACAAAAATCTGGATGGACTCCGGGTAGATGGCGGTAAATTGGATGGTGAGCAGGCGCGAGAGCAGAACGACGGCGGCTGCGATAGCACCGGCTTTCCAGCCAAACTGATAGAAAATGGCGAGTAGAGGGAATAGCGCAAAAGCGGTCATGACCGGGGTGCCGAGCTCGCCCAGCGCGCCAAGGGCATCTATGGGGAGGCCTGTTAGTACCGCATTGACACCGCTCAGGGAGGTGACAACCAAGATCCCCCATAATCCACCAGCAAGTGCTGCCAACCAGTGGCTGGCGATCATCACACCGAGGATATCGGTGGGCAGGAAAAGTAACCAAGGGTTGAGCAGGCCTGTCGACAGGGTAAATGAAATACCGACAGAGGCGACAAAGCCAATTGATAGGCCGAAGGCGACCGAGCCGGCGTCGCGGCGGGTCATATGGCCTTCTACCAACTGCGGCAGGATTGGGCGGATCCCGTCATGGAACACAGAGGCGCTGAGGTTGGCAATAAATGCCGTCATGGCGCAGAGTAGGGCAACCAGCCCGATGTTCATCATATCCATATCGGCTTACCTGCTTGCGAGTGTATTGATTAACATGGGGACAGCATGTTCGACATGCTCTACCGAGAGGCCGAAGGCCACTTTGCCTTCGCTGACGAATTGATCGATTTCGTTTTGTTTGGCTCGAATCGCGGGCTTGGCAATGGTGCAGCTTTGGGCAAAGCCAATGATCGCAATGGCGATTGACAGCGCGGCGCCAGCACCGGTATTGCAACAGCCAATGTAATAGTCGAGCTCCCCGCTTTTGACTTTCATCGCGGCTTCCATATCGTTGAGGATGTGGCACTCAAACAGGCCCGGTGACGTTTGTTCAATTTGCTCTTTAATTTGCTCACGTTGTAAGCCGGCAATTCCGATTTTTTTCATAATCAATCCTTGTTATTTTTCTGCTTGTTATTGGAAAACCTTGTAGGGGGTGTGTTTCAACATCATGTCGATTTCGGCCTGGCTGATGCCGCTCGCCAGTAACTGGGGAACGAACTTGTCCATCAGATAGCAAAAGCCGAGGCCGCCGTTTTGTTTAAGGTGTGAACGTCGAGTGATATCCATCGATAGCATGACTTGGTCCAGCCTACCGCGTTCCGATAAGGCTTTGAGCATGTCAATGCGACGGCTATCCGGGTAGTAGCTGTTCTTGCCGATGGTGTCGAACTGGATGTGGCAGCCTTGATCGAGCAGCCATAAGATATCGTCTAGATTGTCTTTAAGATCGCAATGGCCAACAGTAACCCTTTCCATATCAACCCCGAACCTTTGGAGCAATTCGATCTGTTGCTTGCCCATGGTACTCATTGATTGATGGGTCGATATTGGACGGCCTGTTTCATAGTGGGCCATTGCTGCGGCCTCAAAGACTTTTTGTTCAGCATCCGTAAAAGCATTCTCGCTACTGCCGACCTCGCCAATCACACTGGCTTTCAGCGAACTGCCTTCGATACCAACGACAATTTCACGGATCATTTCCTGACTAATGTCTCTTGCTGTTTTGGTATACAGTGCAGGAGGAAAAAATCCCTCTATGTAATATCCGGTGGCAAGAAGGATATTTATTCCAGTATCGGAGATTAAACTTTCAATAAATTGAGGATTTCTTCCCATAAAGGAATTTGTGACTTCGATAATGTTAAAAACGCCACGTTCGACGAGAGCATCCATTTCCGCTTTGATCAGCGCATATTGATCCAACCGGCAGTCGATATCGCCTTTTTGTGCGGACAAATCAATATGTAAATGCTCATGGCAATAGGTATAGCCATCCGCGTCGATCAACATGCTTCCTCCTTAGTCGGACAAGCTTGACAGAGGGAAAATAGGTTGCTGATAAAAAAAGAGTTTTCGGCTACGGGGACGTCGAATAACCCAACCTTGTCGGTGATGGCCTGATTGAGCTTCAGGACGAATTCATAGGTGTTATCCTTCATGATTTCGTCGAGGATGTCCTGATCCAACCCTTCAGCCACCGGGATACCATTTTTGATCCGGTCGTAGGCCCTGGCAAAGTGGGTCATTGCCATCTGGAATTGATCGTTATCCTGAGAGATAGCGAGTTGCTGGATAATTAGGCCGATAGCGGTTTCCGTTGCTTGGCTGGCCTCATGGCTAATCACCTTGGTTTGTTGTAGCAGAGTGAGACGTTCCTTCATTGTTCGCTCCTGATCTGAAATTAATAACTTGGGGTGATCTCGCCCCTAACGACTTGTTGTTGATGCGCTAGCAAAACGGGAATGTTAATGAGCTTTCTGATCAGCGTTGTAATGTGGGGGTTTTCACCGCTAACAAGCATGACCGCTTCGGAGGCCAATTGGCATTGTTCGATATGATCCAGCGGTCGCTCTGCCAATCCATATTTTGCCATGTCGATAGCTTCGGGTAGCCATACTACGGCATCGATCTCACCGCTAAGCAGTAATTTCATACTGTCTGCATAGTTGATTTCCACTATCGTAACAGGTTTGCCCTCGAAGGCGGACTGGGTCAGCAACTTCTGATCCGGTGAATCAGGATCAACCCCGACATACTTGATCTGCTCATATTCCCCTTGCCGGAAGATAAGGCGGTGGGGGTGGGAATAGGAATGCGGGCCCAAATCAATGGCGGTAACGACTCCCCCGGAATAGGCCTGTGCCGCGAGCTTGGACATAATAGCGATATCATGGGTACCTTCCAGCAAGCATTCAGCCCTGACACCGGCACCACGCATGTGGGCAAAATATAATGGAAGATCGCCGATCTGTTGCTTTAACCCGCTGGCCAGCCCTTCATAGTGCTTGGTATAGGGAAGCGGCATAGCGCAGACAATATGAGAAAACCCGGTCAGCTTGGCGAGGGCGCGGTAGTCAAGTTTGGAGATAAAGGTGCCATTGCGCCCTTGCTTGGATAACCTCACCGCATCTTGTTGCTCGATTGTAGTCAGTGCTTTTTGGACAAAGCCAACAGATACCCCAATATCTTCAGATAAGGCGTCAATGGTCCGCAGTCGGTCATTGACTGCCGTTGACATTAAGTAGCGGGCAATGTTGATAATGGCTGCCCCTTCCTTGCTGATGTATTGCGTCTTCATATCTTGCTGTACTTATCTTCAATATTTTGAAGTTTTAAGATAGCAAGTACTTAGCGTTGCATATAGTAAGGAAGAGTGAAACTGAGATCTGTATCAATAATTATTTGCTCCAAGGTGCCACAACCTGGTACTTGCCAGATCAACCCTAAACGAGGGCACGAGTTGGTGGTGGTAAGTGTGATATCGACCAGGGCGAAGCCAAAAACCGTGACAGGTTATGCGTTGTGGCACGGGATTTTCGCTGGTATATTTTCCAAAGCTTGAAGTCGATCACCCTATTTGCAACAAATATTGATAAAACGCATGGTTCTTCGTGGCCGGAGTGCATAATGTCACTGTTGTTCTGTTCCAGAGAAATGAAAGGTTACCAATATGTCTGATGTACCAGTGTCTGTTACAACCGCCGCCGAAGTGATCCAGCCGGTTGCTGAATCTTCGGGTTCGATTTGGGGTTATGTAGCTGGTGGTGTTGCCTTGCTGATTGTTGCTGGTTTTGCTGGCTTTAAGTTTATCAACAAGCCTGCGTTTATTATTAATCGGGTTCGCAAACGTAACCTGAAAGAGATTAAGAAGTTAGGCGTTGAAAATTCTGACTTCGTGATGGATTTAGATAAGTTGCTAGATTCGGTTGAGAACCATGCAACCAAAAATGGCATGAAGGGAACTGATGTGGTGAATATCATCAGCCCGATGAATGATACGGCCCGTATCAAGACTGCTGGCGATATGTACCAGTCAATGATTTACATTGCCAACTCAATCAATGATACCTCGTTGGCCCGTGAGTTTAAAACTAAGTCGAAGCAAGTGAAGGCGAACTCGCCACTGATGGCTGGCCTGTTCAAGCGCGCGGGTATCTAATCGCTTCGGCCTGATACCGTTCTGCTACTAAAAGCCGGTTGGTATCCATCCTGACATCAGGGTGGCTATCAGCCGGTTTTTTTTATTTCGTCAAATCGTTGGAAGCGGTTATTTAATCCTGTTTGTGATCTAAATCTTCTTTTGATGAAAATGCCTGTTTTTCTTGTCCTAAAAATAAACCCTGCATCACAAATGGATTGGTCGAGCTGCTACCATATGCCGCAAACCATAATGATTACAGGGAACGACGATGAGAGAGGTTGAATTTCGTACCATTGACAGGCTATTTGTCAAAATGTCGGTCAATGATAAGTTCTGGGTGTTCTTTGCCCTGATTGCCACGGTCGTAACGGCGATCGCCGGTCTGCAATACCGCCAAACGGTTACCCAGCTGGAGCAACAGCGGCTGAGGGTGGCGGAGGCGCGATTAACGGCCATGGTCGAGGCTGTGCAGGCCTCTGGCTTGGACAGTGATAGCCAGCGTAGCGTGCTGCAGCAGCAAGGGGTCAACTTTACCAATCACTCCCGCGCAGCGGCCAGTAGCCAGGTTATGGTGGTGACACCGCTGGGTAGCGCAAGTTTGTCGCAGGAGCCGTCGGCCTTGTTGCAGGCAGACAAAGACCAGGCGCTACAGCGCTTCTTCTTTTCTCTAGCCACACTTCTTCCTGTCGGATTGCTGTGTTACTGGTTGGCTACTTTCCTTGGCGGAGCCCTGTGGGTGATGCATCAGGCGACCAAGCGGATTGCTGATGGTGATTTGACCTCAAGGTTGGGTTTCCATGTCGGCAGGGATGAATTCGGTATTATTGGCTTTGAGCTAGACCGTACCATGGATACTTTGGGCGAGCTGGTCAATACCGTTAAGCAAAGCACGCAGAGCTTGCAGGTTGCGGCTGGTAACTTCAGCGATGTTGCCCAGGGGGCTGGCCAGCAGGTGAACCAGCAGTATGCTTCGCTGGATTCGGTGGCGACGGCGATGGAGGAGATGACGGCATCGGCGAACGATATTGCCGGTTTGGCACAGCAAACCTCAGAGCAGTCGGATGCTGACATGCAAAGCATTGAGCAGGGGAACCGTAACGTTCAGCAGGCCATTGTTAAAGTGACGCAGCTGTCAGAGCAAACCGATGAAGCTTCGCGTGCTGTTGGCAGCCTCAACGAGAAGGCAGAAGAGATCAATGCGGTGATCACGACTATCAATGCGATCTCCGAGCAAACCAACCTTCTGGCCTTGAATGCGGCGATTGAGGCAGCCCGTGCGGGTGAGCAAGGGCGCGGTTTTGCCGTGGTGGCTGATGAGGTGAGGACGCTGGCGGGTCGTACTCAGCAGGCGACGGTCGAGATCCAGGCCATGATCGACAAGCTGCAGCTTGAAACAAGCAGCATTTCGAACATTACTGCCGTTACCTTGGAGCAGTCCCACCAGAGCCGCGAGATGATCACTGAAATCGGCCGTGATGTGAATAACATTGCGGAGTCGGCGCGCCAGGTGATGGATATGAGCACCCAGATTGCCACGGCTGCCCACCAGCAGACGACAGTGGCCAATGATATTGCCTCAGAGCTGCATGATATCCGCTCCCAGTCGGAGCTGATCCGGACCATGAGCGAACAGTCGATTGACAACAGCACCCGCTTGGGGGATACCTCCCGCCAGCTGGGGGAAATTCTGCAGAAGTATCGCACCAACAGTTAAGGTTGCAGAGCGGCACTACACCCATGAGCCAGTTACGCGTGTAACTGGCTTTTTTATATGGATTTGTGAATTCAGTACGGGTAACCGGTTTTTTTCGTAACCAGAATGGAGCCTTATCACGGCACGGTTTCATCTTGCTTGCTAGTCTGAGTATATATAGCCAGTTTTTTCTGGCTCGAGTGTAGAGGGGGAGCGCGTATGAATACTCAACTAACCGTAACACTGGCGGGACAAGATCATCCTCAACTTATCAATAAATTGGCAGCCAAGACGCATGAGCTTGGCGGAAAGTGGCTGATCAGTAAAATTAACAGGCTGGATAACCAGGTTGTCGGGATCTTGAAAATAGATATTCCTGCCCAGGCAGTGAGCCAGCTCAAGGAGCTTTTCCAGTCCCAGCAAGAATTGGATGTCCGGGTCATTGAAGCCAGACATGTCGGTGACATCAAAACCGACCACCTGACTTTGAAGGTTGAGTCGAGTGACCGCCCGGGTATCGTCAATGATATTACCCGTATCCTAGACAACATCGGGATCGGCATCGTGAAAATCGAAAACCACCGTATCGGCGTCCCCGATCTCGGACAGGCGTTATTTTTTGCCGAGCTGCAGGTCGATGTGCCGACCGAGGTGGATACCGAGCAGTTGCTTGAGGCGTTGCAGCAAGTCGATGAGGGTTTGCGGGTGAAAGTACTAGAAACCGTATAACGTTAGGCGCGACTTGCGGCGCCGCACCATAACATTTGATGAGAGATCTGTTGGGGCCGGATGCAAAGCGCATCTGGCCCCTTCTTATTATGCCTAACTGCCAGCTAGTGGTCATCGGCTCCCGTTAATAGCGCCTGCTGCCATCGGGGTGGGTACGCAAGATTTTGAGGATCCACATATATTGCTCCGGCTGCTGGCAGATCATGGCCTCCAGTACTTGGTTCATCCGCGCGGCATCTCGGTGTTCATTGCCTGACGGAAAGTCGGTCAATGGCGGCTGGATGGTGATGGTAAATCGGCCGGTGGTTAAATCATAGGCCGGAAAAACCGGCAGTACCGCGGCATTGGATAGTTTGGCCAGTTTGCCGACGCCCTTCACTGTGGCTTTTTCGTGGCCGAAGAAGGGGGCAAACACACTTTGCTGGAGCGGATGCTCTTCATCCGGCAGGTAATAGGCCAAGTAGCCTTCTTTTATCGCGCGCAGGTAAGGTTTGATCCCCTGGCTACGTTGATAAATTCGCCCACCGAACTGCTTGCGCTGTATGTTCATCAGCCAGTTAATGATGGGGTTGGTTTGTGGCTTGATCATCGCCACCATCGGCATGTCGTTGGCTGCAAAGTAGAGGGCAGAAAAGTCGATGGCCCAGTTGTGGGGCACCAGCATAATGATGTTCTTGTCTTCGGCCTGCAGGGCTTCCAAGTGTTCAAGTCCTCGGACATCATGGCTGTTTAGCATATAACGGCGGCCCTTGATGATAGGCTGGGCGAAGCCAAGCAAAATACAGCCAGCGACGGTGAAGGTGTCTTCCAGCAGCGCCAATCGCTGTTTGTCGTCGTAATCGGGAAAGCACAGCTCGATGTTTTTCAGTGCTCGGCGCTTTGCTCCTCTTTTTTTCTTTAAAATCAGCTTGGCCGCGAAACGGGAAATGGTTTTTCGTGCCCCATGGGGCAAAAGGGCAAGCAATAGTATAACTGGCATTGCTGTCCACAGTAGCCAGTGGCGTGGGTGTAAAAAAGAAAACTGAAAAGCCGGGTTGTACTGGCCGTAGGTGGTATCGTTCATGTCCGTATCCATTCAGGCCAAACTCAGTTGGCCGGGGCTGTTAGCAGCCGAGTATCGAAAGTGTGTCTAGAAGCAGACAACTGTTATTCAGGAATGGTTCAGGATTGTAAGCGGGTGGTGTGAAGTTACCAACAAATTATCGATGAATTAATAATTATGGATGTTTATTCGGTCACTTAATAAGAGTGTCAGTGCATATGCGGGGGAGGGATATACAGGTGCTGGTGTGCACCTGGATATGGAGGGGGAGAGACGCGTGGTCAGAATTCTTGGTTTATTTGGGTCAGGCTGGCGAGTAGTTGCTGGCACTCTTCTGCGCTGAGCTTGGCGGTGATGTCCTGCGTCAGGCTGAGGTGAAGCTGATCATGTTCGCGGTACAATGCTTCGCCTTCAGCGGTGAGCTCAACCAGGATCGACCGGCGATCAGATTCATGCGGACGGCGTACCAGCAGACCCAGTTTGACCATTTTGTCGACCTGAACAGTCAGGGTGCCGGTGGTGACGCCAATTTTATCTGCCAGCTCCTTCATCCGCATTGCACCATGGGCACCGAGAATTTCAACAACGTGGATCTGTGGCAGGGAGAAGCCCTTGCCACGGACGACAGATTGCTCCCAAGAAGAGAGCTTTTCGTAAAATTCGATAATGGCATGGTTCAACTGTTCAATGTCTTTCATTCTTGTCTCGTTGTCAGGGTGCCGGCTGGCACGGGTTGACCTCTATCGTGAGATGGCTAAGTTTATCGAATTCTGCCAGCAATTGCTTGTATTCCATAGCGGATCTGGGGTGGTGGGTAACCAGCGATATCATGGCCGCATAATGGTCGGCACTGACTTTCCAGATGTGGATATCACTAACTTTGCTATCCGCTTCATTCTCAAGGGCCGCGATAATTTTTTGCTGGTAGTTAGGGTCAATATTGCCGTCGAGCAGGATCGGGCTGGTTTGCTTCATCAACCCCCATGCCCAGCGGGTAATAATGACCGCACCGACCATCCCCATAACGGCATCCAGCCAGTCGTAGCCGAGGTATTTACCAAACAGTAGGGCCACAATAGCCAACAGCGAGGTGAGGGCGTCAGCCAAGACATGGAAATAGGCGGCACGCAGATTATGGTCGTGGTTATGGCTGTGGTCGTGCGTGTGGCCGTGGTGGTGCCCATGATCATCGTGGCTGTGGCCGTGCAGCAGGAAGACACTGATGATGTTGACCACCAAACCAATCAGGGCCACCAGAATAGCTTCATTGAACTGAATGGGCTGCGGGGAGAACAGGCGCTGAAATGACTCAACCAGCATCAGCAAAGCGACCAGGCCAAGAGCGATGGCGCTGGTGAAGCCGCCGAGCACGCTGACTTTGCCGGTACCGAATGAGAAGGCCGGGTTGCTGGCATGCTTGCGGGCATAGCGGTAGGCAAACAGGGTGATCAGGAAAGCCGCCGCATGGGTACCCATGTGCCAACCATCCGCCAGCAGCGCCATCGAGCCAAAAAGTGTGCCTGCGGTGATTTCTGCCACCATGGTAACCATGGTCAGCCCGAGTACCCAGAGTGTCCGCCTTTCGCCCTGATGGTTGAGTGAGACAAAGTCATGGCTGTGTTGCCATTGCTGCAAATTCTCGCTGTGCATGAGTATTTTCCTGATTGGTGTAAGCTATTTTGTTTGAAGTTTATATATTTTGTTTGAAGTTTATATATTTTGATTGTCAATGTATTTTGTGATCATATAGTTTGAAAGTCAAAGTATATTGAGAGGTGAGAGGTGAGAGGTGAGAGGTGAGAGGTGAGAGGTGAGAGGAGCATAGAAGAAACCCTGCAGAGTGATAGTCTGCAGGGGGGGGACTATAGCGTGATGATGCTTTCTAGATTAGCTGCATAGTGGTGATACAGGTACGGCTGTTACCTTCGGTGCTCAGTACTTCCGTCGCGGTTTTGCCTTGGTAGGTGAAGGTGAACTGGTAGCGGCCATTTTTTGGCATCCAGAAATCAATGAATCCGTCTTGCTGGGTTTTTACCATGCCAGACTGAACCACTTCGTTAGTCTGGGTATCTTTGATTTCGACCATCATCGCTTTGTTGACCATTTCTCCCTGGCAGCCTGTCGGGACATGGAAGGTGCAGCCATGGGTCACCTGTTCGTATGGCGCAATGGAGAGCAGGAATTCATCGTCGATCGCTACCCTTGCTTTTGTACCGTCGGTAAACTCGGCGTGAATAGCATCCGGCATGACTTTTACGCTTGCCTCGCCCGTTCGGTGCCACTGATGGGACTGCTCGAGTGCCTGCTGTGGGGAAAGCGCCGCGAAAGCTTGTGCATCAACACTTGCCATTGCCTGGCCACCGCCTAGCGCGAGAAGGAGGGTAGGTATTAGGTATTTCATAGCCTGTTCCATATCGTTATTTCAAAATGGTATTACGCTTCATGCCCGCCTCTGAATGGCCGGGAATGTTGCAGGAAAATTCGACAAAGTTCTGCCCCATGAAGTGCCATCCCATTTCCGTGGTTTCACCAGGGGCCAGGGTGATGGTGGTGCCGTCATGGTGCTCCATATTTGGCATGGCCTGCATCATTTCACGGTGCTTGGCTTGTTCATCGATGCTGCCGATGGAAAATTCATGGGGAAGCTGGCCTTTATTGGTTACTACGAACCGCACCACATCCCCTTGTTTGATGGCCAAACTTGGCTCGAATTGCATTTTCATGTCATCAGTCAGTACGACCTGATAGGTCTGGCTTGCTTGAGAGGCGGGGGCTGGCATGCCGACGGCCGAGGCCATGGCACCGTGACCAGACATGGCGCCATGCCCGTCATGTTGGTGGGCATGATCGCCTGCAGCAAGAGCAAACGGTGTTGTGACTAGCAGAGCTAGCGAAAGAGCAAGATTTAATTTCATCATCATTCCTTACCCGGTGCAGGACACCGGGAAAATGGGCTATTGTTATTTCGTTAGTTTGTAGCTAAAGCGTTTCCAAAGTTGGAAAGAGGCCGGCAATACCACCAGGGTTAATAGCAGAGCTGACGACATCCCACCAATCATTGGCGCGGCGATGCGCTGCATGACTTCGGAGCCGGTGCCAGAGCCATACATGATCGGTATCAGGCCGATGATCACGGTAGAAACGGTCATCATGATTGGCCGCACCCGCAAGCCGGCTCCTTCCATAATTGCCTGGTTGAGTGTGTCGAGCGTCAGCGGTTGGTTGGTATGCTCGGCTTCTTCCAGCTGGTATTTCCAGGCCTGGTTGAGGTAGACCAGCATAATGACGCCGATCTCGACTGCGACACCGGCCAGTGCAATGAAGCCAACGCCTACAGCGATCGAAAAGTTATAGCCCAGCCATTCCATCAGCCAGATGCCGCCGACCATTGCCAGCGGCAGGGTACCCATGATGATCATTACCTCACCGACACGGCGGAAGCTGAGGTAGAGCAGCATCATGATGATGGCTATCGTGGCGGGGACGACGACGGTTAGCCGGGCTTTGGCCCGCTCCATGTATTCGTATTGGCCTGACCACACCAGAGAGTAGCCCGCAGGCAGCTCAAGTTGTCCGGCAACAACTTGTTGGGCGTCCTTAACGTAAGAGCCGAGATCACGGCCGTCGATGTCGATAAAGACCCAGCCATTGGGGCGGGCGTTTTCTGTCTTGATCATCGGTGGACCATCCTCGAAGCGGATATCGGCCACATCAGCCAGTGCAATTCGGGCACCGTTGGGGGTAACCAAGGGTAGGTTACGCAATTTATCCAACGAATCTCGGTAGCTCTGTGGGTAACGGACGTTGATCGGGTAGCGCTCCAGCCCCTCGACCGACTCCCCGACATTCATGCCGCCGACAGCGGTGCTGATCACCTGCTGGATATCACGGATATTGAGGCCGTAACGGGCGGCTTCTCGGCGTTTGATATCCATGGTGATATAGCGGCCGCCGGCGACCCGCTCGGCATAGACAGATGCCGTGCCTTCAACTTCTTGCAGCAAGGTTTCCAGCTGGGCACCAATCTGTTCAATTTGCTTGAGATCTGGGCCGGCAATTTTGACTCCAATCGGGGTTTTGATACCGGTTGCCAGCATGTCGATGCGGGTTTTTATCGGCATCACCCAGGCATTGGTCAGGCCCGGGAATTGGATCAAGTTATCTAGCTCTCGGCGCAAACTGTCTGTCGTTACCCCTTCTCGCCATTGCTCTTTGGGTTTGAGTTGGATAATAGTTTCGATCATGGTTAAAGGAGCCGGGTCAGTGGCAGTTTCCGCCCGGCCGATTTTGCCCCAAACCGTTTTTACTTCGGGGATAGTCTTGATCAGCTTGTCGGTTTGCTGCAGCAGTTCGCGCGCCTTGCCGATAGAGATGCCCGGATAGGTCGTTGGCATGTACATCAAATCGCCTTCATCCAGCGGCGGTATGAATTCGCTGCCCATTTTTTGGACCGGGTAATAGGCGGACGCCATCAGCGCCAGGGCAATGACAATCACCGTTTTGGGGAAGGCCAGGCTGAAATTGAGCAATGGGCGATAGAGAGCTATCACCAAGCGGTTGATCGGGTTCTTGTGTTCGGGCAAGACATTGCCACGGATCAGGTAGCCCATCAGCACCGGCACTAGGGTGATCGCCAAGCCAGCAGCCGCTGCCATGGCGTAGGTTTTGGTGAAGGCCAATGGCGAGAACATCTTGCCCTCTTGCCCTTCCAAGGCAAATACGGGTACAAAGCTCAGGGTGATGATGATCAGCGAGAAAAACAGCGGTGCACCGACCTCTTCTGCCGCACGGCTGATCACCTGCCAACGGTTTTCATCGTTGAGCGGGGTTCTTTCGATATGCTTGTGCACGTTCTCGATCATCACGATGGCACCATCGACCATGGCACCGATCGCAATCGCAATGCCGCCCAGTGACATGATATTGGCGTTGATCCCCTGCCAGTGCATGATGATAAACGCCGACAAGATGCCTATCGGCAGACTGATCATAACCACTAGCGACGAGCGGAAGTGGAACAAGAACAGGGCGCAGACAATGGCAACGACAATGAACTCTTCGATGAGTTTTTCGTACAGATTCTTTACCGCGCTGTCGATCAGGCCCGAACGGTCATAGGTGGTGACGATCTCCACGCCATCGGGCAAGCTCCGTTCAAGATCGGCTAGTTTGTCTTTCACGTTGCCGATGACCTGCTGGGCGTTTTCGCCAAAGCGCATCACGACAACCCCGCCAACGGCTTCGCCCTCGCCGTTGAGCTCAGAGATCCCGCGCCGCATTTGCGGGCCGAGGTTGATATCGGCAATATCGCCCAGTAACAACGGCGTGCCCTTGTCCGTGACTTTCAACGGCAGGTTTTTAAGATCGTCTATGCTGGAGACGTAGCCGGTTGCCCTGACCATATGCTCGGCTTCAGCCAGTTCAACCACCGAGGCACCAGCTTCCTGGTTACCGGCCTGAATCGCCATGTTGACCTGTTGGAGTGTCAGGTTGTAGGCACGTAGCTTGTTCGGATCAATCTGAACTTGATATTGCTTGACCATCCCGCCAACAGTGACTATTTCCGATACGCCTTCAACGGTTTGCAGTTCGTATTTCAGGAACCAGTCCTGCAGGCTTCTCAGCTCGCTGAGATCATGCTGGCCGCTTTTGTCGACCAGGACATAGCTGTAAATCCAGCCCACACCGGTGGCATCGGGGCCCAGTGTCGGCTTGGCACTGTCCGGTAGGTTGGGGGCAACCTGGCTGAGATACTCCAGTACCCGCGAACGCGCCCAGTACATGTCGGTATCATCGTTGAAGATGATATAGACATAGGAATCACCAAAGAAGGAATAGCCGCGAACGGTTTCCGCCCCCGGTACCGCCAGCATGGCGGTGGTCAGCGGGTAGGTGACTTGATCTTCTACTACCTGAGGCGCTTGGCCCGGGTAGCTGGTTTTGATGATAACCTGCACGTCAGACAGGTCAGGTATTGCATCAATCGGGGTGCGCTTGAGGCTGTATATACCGGATGCAATTAAAAAAGCGGTGGCAACCAATACCAAAAAACGGTTCTGGATAGACCAACGGATCACGGCACTGATCATTGTTCAGCCTCCTCCATTGCCGGCACCTGTGGCGGGTGGTCCATGGTGCTGTGGTCCATGGTGCTGTGGTCCATGGTGCTATGGTCCATGGTGCTATGGTCCATGTTGGTGCTAGAGTGCGCCTCATCCGCTTGTATCTCTGACAGGGTGTACTGGCCACTGTCTTGCTTAGTAATTAGAAATCGCACCGACTGGCCGCCGACAAACTGGCTCAGATCACTGTCGTCACTTACCGTGAAATCCATAGTCATTGCGGGCCAGCCCCATTCAGGAATTGGCGGGTGTTCCAGGGTCAGCATTTTGTGATCCGGCATAATGTTTCGAATCACTCCTGTTGTTTGCACCTGGCTGACGGGTTCGGTCGGGATATGAGTATTGATCCTATTGAGATCAGCGTTTTGGCTCGATTCCGAATCAATCATAAAGTGGGCAGAAGTGACGATGGCGTCATTAAGATCCAGGCCATCCAGAACTTCGACCATGCCGGCCGCCGTCCGCCCGGTTTCGATGCGCACGGTGCGGTATTTGCCATCACCTGCAGCTAGGACGACCCGTGACATATTGCCGGAGCGGATCACCGCTTGCTCAGGCACGACCAGCACCGACTCCTTGGTCTGCGGGATCAGGGTCAGGTTGGCAAACATGTTGGGCTTGAGGTTGGCCTCACGGTTGCTGAACTTGAGTCGTACCCTCAAGGTGCGGGTGGCGGGGTCGAGGATCGGGTAGATGTAGTCAACTTTGCCCTGCCAGTTTTTGCCCGGCAAGGCATCAACCCACATTGTGGCCTCAGCTCCGGGGGTGATCCAGTGGGCCTGGCGCTCGAAGACTTCGGCATCAACCCAAACATCAGATAGAGAGCCGCCGCTGATCACGGTTTGCTGCGGCGACAAGTAAGCACCGTTACGGATATTGAGCGTCGCAATCACACCATCAGCCGGTGCTTTTATCGCAATGTACTGGCGGGTTTTGCCGCGGCGGAGAATGTCGTTGATCTGGCCGTTATCCACGCCCAGCGAGCGCAGGCGGTCTTTGGCTCCATTAACCAGGGCTGCTTTGCCCATCCGTTTGGCATTGAGCAGCTCTTCCTGCGCCCTCACGAGATCTGGCGAGTAAACTTCAAACAGAACCTGTCCGGCAAGCACGCGCTCACCAATGGCATTGACACTGAGGTTTTTGATCCAGCCGCTGACACGACTGTTTATTTGCCACAGCTGACTCTCATCAAAGTTGACGTAGCCGACGCTATCAATTTTCGGCGCCAGTTTCTGGCGTTTAACTTGGGTCGTTTTGACACCGAGATTATTTTCGACCGCAGGGCTGATCGTAACGGTACCTGCCGGATCATTACTGCCACCGGTAAGATCTTCTTCATAGACCGGGATCAAGTCCATCCCCATGGGGGATTTGCCCGGCTTGTCTCGCTTGTAGTTCGGATCCATAGGAGCCACCCAGTAAAGTGGCTCATTGCTGGCAGCGTCATTGCTCTTGCTTGATTGCCCATCGGAAAAATAGCCGTTCGCAACGTACCCTAGGGCGCCGCCGATGGCGAGAGCGATGAAGGCGATGGAAAATGCGTTTTTCATGTTAACCCTTAATATTTGTTCAGCAGGTAAGCCAAGGTGTTATTTGCTTGTTGTAAGTCGGCGGCAAGACGCGCTTGTTCCAGCTCAATAGCCAGCTCTTCGCTGGCCGCGCGGATGTATTCATCCAGCTGGCTGGTATTGTTCTGGTAGCCGCGTTCGATGGCTTGGGTTTTTTCCTTGGCTTGCTTTAGTAACATTGAGCGGTAACGAACCAGTCGCTGCTCAATGTTGTCTCTATCTATTGCCGCTGCGCTAACTTGGGCATGCATTTGTTTGAGCGCTAAGTCTCGCTGGGTGCGGGCTGCCCCCACCTGATGCTGGGCGGCAGACAGCTTTTTGTCTTGGCGCTTTTCTGTGAACAAAGGGAGATCCATAGTGACGAAGGCGCTGACCAAGTCCGGCGCCGGAGAGCCGTCCATCCGATCGGCCTGGCGGTAGGCATACATGACTTCGACACCAAACTGGGGCTGATAGGACTCGTTCGCTAACTCGACACCGGTTTCGCTACTTTTGATCAATTCATCGGTGACCTGAATACGGGGATGGGCGGCAAGGGCCTGATAGTGATCTCGCGGTGAGTTGGTAAAGTAATCTTGCAAGGCCTGCCACTTAGGGTAAGTTGTCGCTTTGACCTGCCAGGCCTGTTCACCAAGCCACTCTGAGAGCTGGGCCCGCAGACGCTGCTGCATTTGTCGGTTTGATTGGAGCTGCTCGTCAACCTTGCTGACTTGAAGTTCGGCCTGAATCAAATCCTGTGCTTGGCTAACACCTACACCATAGTTGGTGCTGAGATAGCGGGTAAGCTCACGGAACAGCGCTTGGTTTTGCTTCATCAGTGAGTAGCTTTGATCAAGGTAGGCCAGCTCTATCCAGGCGCTAGTGATTGCCTGAGTGACATCCAGTCGGCGGACATCGGCCTGCTTGCGTACACTACCGGCCTGCTGCTGGCTCTGTTTGTGCTGTAGAGACAAGCTATTGCCTCGGCCAAACTGCTGCATGAGACCGACTGAAATATTGGTCATGGGATCCTCATCGAAAGCAAAGCTATCGACAGGTAGCCCGTTGACGCCCATTCTCAGCTTTGGATCCATCAATTGGCTGTTGGCTACCCCCATTTCGCTGATCGTGTCAGCCTGAAATTGGATTTGCTGCTGGGCGACATCATGTTCGATAGCCCAGTTGATCAGCGTATTCAAGCTCGATGGCTTGTGAGCAGTATTGGCAGGGAGGTTGCTGCCCCATGAGTTTGTGGCTAACCCCATGAGCGACACCATAGCTAATGCCCGGTAAATCGTGTTTTTTTGCATGTATTTATTCACTTATTCGACATTGATAACGACTGGGTAGCGAAAGCCATATACCCAGTGGTGGCAAAGTACGAATCAGTGAATGGGAGGGCGTAGGCTGTTCTCGATACGCGAAATCGGCGTACTTACCAATAAACGCAGCGGCGCAGCTTGGTCGGAAAATGCGGGTTGAGAGAGGTAGAAAATCGGCAGGGCTGAGTACTGGCAATGACTGCTGTTACAGCTCTTGCAATGGTTGGTATCGCCGTTATTGTCACAGTGGCTACCATCGGTCATGGTTTTATCATTGCAGTTTTCGCAATGAAGGGGGGCCTGATGGTTAGCATGACTGTCAACGGAGCTCTCGGCTGGTACTGGAGCGTGATGCCCGGCATGTCCGTCGGTTGGATGATGGGCAGTGCTGGCTTGACGGGCTTGGCTGTTCTCTCTGGTTTGATGAGGGGCTGAAGAGTCAGTGTCCGCTGGTATTGGATGACCAGGCATAGCAAAAACCGGGTTGATAATCAGGCTTGTTATCAACACCAGAAGTAATGCCAGCAAATTGTACGGTCTGCGCAAGGTCATCATGTAACAGCTAGAAATTATTAGTATCCAATTGTTACAAGTTTAGACCTTCCCCTAGGGTAAAGGTCAATAAAAAAGAAGTGGCTAATGAGCCACTTCTTATTCGTAATAACGCCTCAAACGATCAGCCCGCAGGGACGGACTCAACTTCAGCGTTGAGTTTTGGCGAAGTAGCCTGTGTATCGATAACCTCCGCTTCAGCGAGGGGGGCTTGGTCGGAACCCTGGTCAACGTCAGCTGTACTACCCGCTATTTTCGGTGCTTTTGTTTGCGTAAGGGGAGTGGTTTTAATTGGCTCGCCTGTTTGGGTGTAGGCGGCGACTAGCGAGGCGTTCAGCTCGGCAATTTTGGCTTCCAACTGGGCGACGGTTTGGTCTGCATGCTCTGTGGCTTTGTGCTGCGCAGCCAGAGAGGCTTCTAGTTCCGCCACTTTTTGTTGTTCATCCGTTAGCTGCGCCAGTAGTTGCTCAAGGTTTTGGGCACCTTCACTCGATTGGGCCTTTTGCGCTTCGATAAGAGAGACAAGCAGCTTGCCTTGCTCACTGATTGGGTTATCGCGTAGATCCTCGCTACCCAGAGCCTTGGCAATATTAACCAGCATTTTCTCAAACGTCAGTACGTGGCGTTCATAGTCTTTTTCCGGAAGTGCTTTGAGCTTTTGCACCACATCGGCGATATGCTCGGCATGGTTTAGCGAGAACATGGCTTCGTCGGCTTTGTGCTCGATTTTGCCGAACGAGCGCGGCTCGGCAGCAATAAAGGCTTCTGCGGCTGTGACGCGGGTAGAGGCAACGGCTAGTGTATCCGGGGCATGCAGGGCAATATTGCTATTTTTCAACCGTGCCAACTCTTTTTGTGCCGCTGAGAGGTAAATACGGGTCACCGTTTTGACTTCAAGCGCGCGTTGTTTGCTGACCAAATCTGGCTGGCCTGACGTTGCTCTTTCAGTGCGTTCATCCGCAATATGGTTTACCAGTGTTTTGAGTTGGCTTTCTAAGCGCGCATTAGATTTTGGGTAATATTTATCGACATCTAATGACTGTAATTGGGCGCGGTAAGAGAAGGCTTCATCGAGAACCGATAATGCTTTTTCCCGGATGATTTCTGCCTTGGCAATATTGAGGTTGAATTGATTTAATGCTTCTTCGGCGGCTTGGATATTGGTTCGAGAACTGAAGAATCCTGTGCTGCTATGGGCTTTGCCCGGATCGGTTTCAAATACCGCGTAATACTCTTTGGCGTCACTGAGTGCCTTATCTGCATCCTGATAGTATTTGGTTGCAAACCATTGAAGTTCATCTTCTTTTGCGCTATCACGCTTATCTTCTGCTTGGCGTAAACTGTGAGCAATTGAATGAATTTGAGTGGAAACGCCAGATTGATTGCTGTCGAGTGGAAGTGCTTTCGTTGCCTCGGAGTCTGATGCACAGCCCGATAGAAGTACAGTAACAGCGATCGCTGTTAGTGTTAGTCCCTTTTTCATTACGGCTCCAATTGGTATATATGAGTGAAGTTTATTTATGAATATTATTAGTATTTTTAATAAAAGATTGTAGAACGATATAAATATAAGATAAACACCCAGCCGTAAAATAGTTATTTTCAAAAAAGGGGTAAGTATATTTTAGTTATCAGTGTTTATTGTTCTGCCATTTATTTGACGGCCGGTTTTATGGCAAGAATATGCTTACCGAGCTGGGTAGATACTGACAATTGTGAGACTGAGTGGCCGGGGAGTATGCAAGCTGATAGGTTCAAGTTAACCGGGGCGTGGTAATTTTGACAGGGGGGATAGCCAAGGCTGCGGCAGGCAAGGCTATCGATATTTTCGAATTCCTAGGGACGGTTCTTACTTCCCTTGCTTGGCTTTTAGTTTTGCTTCCAGATCATTTTTGACTATCTTGATAGCCGACAGCGCGGTTTCAGGATCAATCTCGTTACTCTCTAGGAGATAAATGAGATCAACCGCCAGTTTGATGTCGTCAGGGGCGTTGTCGAGTGGTGATGAGGTCGAGTCTGTCATAGTGCTCACAGGGTTGGTGAATAACGCGAACTAGCGCAGTGCCAGTACATCCATGGCTGAGTATATAAGCTGAGCGTGTAGGTTGACCAGCTGTTGGTGTTCGCTTCGGTAACCGCCACCAACGACTGCGGCGACAGGAATACCGGCGTCATGGCAATGGCTGAGTACCAAGTGATCGCGCTGGTAGATCCCCTGGGTACAGACATTGAAGTAGCCCAACTCATCGTGCTGGTGGATATCAACCCCAGCGTCATAGATCACCATATCGGGTTGGTGTTGCGCCAGAGCCAAGGGCAAGATCCCGCGAAAGGCATCCAGGTACTCGCGGGTGGTTGTTTCCCGCGGTAGGGCCAGATCGATATCCGAATCAGGCTTACGGGCCGGGAAATTTTTGTCGCAGTGTACAGAAAAGGTGATGATCCTTGGATCATCTGCCAGTAGCGTTGCGGTACCGTCGCCTTGGTGGACATCACAGTCGATGATCATGACTTTATCGATCCCGTCCAGGGTCAGGGCGTGGCGAGCTGCCAGCGCTAAATCGTTGACCAGGCAAAAGCCACTGCCAAAATCATGGTGGGCGTGGTGATAGCCGCCACTGAGGTGAATACCCAGGCCGTACTGGTAGGCTAAATCGACGGTCAATTTGGTCCCGCCAGACGAGGTCAGGGTGCGCGCGATGAGCTGCGCACTCCAAGGAAAACCAATTCGGCGCATTTGGGCTGCCGGTAGCGTGTTTCCGAACAGTCCATCAATATAGTCAGGGTGGTGGAGCTGTTTGATTTCCGCGATATCAACAGGCTGTGGGCAGTGTAACCGGAGCTGGGGATGCGAATGAAGCTTCAGCGCTTGCTCCAGATACTCATACAGCATGCGATATTTGTTGATAGGGTAGCGGTGCTCCGGCGGCAGCTCGAGCTGTGAGTATATTGGGTGGTAAACCAGATGCAGTGCCATTAGCCTTTACGCTCCCGCATACTGATTTGCTTTTCAATTTTTGCCAGTGCGATTTTGCAGCGACGCAAGCGTTCGGCCAATGTCGCCGCTTCGTTTTGTAATACTTGTTGCTCATCGGCAGAGCGGCACTGGCTCAGCGCCCTCTCCTTGTGCCGCTGCATGTTCGCAAGACGTTTTGCCCAGACCTGATGCTGGGCGAGATCTTGCTTGAGTTCATAAATTGGCTTGCGTCGGCTTCTCGTTCGTTGTGGTTCATTTTTGCGGATTTGCTGTGTGGCCAGTTCCCGTTGTACCGCCTGGATTTGTGAAACAATGCGTTCACAAATATGCTGGGTACGGCTGGGGTTGAGTTTGCCTTGGCTGTGCTCACGGCTGAGTGCCAGGATTTCTTCACGGATCTCTTCAACGCAAGGAACCAGCAGCTTGCTGCGGCAATGAAACAGCTGCTCATCAAATAGCGGGCGCTGGGCTTCTCCCCGTTTGCTATCGGTATTGGCGGCCTCGTCGGCCAACTGGGTGGCGAGGTCTTCCAGTCGTTGGAAGTCGAGCATGGTATGACTCCAGATTCAGCGGCCGGTTAAAACCAAGCCTGCAGGGCCAGTTTGATGGCCAAAATAATCACCACGGTGACAAAGACAGGCCGGATGAAACGTGCGCCGAAGCGAATGGCGGAATGGGCGCCGATATAGGCACCGATCATCAAGCAGACGCCCATTGTCAGGCCCAGTATCACATTAATATGCCCTAAGATAGCAAAGGTCACCAGCGAGGTCAGGTTACTGGTAAAGTTCATAGCCTTGGATAGCCCCGAAGCCATCAAGATATCCAACCGGTAGAGGGCCATGTTAGAGACGGTCCAGAACGCCCCGGTACCGGGGCCGGCAACGCCATCGTAGAAACCTAGGCTGGTGCCTTGTACCCACTGCTTTTTTGTCAGGCTTGCGGACTTTTCGGGCAGACTGTGGCTGTTTCCCTTTGGGTGCGGATGCCAAAGGGTATATAGCGCCGTGGCCAAGATAACCAACGGCAGCATTTTTTCCAGCCATTCGGTGGCAATCAAATCAACCACCAGGGTCCCGGCAATCGCACCAATCAGGGTCGCAACGAACGACTGGCGCCAGAATGAAGGCGAAAAGAGCTGCTTTCTGTAGTAGGTCCAGGCGGCTGTCGACGAGGCAAATGTTGCCGCGAGCTTGTTGGTACCTAATGCTATGTGGGGCGGTAGACCAATAGACAGCAGAGCTGGGACGGTCAGCATACCGCCACCGCCGGCAACCGCATCGATAAAACCGGCGAGTAGGGCTACCAGTCCAAGCAGGAGCCACATGCTTGGCTCAATCATGTCAATCATTGTTAATTACCTACAATCAGACGTGTTCGATAACACGTTCGAAAGGTGGCAGCGAATCGAGCAAAGCCTTGCCATAGCGCCGGGTGATCACCCGGCGGTCGAGCAATACCACCCGACCCGAATCTTCTTCTTTGCGCAGCAAGCGGCCGACCGATTGGATCAGTTTCTTGCTGGCTTCCGGGACTGAAATTTGTAAAAACGGGTTGCCGCCCCGGCTTTCGATGTACTCGGCATGCGCTTCTTCAACTGGTGAGGTCGGCACCGCGAATGGAATCTTGGTGATGATCAGGTTTTTGAGTAAATTACCTGGCAAATCAAGCCCTTCAGAGAAGCTTCCTGTGCCAAATAAAATACTGGTTTTACCTTTTTGACAGTTCTCTTTATGTTTTTTTAGAATGATGTGGCGCGATTCCTCGCCTTGGATCAGCAGCTCCCAGCGATTTTTCTTCGCCAGCGGGCGTAGTTTGTCGGCCACTTGGTTCATCTGCCAATAGGACGAAAACAGTACCAGGCTAGAGGTTTCACCTTCGAGGTACTCCGGCAGGGTGTCGATAAGCAAATCGGTAAACTTGTCAGCCTGTGGCTCCAGTGGTAGGGCCGGGATCACCAAGCGTGCGTTATTTTTGTAGTCAAACGGCGAGGCCAAGGCCAAGAACCGGGTTGCTTCCTTTTCGAAGATACCGGCCTGGCGGCAAAAATAATCAAACTGGTTCAATGCCCTTAGGGTCGCAGAAACCAAAATAGAGCCGACTGCACGGCTCCAGAGCAGTTGGTCGAGGCGGTGGCCGACTTCCAGCGGCGAGACTTCGATGATGTAGTCATTCTCCCTATCCGGACTTTTTTCTATCCAGCGGGCTAAAGGTGCCCCTTTGTCCTTGTTGGGCTGGGCCATGAGGTTCCAGACCTTTTCAAGGTTTTCCAGACGCTGCAGGTAAAAGCCAGACTCAGTAAGCGCCTGCTCACCAACCCTTGGCAAAATTTCATTGTCTTTGCTGCGCTCGGAGATCAGGTCGTGAATTTTCCCCAGCGCCTGCAGGGCTTTCTTGCTGGCATCTTTGCAGCCCTTTGCCTCTTCTTGCAGCCATGCAGGCAGTTCACCGTGCTCAAAGCGGTAAACGCCGTCCTTGTTGAACTGGGCATCGTCGATACTGTTGGCGATCTGGCGCAGGGAGGGGATCAGC
Organism: Photobacterium gaetbulicola; assembly: GCF_003025515.1. Taxonomy (NCBI): domain Bacteria; kingdom Pseudomonadati; phylum Pseudomonadota; class Gammaproteobacteria; order Vibrionales; family Vibrionaceae; genus Photobacterium; species Photobacterium gaetbulicola. The sequence continues at coordinate 4,010 of NZ_PYME01000031.1, read as the reverse complement.
AAGGCGATATTTTCGCTCAGCGCGGTCTGGAAACGGCCTGATTTCTTGTAATCGGCCAGCTCTGCCAGTCTACCGACAGACTGATTGAGCTTTTCTAGCCAGTTGGCGGCCCCTTTAAGGCTCGCCGCTGCCGATGAAAAGTCACGTGCAACCTGCGGCAGGTGGTGGGCCTCGTCGATGACATAGATGGTTTTTTCCGGCTCCGGCAAGATGATACCGCCGCCCAGCTCAATATCGGCCATCAGCAGGGCATGGTTGGCAATGATGACATCGGCTTTTTCCAGGTGTTCGCGGGCCTTGGCAAATGGGCAATCCCGGTGCTTGGGCAGGCCGGCATGGCAACTGTGTTTGTCAGCGACAATCTGCTGCCAGACACGATCGGGGATGGTGGTTGGCCAGCTGTCGCGGTCACCGTCCCATTTTCCGCTCTCGCTGGCTATCAACATCCGCTTCAAAATATCTAAATCAGACTTTTTAGGTTTTTCATCCCACAAGCTAACCTGTTGATTTTCATCACTGCTACAGCTGGTTTCCAGTTTGTGGTTGCAACAATAGCGCTGTCGGCCCTTTGCCAGGATGAAGCTGAACTCTTTAGGGTAAATACGGTTAAACAGCGGCAGGTCTTTGTTGATCAGCTGCTCTTGCAGGGCAACGGTGGCCGTTGATATCAATATTTTCTTGTTATTGAACACGGCAAAAGGGATGGCTCCTAGTAGATAGGAGAGCGATTTACCGATCCCAGTGCCAGCTTCGGCAACCAGCATGCGGTGCTTGGCATGGTATTCGCCGCCCAAGGTTTTGGCAATTTCAGCCACCAGATAGTTTTGAGCCCTTCTAGGTATAAAGTTATCGAGCTGGTTGCTCAGGTTCTCGTAGCACTGCTTGATATCACTTTTTATCTGGTTGTGTAGCATAACTGAAACTTCATAGGGACAGGGTGCGGCATTATAGCACGAACATCTGGATGTGACCGCTCGCAGGTTTTTGTTATTTGCCTTTTAAAAATGAGAACCAGTTCACGAAATAAGATTGAACTTGTTTCGTTGTATGTGGGGCGAGCGCTATTCAATGCTAAATCACCACAAGTTCCTGCTCTGAGTGGTGAATTGTGCTTTTATTGTCCTTTTTTTTCTCGATTTGTAGTTTTTTATGTTGATGCTTGATGGGTTACTTTTTTATGAATAGGCTTTTTTTATATTAAAACAATGCTCAATTAGCACGCAGACGCTCTGTAAGTAACTGAATTAAATGGTTGTTGATGTTTTTTTAGTTTGAATTTAGAAGATTTGACATCAAGAGGAATATTCTGTCAGGATGAGTTCCATAAATTTCGACTCTTTGGTTTTCTTATTGCGTTATATGTTCATAAGGCATGGGAAACTGGGGATAAAAAAAGAAAAGGAATTCTGGAAACAGGAATTCCAGTCTAAATAAGAAAAGGCAGTGGATATCATGAAAAAGACTCTTCTAGCACTATCAGTACTAGCAGCAGGTTCAGCACAAGCTGGTGTAAACCTATATGACGAAAACGGTGTAATCGTTGACCTTTCAGCTGCAGCTGAAGTTCAGTACATTCAAGAATACACACCAAACAGCGACCCGTTCCTACGTTTGGATGACGGTGACCTAGCGCTAAACACCACTATCGCGGTTAACAGCCAGTTGAATGCGGTTGCTGGTATTGCCTTCGCATTCGAAGATAGCGATGTTAAGAACGACGAGCTATGGGTTGGTCTTGGTGGCGACTTCGGTACTGTTACTTTCGGTCGCCAGCTATTGATTGCTGATGACTCAGGTATCGGTAAAGACTACGAGCTAGGCGGTGACGGTCTAGATTTCGTTCAGGCTGAAGGCGATCAAACTGTTAAGTACGTATACGACAACGGCCAGTTCTACGCGGGTATTTCTGCTGTTATTGCTGAAGACAACAAAGACACAACAGCAGACACAAGCATCGTTGATGGCCGTCTAGGTGCTCGTTTCGGTAACTTCGATGCGCGTGTATACCTATACTCTGGCTCTGATGTGAGCGGCGACTTCGTTAGCTTCTTTGGTCAAAATGGTTCTTTGGACATCGACGGCTACAACCTAGAAGCGGAATACTTCATGGATGCATTCGCGCTAGCTGCCTCTTTCGGCCAGATCGAGTATGAAGATGCAACTTCTGCTAACAAAGGTAAAGTTGAAGCAGACACAGCAGCACTTGCTGGTTCATACACTATGAACCAAACTACTTTTGCTCTTGGTTACACTTACCTAGGTTGGGATGAAAAGCCAACCGCTGGTGGTAAGACTTCTGATGACGTAAACACTTTCTACGCGAACGTGACTCAGCAGCTACACAGCAATGTTAAAGCTTACGGTGAAATCGGCTACACAGACGCTGATGACGCAGAGTTCGGCTACGTAGTAGGTATGGAAGTAGTATTCTAATCGTCTTTTTCGGTTAAAAACTCTCCTAAAAAGCCGCCTTCACAGGCGGCTTTTTGTTATCTTAGTGGTGACAAAATTGTGTTATGACAGTAAGTAAGGGATTGATAATGAAAAAATGGTTAGTGACCCTTGGGCTATTGGCGCTGCCGCTGGGCGTGCAGGCCGCCACATTGAGCACCGGCAATAACATCAAGCTGCTGGTGGTCGACGGCAAAAAGGTCGATTCGTCGTTCTGGTCCGAAACTGACAGCATCGAGCTGACGGAAGGGCGCCACCAGGTGGTGGTCCGCTTTGACGGCGAGCTCAAAGACGGCTCGAAGAGCAAAATGTATACCACACGTCCTTACTTGTTCGAAATGGACGTCCCGAAGCAAGATGCCACCATTGTCTTGCCCCGTCTATCGACCCTGAGCCAGGCCAAAGCGTATTTCCAACGCGGCCCAGAATGGCAGCTTGAGCTGGCGGATGGGACTTCCCGGCTCCTAAACCATGTCGAGCTGCAGGGCAAGGGCTTTGCCGCCTTCAGCGATATGGAAGCGGTCGTGGCCGAGTACAACCGCGAGCACGGTATTACCTTTGAAGAGGGGTATGCGGTCGATCTCGAGCAGGCGGCGGTGGAAGTCAGTGATAAAGGGGAAGTGAGCATCACTGGTGATGCCTTTGTCCAGCTCAAGCTGTGGTACAGCAAGGCGAATGCGGAAGAAAGGGCTGCTTTCGAGCAATGGGTGCAGCAGCAATCAGCACCTTAACACTGTTATTAGCTGCGATAACCAGCAAACAAGGTAGTCGAATATAACGAGATGTTCGAAATAACAATAGGCGGGAGAGCCCGCTTATTGTCGGTGTTAGCTATCGTGGTGGTAGCGGCTGTGCTCGCGGCAGCTACTGCAGCGCGGCTGGGCCGGATCTTGTTCGAGATCTTCGAGGGCAATTTCTTCTTCGCAATCGACACACAGCCCGTACATCCCCAGTTTCACCGAGCACACGGCAGCGTCGACACGTTCCATCCGGGCGGCCAAGTCAAACAGGTTGGGAATAAAAGACGATTTGGCCATCACGATTAATTCGCTAAGTTCCGCATTCTCAATCGCCGTTGCCGATGGCACTAGGGTATTGAGCAGCATCTCGTGTTTGAGTTCGCGTGACAACATTCCGTGCTCTTGTTCAAGGCGCTGCTGCAGTTGATCGTAAAGTTTATCTGACGTTGTCATAAGCCTTTCATTCTTTTTATTTGTGATTATTTCAGTCTAAGACGATTCTTGAGAACGATTGTGATTTGAATCAAACAATTATGGGGTTGTATGACAATAACCTTATTTTCTCTCGGTTTTTGTCGTAGCGCGATTCCGCTATATTGACAGCACTTATAAATGATGGCCCAGGAGCCATTAACACCAAATCAGTCAATAAAGGAAGTGTACCATGGAGCAGGGATTTCAAGATCCGTATAATAATGGAATGGTCGCCCCTCTCTCAGCCGTCTACTATGGCGGTAACTGCGGGAAAGGAGAACGAGCATGACGATGACAACTGTCGGTATCGACTTAGCGAAAAACGTATTCCAGCTTCATGGGGTT
>NZ_PYME01000030.1:0-71982 GCF_003025515.1 Photobacterium gaetbulicola | reverse complement strand
AGCGCAATGCTTGGAAGCTAGCGATGTCAGAGAAAGGATGGTGGCATCTGGCTTTATCGCCGCAGCTCAATCAGGCCATGCCAGTTAAATGGTTCAAGGAGATGGGCATGTACTCATTGAGAGATGGATATGAGTCACTGAAAATATATTCGGAACCGCCGTATGCGACCCACGCTTGTACGGTGGTGTGAGAGGACGGAGGCCGTGAGGCCTCCTCCTACTCGATTGGGTACCGTTACCGGAGAAGTAGCGTCCGAAGTGGGGTTTTATTGATAAGAGCAACCACACCGTAGCTGATCAGGCAGGTCAGGACAAAGCGTAAAATATCGTTGGCGTAGCCTGTGATACCCAACAGGGGGAGGAGCTGCATCAAATAGATGATGATCAGCAGGTGGAGTAGGTAGATCCCCAGTACATGCTTGCTGATATTAAGCTTGGCGATTGATTGGCCAAACAGCGGGCGCTGTTTTAGCATGAGGAAAAGACCGGCTCCCCATAGCGGCGTACCCAGCAGAAAGTCATGCATATTGAACGGTACGTCATAGCGCATCAGAAACACCGCTTCTGCCATATGCAACCACATACCACATATCGCCAGAGCGGCAGCGTTACGAGCGCTTAGCTGGCAAGCGCTTTGCCTTATCTTGAAGCCCGCAGCTAATATCAGGGTGCTCATAAATGGTCCGTTGCGGGTGAACAGCGGCGATTCAAGGCCGGTTAGGGCACTATAGCTGCCAGCGGCTAGGCCAAACAGATAAAGTCCAATGGCGATTGGCAGGATAAGGTTTTGCTTTTTGAGATGGCAGCAAACAGCAATGACGGATAGGCCGCAAATTAATCCAGGAAGATACCAGAGGTGAACCAGACTGCCTTCGAATAGGGTATTGAGCGGCTGGGAGAGGAGATATTGCCAATAGCCGCTGCGCTCAGCCAGATAGCCTGCCTCCCAAGCTAACTGGAGGTTAAAGGGCACAAGGAAATATATTGCACTCCATACCAGCCAGACTTTCAGCAATGGCAGGCTGTATTGCTTCATTGTACTTGAAGGCAGGGCCGAAAGTTTCGGAGCGATAAAATAACCCGCCATGATGAAAAAGAGCGGCACGGCAAAACGACTGAGTTGGTTGATAAGCAGTCCCAGCCAAGGTTCGCTGTTAATTAAAGGTGCTTGTATGAAAATCTGGCTATGAATAGCGATGACGCCGAGAAGGGCCAGAAGCCTTCCGGCCTCGAAACTTGCAACGCGGTTGTTTGACATGGGGTTTGAGAGTGGTGAATAAGGCCTGTAATTTTATCAGCCACCATGGATTAAAGGCATCTATCTATCAATTGAACTGGAAAAAATGAGCGATGTATCAAATATTCCTCATATCACGAGGCTGATATTTACTTGTAGAAGGGAGTGGAGATGAGTGCCAACTCACATTATGAAACACGTTGAGTTATTGTTGTTTGATCATTTAATGAAGAACACCTATGTTTAGCTGAAGTTCGTTATTGATAATATGTGGTCCTCTTAGGATTATCAACGGTGAATAATTTTATAGTATGATCATTAACAGAATAACGAGAATTTGTAATGGAAATGGATTTCCACAGTCAATATTCAGTAGAAACGGCTTTTAACTCGCCTGATTATGAGTTATTAGAAAAGATAGGTGAGGGCGGTTTTGGTCAGGTGTATAAAGCCATTCAGCATAGTACCCAAAAGTTTGTTGCTATCAAGTTTCTGACCATTAGCGCTGCCTTCGATAAAGACAAAGCAAGACGATATATAGAACGTTTTAATCGAGAAGCTGATTTAATTCGACGCCTCAATCACCCAAATATTGTTAACCTTGTTGATAAAGGGCAACAAGGTGATTCACTGATTTATGCAGTATATGAATATATTGATGGGCGAACACTAAAAGAACATATTGAAATAAAGGGTGCTTTAAACCCTGTAGATACGGCAGAAATTATGGCTTGCGTCTTGGATGCCTTATCTCACGCCCATGAAAAAGGGGTAATCCATCGTGATATTAAGCCTTCAAATATAATGCTATATAAAGTCGGAGCTAAAATACATGTTAAAGTTCTTGATTTTGGTATCGCAACATTAAATAGTGACTTCAGACAGCTTGATTATAAAAGTATTACCCTGACCCAAGAAACACTAGGAACACCCACATATAGCTCGCCAGAGCAGTTGCGTGGTGAACCGCCTATAGCTCAGACTGATATTTATGTCTGGGGATTAGTTTTTCTTGAGTGTTTGACCGGAGTACCAACTATTACCGGTCGAAGCCTTGCCGCCATTTTTCATCAGCAGCTCAGCCCAACGAATATCCCACTTGGTGTTTTAGCTGGGCATAGTTCCTCCCAACTATTCCGTCGGGTATTAAACAAAAAACCTCAAGAAAGGCCGTTAAATACTGCAGAGTTATATCATGAATTCAGGAAGTTGAATTTTTCAAACCTTGTATGTAAATCGGTCTCTGATACGAACTATGATGTGGAAGGTGAAAGAACTGCTGCTCCATCGACGAGTCAGTATGATGAAACCTTGATAAATGATGGGAATTTTTCATACTCAAGGCTCACTGAGCGTAAACAGATCACTGTTTTGAGTGTGATATTGAGCTCAGGAGTCATAAATACACAACATCAGACTGCTCATTTTATAGAGCAAGATGTGATTGATACTTTCCATAGTGATCAACTTCAACAGAGCATTGATATTGCAAGCCGTTATGGCGCCGTGCATGTAGGTACTTTGGGGGATACTCTACTATTTTATTTTGGCTATCCGTCAGTCACAGATAATGACAGTCGCTTATGTAGTCGCGCAGCCCTAGAGATTGCAAGCAATATAAAGAAAAAGAATGCATTATTAAAAGGTAGTCATGGCATTGTTAGCCAAATCCAGATGGGAATTCAAATAGGGCTCATGCAAAGTTTGATTGGTCATATTCCTGAGGGGAAAGTTGCCCATGATGCTATGAAATTCAGCCGAATTGCCCTGCCAGGACAAATTGTCTGTTCGGAAAACGTCAAGCAGTTACTTGAGAGCCATCTTAATTTTGAGCGTTTGATTGGCGGTGAGAAGGAAAGTGCTTGTGAAGACTGTTTTGAGCAAAGGATGTATTTATTACGTTCTGAACGTTTGTCAGAAGCATTTGGTTTTTTACGAAGCACAAGGAAGAACCATGCCTTCATTGGCAGGGAAACTGAAGTCTCTGTATTAGACGATTTGCTTTCATGTTGTGATGCAAAGAAATTTGCCTATATAGAGGGTGAGGCGGGAATTGGTAAATCTCGCCTGCTCTTTGAACTCAGGGAGCGAAAAGCTGATTGGCGGCATTTAGTCGGGCAATGTTTGCCTGAACACCAGAACAACGCTCTGTTTCCCATACTGAATATGCTTAAAGCGAAGTATGCGTTAGAGCCTTTAAATGATGGGCAAAGGTTAGATCGTCTAAATCAGGCAATAGACATACTTCCATTACCTCAAGAGCATAAACTTCAGGGACTTGTTGTTTTGGCCTTGTGGTTGAACTTGGAGGTGGATGGCTGTCGGGAGAGGGCCTATATACTCGGTAACTTATCGCCAGCCTTACAGAAACAGCGTCTGTTTGAAATACTTGCCTATCTCTTGTGCCAAGTACGCTCCGGCATCTCAAGTAATATCCAGTATTCGAAGCATCACTTGTTCATTTTTGAAGACCTGCATTGGGCTGATCCAACGAGTGTTGAGTTCATTAAGTTCATCGCTGAATCGGACTCGTTTAATGCTAATGAACACGCTTGGTTCAATACATCCCGCGAACCACTTCCCTCACTGCTAGGAGGTACTTCTTTCGTCACTGTTCATCTCGAGCGCCTAGATCATATGGTCGCGATGACTTTCGTGAACTCTCTTTTCGACCAGCAGATTTTGTCTTCTAGGCTAAAGGAATTTTTGAACGAACGTGCAGATGGTATTCCGCTGTTCATCGAAGAGTTGGTTCTAACGCTACAGGAGCAAAAACTGGTTAGGAAAGTGAATGGTACTGTTGATTTGGTTAATGAACATAATCTGAATCAGATTCCGGCGACCTTGCGAGAATTACTTCATCAGAAGTTAGACAGGCTTAGATACGCAAAACCTACAGCACAGCTTGCTGCAACGATTGGACGTGCGTTTGATTATGATCTCCTGGTATTGATTTCAGGTAAGGATGAAGCAGAGATCCAAGTTGATTTGGAGGAATTGGTAAAAGCTGAATTGGTTTATCCGCAACGCCAAATTGAAGGGGATAAGTATCTGTTTAAGCATGCCTTAGTAAGGGATACTGCTTATGAAAGCATGGATAAGAAAACGTTGCAAAATGCGCATTTGCGAATCGCTGAGGTGTTAGTCAATAACTTCCCGGATAGGGTGAGCGAGCAGCCCGGTGAAGTCGCCGAGCACTTTGCCCGAGCTTCACAGTATGAGTTGGCGATTGAGTTTGGTACGTCATCGGCAAACGCGTCACTAGCTAGTTTTGCTATAGAAGAAACAATTGAACAAAGTCAAAGAGTTTGCTGTTGGATCGAGAAAGTGTCACCGCCAGCGACTGTTGTAGATAAGATTGAGATCAATCGTATTTTGTTGCAAGCTTTGATGCTGAAGCTTGGCTGGGGACATCAACAGGTTTATGAGCGTATTGATAAAACAAAGAGCTTGTTTGCCGAGTTAACACCGTCACAGTACAGTCGGAGTGTGGTTTGGAGTTTAGTGTCTACTTTTGTTTATTATTTTGTCGTCGGCCAAAAAGACGGGATGGTCAGCCTGCATAATCATCTTAAAGGGATTCTGAAAAATAAAAATGACCCTGATATGGCTTTGGCTGCCTATATTATGCAAGGTTTTATATTTTTTAACGAAGCCGAATTTGAGCGAGCAAAATCCGCTTTTTTGAAAGTTGTTAACCTCTATAATGATAAAGAACACCAAGCATTGATATATTTATACGGATTGGATTTATACACTTGGGCTCAGTCGATACTAGGTATTGTATACTCTTATCAGGGGCATAATAATCTAGCAGAAGCGAGTGGTATAAAGGCCGTGAAATGGGCCAGGGAAATAGAGCACGTTCCTTCAATATGTATTGCTTTGCTTTACAAAGCCATTGTTGCCCAGTTCAACGCCGATAAACTGAAGGTAAAGCGTTACTCCGAAGAGATAATTACACTGTCTGATAGTTATAACCTTCCCGCCTATAAAGGTTACGCATCATTGTTAAATTTATGGTCCTTGGATTTACCGGATGTTGATACAGAAGCTAGTATTGTTAAGGCACTGAGAGAGATGAATTGTAATGCCTTTATTCCGTATTATGGATCATTACATGCAGATACGCTGATACGTAATGGGCAAACATCAGCGGCTATCAAGCTCATTGACGAATGCTTAATATCATGTGAAAAATTTAATGACTATAGCTATGAGGCCGAGCTCTATAAAAGGCGAGCAAATTGCTTCTTGCAGCAGGACATTCCTGATTATTCCAGGGCTAGCTCAGACTTAAAACATGCAATTAAGTTGGCCGAGTTAAGAGGAAACAGTCAGACATTACAGCAGTCAAAACACTACTTGTTACAGTTAAAAGAACAAACACACTAATTGTGAGAGGGTTATGTTATGGGTACAAGCGTTGCTGGTTATAAATCATCATTTAAGTCGATTGTCAGTTTTAGGACTGCATATTTAAAAGCAGTGGCAAAGTCGTGGAATGATGAGCAATTTAAAATCGGACTGCTGGAAGAAAATAATAACATTCTCGAGTGGGAGGCATTTATTGATTTATTACCGAATAAAAAGCCTCTGCCTTGGACGGCCAAAGTTTTTGTTTTTATACCCGAGCCGCTGGAAAATGGTTTTCCATTGAATACGCGCTGGATGCCAGGCCCGACAGCTGGCTGGTTCGGGATTAATGATGAATTTGTGATCAACTTACCTCCAGCCCCCGAAGATCCCGCAGAGTATGCAAGTGCTATCGCTGCCTACAACCAGATGTTTCCAACTTTGATGGGGACAACTGACGATAGCGATAGTGAAGGCCTGTCAGAAGACTTTGTGAATTTTAGTTGTGCGCTTTTGCAAGGGATCAGCCTATGTTGGGCGACGAAAGGTAATGGTGGCGGAAGTAGTACCCCTGATTTTGCCGAGCAGCTTGAGCTTCACGGCTTGGATGCACTAACAAGCCTTGTTGGTTTCGTAAACCCCTGGGGTTTCAATATTAAGTTCAAACAAGCACCAGAGGAGGCCATGTGGGATAAAGAGAATCAACGATGGTGCGGCTTATATAATGAAGTCAAACTCAACTATCCTGCGCCACCGAAGTCTGTTGATGGCTTTACTGATGATGCCATTAAGGCAATTGCGCTAGCGCAATATAATTCCGATGGGATGCAGTATCCATTTACGTGCCCATAAACCATGACTTCACAACAAATGGATATGTTTATGCAAAATAAAAGGATAATTGATTCTGATAGACATGTTATGGAGCCGCTGGATATGTGGCGCCAGTATGTTGATGATGCGGTGTTTGCCAGATACCCATTATCATTGGTGCATGATACAGAAGAGGCAATGCAGGAAAGAGTCAAACGGCTGGGATTTGCGGCTTCGAAGAAGCTTCCTCCGACATTTATGATTGGGGACAAAACGGTATTGTCCGGTTGGGGGGAGGCGCTTCAGCTTGCCTGTTTAGAGGTCAAAAATAGCGAGGCTGAGCGATTAAAAGCAATGTCACCAGATACTCAGCTGGCAAGTATGGACGAAGCCAATATTGCGGTTGCCAGTATTTTTCCGACCTTTGGCGGAATGATAGTTAACCATAACCACATACCTGCTGAAGTGTCGCTAGCTTATGCAGATGGCTACAATAGCTGGTTGAAACAATACTGCGACTACGATCCTGGCCGATTAAACGCCGTCGGCCTGATCAGCCGGCATGATCCAAATACCATGTTAGCGCAGCTGGACCGCATCATAGCGAACGGGTGGCGGTGTATTACGCTTCGACCGGAAGTGGTTGCTGGGCGTGCGCTCGGTCATCATGACTATGAAGCGTTTTGGCAGGCTTGTGAGTCGAACGGGGTGAGTATTGCGATACACGGCGGTACCCATGCGAATTTGCCTACCGCCGGTACAGAGCGGTTTGACTCTCACTTTGCGATGCATGCATGCTCTCACTCAATGGAAATTCAAATGGCCTTCCTATCTTTGCTGGACGCTGGCGTTTTAGAGCGGTACCCAACACTCAAGTTTGCTTTTCTTGAGGCTGGTGCATCCTGGCTGCCGCATTGGTTGTGGCGACTCGATAATATTTGTTATCCAGAATTTCCTTCACTGACCAAAGACACTATTACCATGCCGCCTTCCGAGTATTTCAAGCGGCAGTGCTGGGTATCCATTGAGCTTGGCGAGCCTTGTTTGCGGCAGGTTATCGATATCATTGGCCCGGATAAGCTGCTTTATGGTACGGACTATCCGCATCCCGATCACTTGCAGTTTACGACCAAGGATATCGCTGCACAGCTCGACGACTTGTCTGAGGCTGAATTACATAACCTGCTAGACAGTAACGCTAGCAATTTCTTTTCGCTGGATTCAAATCTGGCAAGCCACCAAGCTAGACGTTGATATAGCTAAGCGGAAGAGGCATTGAATATGGGGAGTTCGAGCGTATTGAAATGGCATCCGAGTTTAAACCATTATCTATTTGATAACGGTGATGTACTGTTGGTGTCATCGTCAGGGCAATGGTTTTTGCCGGCTTTGCATTTCCCCTTGATGCAGTTTATTGATGGCTCGAAATCGGCGGATGATATTTTGCGGGTTCGCGATGTTTACGATCCGCAAACTGCGGCGCTTTTTTATTTTCAGATAGAACAACTTACAGCGGAAAATCTTCTGCTTGATGGTGATACTGACGAGCAATATCAGCGGCCACGATTTGATACTGAGAAATGTGTCGATATCAAAAGTGCAGAGGTACATGGCTTTCCTGCTCATATGACGGTCTTCAATTTGTCGGCGTTTACCTTGCCTGAGCTATTTGATGGTAGTGAAGAATTCCAATTCTTTATGGCGGATATAGCGGTATATCAGTCTTGCGGGAAAAGGGCCCTTTTAACACTGGTATTCGTTGATGACTTGTTAGACCCGAGAATATCTGACCTGCCATTAAATACTGAGTTCATTGTGATTAAAGTCGGTGGAGAAAAGGTTTGGCTTACCCCAAAATTCGGTGCTGCTGAGTTTTCAGCATATCATCAGCTACAAGCACAACTGCTTGATAATCAACCGGTGAGGAAGTGGTTGATTAAGAAGTGGCCTGAGCGGTGTCATGGTTACTCGTTCAAAGTTGGCGCTCGTATAAATGCCGAGCAATGTCAGCAGTTAAGTGGGGTGCTGCTTAAGCAATTAAGAGCCGAAAGTTATCAGTTAGCAGTCTATGATATTGATACATCAGCTGCCGAATATCACGATGTTGTTTGTTCCTTGCAGCAACATGGCTGTTTATCCAAACGAGGACCAGTAAAGCTCGAAAGCTGTCTGGCGGTATATGCGGAAGATGGCGGTTCGAGAAGTATTAGTGCAGAGCAAACATTGGATAAGTTAAACCCCTTCATCAGTCCAATTACTGGGGTGGTTAGTCATCTTGAGCATTTTGAGAGTACACCTGATGCAGAGGTGGAGATTTATCGCACCAGTTTTTTTAAGTCGCCGCCGCAAAATACTCAGGAGCCGTTTGACCAAAATAGTTTTGTTCAGATTTGTCTGGGTAAAGGCGTCAGCCCTGTGCAATCACAGGTCAGCGCGGTGTGCGAGGCGATTGAAAGGGTGAACGCTCAGTTCAGAGGGAATGAGCCGTTGCTAAAATCTTGCCCCGATGATTTATCATTGCGGTATGTGCCTTTCCAATCTTTGACGCCATACAGTGAGCGACAATACCTGAGGTTTGCAGACCGAAACGATCCTGAGTCCAAGCGAAAGCAAGCAGTACAGCCATATCGTAATGAGGAAATCTATTGGTTTGAAACCTGGTCGTTGACCAAAGAAGAGCATGTATATGTTCCCCTGACGTGCTGTTTTACCAATATTGAAATCGAGAGCGAGCATACTGAACAGTTGGCGTTTGTCGATGAAAAATATGGTCGCTGGCATTCAAACGGGGCATCGGCCGGCAATACCCGTGAAGAGGCAATTTTACAAGGATTGTGTGAGCTGATCGAGCGAGATGCGGTATCAATATGGTGGTATAACCGTGTTACTCGACCGCCTTTTGAGCTAAATAAAATACCGCCAGAACTGCTTCAACCAATAGCAAACTCATTATCCAAACAGTATGAATTCTGGGTGCTTGATGTAACCAATGATACCGGGGTACCAGTGATGGTTGCCGTTGGCCAGCATAAGCAACATAAAGGGTTTATTTTTGGCTTCGGCTGCCATTTAAAACCCGAGTTGGCAGCCCAGCGTGCGCTGACTGAGTTGTGCCAGTTGATCCCCGTGCGTAATCAAAAAGGGGCGCCGTTTGACTTCGATGCGGTGGAAGAGGGGCCGTACTTATATCCTGCACCTGAGCGTCAAGCCGTTCAGCCGTGCTTGCTGTGCTCGGGGGATATGAAGGATGATATCTTATCCATTGTCGAGCAACTGCAGAGCCTTAACTACGAAACACTCGTTCTGGACTACAGTCGTGAGCCTGTTCCGCTTTATACCGTAAAAGTTTTTGTCCCTGGGCTCTGCCATATTTGGCCGCAACTGGCGAATGAGCGCTTGTACCAAGTGCCGGTAAAGCTGCACTGGCAAAACGCGTTGAAGGATGAAAGGAGTATTTGCCAGCAAGGCTTTTATGTCTAAGCCAACAAGAACAAACAGTGGGTGGCTTCGCTTGTAATGCCTGTGTAATAGGCAGCACGTTCTCATCACGCTAAAGTCTAGATATGACAAAGTTATATACCGGATAAAGCTATTCGCTAACAGCAAGGATTAACTATGGCTTATTTAACATCGGGAAATTCGCGTTATCCTCTTTATTTGAAAGCATTCCATCAATTTGGTCGACTAGCTACTGCTGTTGATACATTAGTCGACAACCCAGAGATATCTCGCATTCATGCGGTTATCGAATGGATTGATGGCATCTGGTATATACGGGATCTCAGTAAAAATGGCGTTTGGGTAAATGGCGATTCCATTTCACCGAATAAGCTTTATAAGCTAGCGGTGAAGGATAAAATTTGTTTTGCGAACAAAAAAAACATCACTTTTGTGGTCGAAAACCTTGATGAACCAAAAGATGTCTTAATCCCCCTTGAGTCAGAATCCAGTGCTGACTTGCCCAATGCAAAACCTATCTTGCTTGAACATTATCATTTTCTTCCTTCAGAAAATTCCCCTGAAGTGATCATATTTTATGATGTGGTGGAAAAGTGTTGGTATTGCGAAACTATCGCTGACTCAACGCCGACAAAACTTTATGATGGCGAGCTGCTTGAATTTTCTCACTCAATATGGAAATTAATCAAGGGGGCTGATGCTGCAGAAAAAGAAACCCTCATTTCAGATGGTAATGTGAGCAATGATATTTGTTATATATTCAACATTAGTCAAGATGAAGAACTTACGGAACTCACGCTCAAAAATAGTAGGGCAGATATTGATTGTGAGATAAGGAGCCATCATTATCTCACGGCGCTATTAGCGCGTTACAAAGGCCAAGATCAGAAAGCCAATATGCCCGAGCATTTACAGGGTTGGCGCACTATTGAGCAACTCACAAAGGATATCGGGTTGTCTGAAAACCATGTCAACATCCAAATACACCGAGCCAGGAAGCAATTGGCTGATAAGCTGCAATCAGAAGGAATCTCAGCTCCTCTATTGATTGAACGAAAACGAGGTAGAGTGCGATTTGCAGCAACTGATTTTAAAGTGTTTAAAGGGCATGAATTGGAAGTGGACTCGATGATTGCGTGACAGCTAGTGCTTTAAATAAATCAAAGTTTAATTTTGATAATAATTGCACAGTCATAGTGCCGTTTTATTGATGCAGTCATAAGCTGAATTAGCTCTGTAATAAACTGTAATAGAAAACGTTTGAATAATGGTTAATTATAAAAAGGTAAACATCATATAAGTAAATTTGACTGTTAGAGTTGGTTTTTCGGCATTGATATGCTCGTTAATATGGCGTGTGATCAGCGATTTATAATATTTACTTTTTTGATAATAAAGCCACCTTCTGTTTATTAGAGAATAATATGGATGTGATTTTCTCTCAACTAAGCGTTCCTGAAGAGTTGGATTTATCTAACTCGGAACAGTGGGATTTTACACAAGATAATAATGGCCGATGGCTTACTCATGTAAATAAAGCATGTTTTGAAGGGGAATGGCTTGTACTTCCGTTGAGAGGCTTTGTGAAACATGCTGGCCGTTCACCAATCTTACAGGCTTTTAATTTTGAGGAGTCAGCAGGCCCTGACGATTATGAAAATTATCCCATTTTAGATGGGCTACCCCATATCGCTCGTTTTTTACGGTTATTTCCTTGTACTGTTTTATCTGCCCGTTTGATGAAGCTGGGTCCGGGCTCAATTATTAAGCCACATTGTGATCATGGCCTAGTCCTGTCTGAGGGCCAAGCCCGTCTTCACTTTTGTCTGCAGACAGATCCTGGTGTGGAGTTCGTTGTAGGAGGGAAGTCGCTAAAGATTGGGGAACGTGAATTATGGTACATCAATGCGGCTGCAGAACATGCCGTTTATCACCGAGGTCATACGCCTCGTATTCACCTGGTTTTCGATTGCATTGTCAATGATTGGCTAATGGCACAACTTCAACCAAAGACGGAGCATGAAGAGAGATGAAAGCGCAACTACAGATGGCGAATCACCCAAAAGCCGAGCTCGATTTTGCGGATCCCGCCGTTGATAACCTGTTGAAGTTTTCCATTCGTCAGCAACTGGAGTCCCTGGCGCAGCAACAGTTATCCCAGGCCGAGCGCAAGCTGAAACTGCAGCAGAGCTTTACCCAAGCGATGACAGCGGTGTTGACTGACAGCGTGACCGTGCATGAGCAGTTAACTGCACTTTTTACCGATATGTACGATCAGGCCATGTTGTCAATGGCGCAGGCGGCTTTGACCGAGGATCTTCTTACCTGTCAATATGTCAGCGCAACAGGGCTGATTATGTCGCCACTCAATTGCAGCACCACCATCAAAGATGTTTACCGATTACGTGGATTCGTTCGTGGGTTAGATAAAGCGATCAGAGCCAAGCTCAGCAACAGGAAGCAAGTGCGTTTGCTCTATCCGGCTTGTGGCCCCTTTGCCCCACTTTTACTGCCATTGTTGCAGTATTACCAAGATGAAGGTGGGGTTGACAGTAGCCAGTTACAGGTCGTACTCGTTGATATCCAGCCTGGCGCGATTCAGTCATTGCGCCAATTGGTTAAAGATCTGGATGTATCGGACTATGTTGAAGCTATCGTCGAGGCAGATGCCACACAATATGAGCCTCAGGGCGCGATAGACATTCTGTTGCTTGAGGCGCTACAACACGGTTTTACCCAGGAGGGACAGCTAAGCATTGCCCGGCACCAGGCTCAGTTCTTGAGTCTTGATGGCATTATGGTGCCGCAGTCCATCTCTGTACAGGCCATCATGGTACACGGCGATACAGAATTTAACCAACAGTGGCAGTCTGCTGCCTATACCCATTCATCCAACTTAACTGCTCGTGAGCAGCGAGTTGAACTGGGTGAAATATTACATATCTCCAAGACTGCATTGTTGGCGATGCAACCCATTACGCTGGCCAATGATATTGAGGTCGTTCAGGCAGGCACGCTGGTGTTACCTGATGGCGTTATTGATATGCCAGAGCGAATTTTGGCGATCTATGCACGTATCTATACGTTTGGCGACGAAGTGGTTGATGAGTATGACTCCGGTATTACGCACCCCTTACCGGACATGACGTTTTACGTCGATGCCACGCCTTCGGTTCCCGATAACAAGTGTTTTGTTGCCCGAGGGGGAGAGCGAGTTGGCTTTTATTATCAGTTGTCGGGATTGCCTCGGTTTATTCCCGTCAAAGCCTAAGCGTGCAAAAGGATCAGAGTATGGAACGCTTAAACAAGGTCGTCGTTTTTACTACCAGTTGCGTCAGCATTCCCGTTATTCAGTTGCTCGCGAGTCAAAACAGGCTGGCGGGCGTGGTGACGTTATCACTAGAAGATCTCGGTGACTGCCGATTAGTCGGCGATTTGCCACAACTGCGCCAGCAACTGGTACAGGCAAATATTCCCCAGGTTGATCTGAACGATACTCGCTTGCTGGCCCAGTTCGACTACTGGCAAGCCAGCTCGGGGTTAGTCTTCGGATTTTCTCATAAAATCGATGCGCAGGTTTGTGACTACTTCGATGGTGAGATTTTTAATCTCCATGCGTCCGATCTGCCTGCTTACCGGGGGAGCAACCCCATCTATTGGCAATTGCGCAATAACCTTACCCAAACCCAACTGACTGTGCACCGCCTAACTCAGCAGATCGATAGCGGTGAGATAGGCTTGCAAGCGCCGCTAGCTATTCATCCTTTTGATAATCATCAGAGCCTCAGTCTACGTGTGATGCAAGCCGCCCCGCAGTTGGTGGCCGATTTTATCGCCGGCTACGAAGCTGGTGCCATTGAATGGCGGGCGCAACAAGGCGAGGTGTCGCTGGCTCCGAGAGTTAATGCTGATAATGCCCAGCTTAGTTGGTCCGAGCATACCGTGGCCGATTTTATCGGTGCGGCACGGGCCGGTAATCCCCATCATGGTGGCGTGGCGATTCGAGTCAATGGTGGCACGTTCAATGTCATGCAAATCACTGCCAACTCCCACCCAAGCTATGGCTGCGTTCCGGGTACCGTGTTGGCGGTTGATAAAGAAAAGGGGTTGATTGTGGCAGCCAAAGACGGCGCAGTGCGTCTGGATGTGATCGTCGCCCAATCGGGCTATTACAGCGGCTATCAGTTCGCCGTGTTTTACCAGCTAGATGCCGGGATGATTTTGGGGTAGGCGAATCAATATTCACCACCTTGCTGATAGTTCACAGTTATGTAGTCGTGACTATCTCCATTAATTGTAAGGAGAAAGTTCATGGAAACCTATATAGGAAGTATTCATACCGTTGGGTTCAACTTTGCCCCGAAAGGCAGTTCATTTTGTCAAGGACAATTGCTGCCAATTAATAACAATGAGGCGGTTTTTGCCTTGCTTGGAACCACGTTTGGTGGGGATGGTAGAACAACACTTGGCTTACCTGATTTACAGGGGCGTTCGCCTGTGGGTGTAGGGCAAGGAAAAGGTTTGTCAACAATAATGTGGGGCCAGAGCTATGGCTCTGAACTTACGACGCTGAGTTTAGACAATCTTCCTAAACATTCACATGTGGCTGCGTTTAACCCGTCTGGCGGTGGCGGTAGCGTTGAGGTGTCAGTGATGGCCTCTAAAAAAGCGGGCGATACGTCTGCTAAAGATAATGCTGTTTTAGCGAATGCGACCGAAGGTATGGGTTTACAAACAGCCTATGCCGCGAACCCTGCTGATGCTGATCTTGTTTCTCTTGGTGGCGTGCGCGTGCAGGGGAGCGGTGGCGGAACGGTGGCAGTTGGAAACACAGGTTCAAACCAAGCATTTGGAATTCGAAACCCGTATTTGGGGCTGTACCACATCATTTCCCTAGTGGGGGTATTTCCATCGCGCAACTAAGGAAGGGGTCTAGTTCATCATAGATAATTGTCGAGGATCACTATAAAGGGCTGAGCACCACAAGGATGTGGTAACTGGGGGAGAAATAGATATGGATGGTTTGTTTAGATTTAGTCCAAATAGCTTGAGAAATTGTTGGAGAGCTATAATTTTTTATAGTGCAACCTTGGGTTTAATATATTCTGGGCAAGTGAACAGTGCGATTGTGGTAAATGACACCAATGGCTGGGCGTTTAATATTTGGTCTTCTAGCCAGTACGGTTCGGAGTGGGGGCAGACGTTTGAAGCTCCTGCAACTGGTGTGGTTACCAAAGTAGAACTTGTTTCAAACCAATCATCTACATGTACAATTCAATTTTATGAATTTAGTGGTAGTAAAGGTGCGTCAATAGGTAGTGAAGAACAATGGAATTTCACTAATACGTTCATCACCAGTACAGAGCAGAATGGTTATAGTTTTAGTGAAATTTCCCTTACCGACTCTGTACCTGTTACTGAAGGGAATACTTATCTTTTTACGCTAATGCCCGCTGATTGTCATAGCATTAACTATTCGGATGGTAGCAAGTCAGCTAATTACGGAAACCCACCATTTTATCCTAATGGAAATCTGTATTTAGATGGTGCTGTTTTTCCCGATTATGACCTAACCTTCAGACTGACGGTGACACCCTCGTCGGCAGGTAACACAGCGCCAATCATTTCAGGGGCGCCGGCGACCTCGGTCAATCAGGATGCCAGCTACAGCTTCACGCCAGTGGCCAGCGATATCGACAACGATGACTTGACCTTCAGCATTGATAATCAACCGTCTTGGGCAAGCTTCAATACCGCCACCGGACAGCTGTTCGGCACACCGACCAATGACAATGTCGGCACCGCGGCGAACATCGTGATTCATGTCAGCGATGGCACGGAAACGGTCAGCTTGGCCGCGTTTAACCTGGAAGTGGTGAATGTTAATGATGCACCGACGATTTCGGGCATCCCGGCGACCAGTGTGCAGCAGGATGCCAGCTACAGCTTCACGCCAGTGGCCAGCGATATCGACAACGATGACCTGACCTTCAGCATTGATAATTTGCCGAGTTGGGCGAGCTTCAATACCGCCAGCGGGCAGTTGAGCGGCACGCCGACCAACGACGATGTCGGCACCACGTCGAACATCGTGATTCATGTCAGTGATGGGGTAGAGACGGATAGTCTTGGTCCATTCAGCCTAGAGGTGGTCAATGTCAATGATGCACCGACGATTTCGGGGACGCCGGCGATTTCGGTCAACCAGGATGCCAGCTACAGCTTCACCCCAGTGGCCAGCGACATCGACAACGATGACTTGACCTTCAGCATTGATAATTTGCCGAGTTGGGCGAGTTTTAATACCGCCAGCGGTTTGCTTTCCGGCACGCCAACCAATGATGATGTCGGGACTATATCGAACATCGTGATTCATGTCAGCGACGGAAACGAGACCGTGAGTCTGGCCGCGTTCAACCTGGAAGTGGTGAATGTTAACGACGCGCCGACCATTTCGGGTACCCCGGCGACCAGCGTCCAGCAGGATTCCAGTTACAGTTTCACGCCAGTAGCCAGTGATATCGACAACGATGATCTGACCTTCAGTATTGATAATTTGCCAACCTGGGCGATCTTTAATACCGCCAGCGGTGTGCTTTCCGGCACGCCATCCAACGGCGATGTCGGCACTACGTCGAACATCGTGATTCATGTCAGTGATGGAGTAGAGACGGATAGTCTTGGTCCATTCAGCCTAGAGGTGGTCAATGTCAATGATGCACCGACGATTTCGGGGACGCCGGCGACTTCGGTCAACCAGGGTGCCAGCTACAGCTTCACGCCAGTGGCGAGCGATATCGACAGCGATGCGCTGACCTTTGGTATCGACAATCTGCCGGCTTGGGCGAGCTTCAATACCGCCACCGGGCAGCTGTTCGGCACGCCGAGCAACGACGATGTCGGGACTACATCGAATATTGTGATTCATGTCAGTGACGGCAACGAGACTGCGAGTCTGACGGCGTTTAATCTTGAAGTGGTGAACGTCAACGATGCACCGACGATATCGGGCACCCCGGCGACCAGCGTGCAGCAGGATGCCAGTTACAGCTTCACGCCAGTGGCCAGCGATATCGACAACGATGACTTGACCTTCAGTATCGACAACCAGCCTTCGTGGGCGAGCTTTAATACCGCCAGCGGTTTGCTCAGCGGTACGCCGACTAACGGCGATGTCGGGACTACATCGAACATCGTGATTCATGTCAGTGATGGAGTAGAGACGGATAGTTTAGACCCATTTAGCCTCGAGGTGGTCAATGTCAATGATGCACCGACGATTTCGGGCACCCCGGCGACTTCGGTCAACCAGGATGCCAGTTACAGCTTCACGCCAGTGGCTAGCGATATTGACAACGATGACTTGACCTTCAGCATTGATAATTTGCCGAGTTGGGCGAGCTTTAATACCGCCAGCGGGCAGCTGAGCGGCACGCCGAGCAACGACGATGTCGGCACCACGTCGAACATCGTGATTCGTGTCAGCGACGGCAACGAGACTGCGAGTCTGGCGGCGTTCAATCTCGAGGTAGTCAATGTTAATGACGCGCCGACCATTTCGGGTACCCCGGCGACCTCGGTCAACCAGGACGCCAGCTACAGCTTCACGCCAGTGGCCAGCGATATCGACAATGATGACTTGACCTTCAGCATTGATAATCAACCGTCTTGGGCGAGCTTCAATACCGCCACCGGACAGCTGAGCGGCACGCCATCCAACGATGATGTCGGGACGACATCGAACATCGTGATTCATGTCAGTGATGGGGTAGAGACGGATAGTCTTGGTCCATTCAGCCTAGAGGTGGTCAACGTCAACGACGCGCCGACGATTTCGGGCACACCAGCGACCAGCGTCCAGCAGGATGCCAGTTACAGCTTCACGCCAGTGGCCAGTGATCTCGACAACGATGCGCTGACCTTCGGTATCGACAACCAGCCATCGTGGGCGAGCTTCAATACCGCGAGCGGGCAGTTGTTCGGCACGCCGAGCAACGACGATGTCGGCACCACGTCGAACATCGTGATTCATGTCAGTGACGGCACCGAGACAGTGAGCCTTGTGGCGTTCAACCTGGAAGTGGTGAATGTCAATGACGCGCCGGTTTCTGTTGATGACATTGCGGAGACAAATGAAGATGAGTCCGTACTGATTGACATTCTGAGCAATGATTACGATATCGATCAGAATCTGGTGGTATCCAGCGTTAGCATAGAAACTGCCCCAGAACATGGTACTGCTCAGTTTGATACTGGAACAGGAAAAGTGACCTACCAGCCTGAAAATGATTTCAATGGTACCGATATCTTCTCCTACAGAGTCAAAGATAGCGATTTAAGTCAATCTGAACTGGCAACGGTCACCATAACAGTCACACCTGTTAATGATGCACCGGTCGCTGCTGCATTTAACGAAAAAACGAAAGAGGACAACCCTTTAGATTTGGCGGTAAGGATTGCTGCTTCGGACTCTGAAGAGGGAACACCAGCAGGGGATATCGAAATAGTGGTTCATCCTGAGTACGGTGTGGCTACCGTAGTCGACGGCGCCAATATTCGTTATATGCCCAATGATGATTACTTTGGCCAAGATGAATTGATCTACCGCATCTACGATGAAGCAGGACTCGCATCGGAAAATGCA
This sequence comes from Photobacterium gaetbulicola, assembly GCF_003025515.1. Lineage (NCBI taxonomy): Bacteria > Pseudomonadati > Pseudomonadota > Gammaproteobacteria > Vibrionales > Vibrionaceae > Photobacterium > Photobacterium gaetbulicola. The sequence goes on along the minus strand of NZ_PYME01000030.1, from coordinate 53,473 downwards.
GAAATCAAGATTTTGGTAGGGGCAATTAACGACCGACCTGTTGCCAGAGATGATGAAGTTACGACATTCGAAGATGAGCCAGTTGATATCGCAATTTTGTCGAACGACAGTGATATCGAAGATGGTAGTGGCGAGACTGGGTTTGCATCTCAACAGATCACCCTCATTGACCAAGGCTCTTTGAATATAGGCTCAGTCTCAGTGCTCGCTGATGGAAAGCTAAGGTATGTACCTGATGCGGATGCTAATGGCACTGAATTGATCTCGTACTCTATTACTGACAGCGATGGCTATGAGTCGTTAGCCGCAACGGTGACTGTTACGATTACTTCTGTCAACGATTCACCTGTTGCTATCGATAACCAAGCTCAATTGCTCGAGGAGGGCACGCTAGAGATTAACGTCTTGGGCAATGACTACGATGTCGACGAGGGTGATCAGCTAGACGTTTCATCGGTAGAAATTGTGACAATGCCACAAGGCGGGACGGTCAGTGTAACGCCGACCGGCGCAATACGTTACCAGGCCATTGAGAATTTCTTCGGTGATGACTTATTTAGTTATCAGGTCAAGGACTTGACTGGTGACGTGTCTAACATTGCCATGGTGGACCTGACCGTTATGCCGGTCAATGATGTGCCGATTATCGTTGACGACACCATCACGGAAACATATACGGAGCAAAATCAGTTTGAACTCGATGTGCTAAGCAATGATGTCGATGTGGATGGTGACGAATTGAGCATTGTTGCGGCCCAGGCCAGCGTGGGAACAGTAACAATCGAGAATAACAAGCTTAATTTTGTTGCACCCGCAGGCTTTACCGGCAATGTTGAAATCAGCTATTTGGTTACTGATGAACACAGTGAGTTAGTCAGTGCGACGGTCAATTTAACCATCGAAGGAGATGTTCAGTTAGGAACACCTGTTATCAATGAACCCGATGACGTTGAGGTCAACGCAACAGGACTCTTTACTAAAGTTGATCTCGGTATTGCCTCAGCATTTGATTCTGTGGGTAACCCGCTAAGTGTTTCTTTGGTCGATAATCAGCTTTACTTCCCTCCTGGTAAGAATATTGCTTATTGGCAAACCAAAGATGCCCAAGGAAATACTGCGGAGGCAAGCCAGCGAGTCATGGTACACCCGTTAGTGTCTATCGAAAAAGACAGAGTGACAGCGGAAGGAAGTCGTCACCAGGTTAAGGTTCACTTAAATGGGGCCTCTCCGAGCTACCCTGTTGTCATCCCTTACACCATATCGGGAAGTGTGGATAACAAAGACCACGACCTGGAAGAAGGCAAAGTTGTTATTGAAGACGGTGTGGAAGGTTCGATCACGTTTTCGGTAGCTGCTGATGGTATCAGTGAAGGCGATGAAGAGTTGATTATCACCTTGGATCAAAGCGTGAATCTTGGTAGCAAGTCAGTGTTCCACCTGCTTATCAAAGAGGACAATATTCCACCTCAGCTAACAGCTACTGTGAGTCAGTCTGGTCAAAATCGTCAGTTGATCACCAACAGTGCCGATTTGGTCACCATCAGAACTACGGTTATTGACGCAAATGTTTTGGATAGCCACCAATATAGCTGGGATACGGATGAGCCTTTGATCATTAACCAAAGTGATAATGAAGAGGAGTTTGTGTTTTCACCCCAGTCGCTTTTGCCAGGGCATTATCGAATCAGCTTGACGGTGATGGATAATGCTTCTGTTCCGGCATTGGTGAAAAAGGACATTTATTTCGAGGTGGTCTCGCAATTGGCTTCGCTTGGCACTGAGGATAGTGATGGTGATTTGATGCCTGATAGCGAAGAGGGCTTTGCCGACAGCGATGATGATGGTATCCCTGATTACCTTGATGCAATCAATGAATGTAATGTCCTCCAAGAGCGTGCTCTCGAGTCGGATAGCTACCTGATCGAAGGGAACCCAGGGGTCTGCTTGCGTAAAGGTGTGAGTGTTGCCGCGAATGCATCGGGAGGAACGCAGTTATTTGATGACGAGGTTGAGCAGGAATTTGGAAGCGATACGGAAGCAACCAATATCGGTGGGGTGTTCGATTTCATCGCTTACGGACTACCGACGCCAGGTCAAACTTATCAGGTGGTCTTTCCTCAGCGTCTTCCTATTCCGGCCAATGCTGTTTACCGAAAATACTCGGAGGAGAATGGGTGGTTTGATTTTGTCATAGACAGTAATAACTACTTGTCGTCAACCGCGGGTGAGGCAGGGTATTGCCCGCCGCCAGGAAGTGAACTTTGGGTTGTTGGCCTTAAAGAGGGAGATTGGTGTGTTCAGCTCACGATAGAAGATGGTGGCCCGAATGATGATGATGGTACGGTAAACGGTAGCATTATGGATCCGGGCGGTGTAGCGGCAAAAGCCAGTGAAAACGTGCTTCCCGTCGCTGAGCCTGATACCGCGATAGTGGGTAAGAATGCTTCTGTCATGATTGATGTGTTAGCAAATGACAGTGACGTAGGCGGGGATACCCTCAGTATTGTCAATGCGTCGGTTAACTTCGGCCAGGCTGAGATCATTAATGGTCAACTCTATTATACGGCTGAAACGGGCTACCTCGGTGAGGCGTTGATTGCCTACAGTATTACAGATAGTCGAGGAGGGACTGCCACTGCGACGGCTACCGTCACGGTTGTTAACAGCCAGTCGCCGGTTGCGGTGGCAGATGATGCACAAGCTGTCACTCAGGAAACGGTGCTTATCGATGTTCTGGCAAATGACTACGATCCTGATAGCGATCAATTAGCAATACTCGCTGCTAGTGCGACGAATGGTAAGGTTGTGATTAATAGCAATCAAACCTTGAGTTATCAATCTGATGCCGGGTTTGAAGGGATAGATACCATCAGCTATCAAATTACAGATATGTTTGGTTTGACGTCGGTAGCTAACGTCAAGGTCACTGTCCGTAATGTCAGTTCAACCTACGTGAAAAATTCAGGAGGAGGCAGCATGGGTGGAGTAGGGATAATGATGCTGATGTTGTTAGCGCTTTGTAAGTGGGGGGCTTCCAAAAGCCGTTCATTGATACGCATGATACTGTTGTTTATGCTGCCTTTCAGTTTACAGGCTCAGGCTGGTTGGTATGTAGAGGCGGATATCGGCATGAGTAAAGCTCGAGATGATTTGGGTTCGACCCAAGCAGAGATCATCAATATCGAGGATGATGATCTTTACTGGGCTGTTGGGGTAGGTTATTCGATCACGCCTGATTGGGATGTAACGATTAGGTATATTGATCAGGGCAAAGCAGCGGCGACCTTAGCCGGAGGGCTTGGTCTGACAGACGCTGAGCATCAATCTGTATCTCGAATAACGCCTGTACTGGTGCAAGGTTTTGGTATCGATACTCGTTATGCATTCTGGCGGCAACATCAAGTATCACTTGCCGGAGTAGTGGGCGCCATGTTTTGGCAGGCAGATATAGAGAGCCTATATCAAGGAAAGGTAATTACCCATGATGACGACGGTGTGGATCCCTATTTAGGCTTAGAATTGAGTTATGCTTTCACTCCGCAGTGGCAAGTTAGCTTGGCTGTTAACCGTTATTTTATCGATGCCAATGACGTAGATTCGTTCAGTGTTAAGCTGAAGTACCAACTTCCCGGTTTCTGATATCATTAACAATTGAAAGTAGCTCATTCAGCAGTAAACAATGAAGCCATTTACGAGCTGTAAATGGCTTTTCTGTATCAAGAAGAGCAGCTGATTTCCAACTTTTTGCCCCATTCAGGTGGGCGTTTTGCAAAGGCATCGAATTCCGGGTGTTCATCAAAGGGATGTTGGAGGATGGCCAGTAGTTGCTCGATCATGGAAAAATCCCCTTTTTCTGCCAGCTCAATGGCTTGCTGGGCGAGGTAGTTCCTCAGGATAAACTTGGGGTTGGTTGATCTCATGAGATCGAGGCGATCTGCATCATCTAACGATTCTTTTTCCAGCCGAACTGAATATAAAGACAGCCAGGCAGCCAAAGGGGCGAGATCTTCAAACAGGGCCTGAAAGTGGTGACTTGCTGATAGGAGTTCGGCATGAGGGAGCGACGATAACGTGCGGAAGAACAGCGTGTAGTCAACGGCTTGGGATTTCAATAAATCAAACAAACCAGCAAATAGCGCGGTATCTTGTTCGAGTGTTGCTTTCAATCCCAGCTTATGGCGCATTTTCTTGCTGTAAGCTTTCTGCAATAGCGGCTGATAGTTCTGAAGGGCCTGATCAATGGCTTGTTTTTCCAACAGCGGGGTTAATGCATAGCCCAGAGCGGATAAATTCCACAAGGCGATCGTTGGTTGCTGGTTGAACGCATATCGGCCGGAGTAATCAGAGTGGTTACAAATATAGCCGGGCTCGTAGTCATCGAGAAAGCCGTATGGACCGTAATCGAACGTCAGGCCGAGTACCGACATATTGTCGGTATTCATCACCCCATGAGCAAATCCTACCGCTTGCCAGTCGGCTATCATTTCGGCGGTCAGTTGAACTATGTGGTTGAACATCTCCCGATACTGGCCGGTCTCATTATTATGGCGATTGATTTCAGGAAAGTGATGGCTGATTAGATAGTCGGCCAGTAGTTTTAATTCGGCATATTGCTGGGTATAAAAAAAGTACTCGAAATGACCGAACCTTAGGTGGCTGTCCGCCACCCGGATCAAGGTTGCTCCGCGCTCGACCGTTTCTCTAAATACTGGGGTGTTGCTCGAGAGCACCGCCAATGCATGGGTTGTTTTGATCCCCAACCCCGCCATTGCGGCGCTGGCCAGGTATTCACGGATGCTGGAGCGCAATACAGCCCGGCCATCCCCTTGGCGCGAGTAGGGGGTAAGGCCGGAGCCTTTCAGGTGTATATCCCACTTTTGCCCGGAAGATGTCAGTACTTCTCCCATTAGCAAGCCTCGTCCGTCACCCAGATCAGGGTTATATTGGCCAAATTGATGGCCGGTGTACTTCATGGCAAGAGGAGCCATCGCTGGGTGCTCATCGTTGCCGGTAAAGAGGTCAACAAAGTATTGGGTATGGGCTTGAGCCGGATCAAGCTCAAGCATTTGGCTAACGCGGTTGTTCACACTGACCAGGAAAGGATCATCAAGCGGCTGAGGTTTGATGAAGGTACCAAAACTTTTCGGTAGTGCGCTGTAGGTGTTGTTGAAGACGAGCTCGGACAGTTTTTTCATATAGGGATCATCTAAATGGCTTCCCTTTAAGCGTATCAACTGTCCGTGAGGTTACAACGGAGAGAGTGTAGGGTTATTCCCCGTTGTAGGTTTCAATCGGCTCGATATCGACAATTTTCGAGCGGTTCATAATCACTTTCCAGCGTTGGATCGAAATGGTCTTGTCATCAACTTTCTCCCGGGTGACAAGGTTGATCAAATGGCGCTTTTCTACCGACTCCTTAGAGACCTGGCCGTCTTTGAGCTGGTAGATTTTCTGCGAGCCTTTCTCCATCAGACGGGTAATAGTGCGGAGATCCAACATAATGGATTCACGGGTTTGCTCATAACCGGTCAGGAATTTGGTGGGTGACATCCGGGTCGTGCTCTTGTAATGCAGTACGGTTTCCTCGTGCTGGGAGACTTTGTGCTTGCGTACTTTTCGGATTTCCTTGTCGAGTTCCTTGAAGGCGCAGTATTCCATCCATTCAAGCTGGCGGCCAATCAATTGGTTTGAGTTGACGTCAAAGAATTGCTTGCGCCATTTCGGCTTGCCTTTACGCACCCAGCGCCAAAGCATGGTTTTCAAGTCATCCTTGAATACTTCACGGGCGGCATAGATGAAAGAGAGCACCAAAATGAAAGAGGCGGTAATATCGCCGAGTACCCCTCGTGCTTTGATGAGCATTAACGTTACGAAAATCATCACAAACCCTGCAGCAAAGCCAGTAACCACTTTGCGTGTGTTTTGGCCCAGCTCGGTGGTTTTTTCTTTCATGGTTACCGGGTACTCGATCAAACGGCGGAGCAGGCGCATCTTGTTAGACATCCGAGTCGGATCTTCCATGGCCTTGGACGAGTTGTAGTCATGCTTGCTACGATGTTCAGACTCTCTTTCACAGACTTCAAGCAGTAGCGATTTTATCTCACTGTAGTCACTGCTCCGTGGCAAGTGGGCGACTAGCTCGAGCAAGCGTTGTTCGGTAAACCATGACAGGTAGTTATCGACATTCTCGTAGTACTTGTGCAGTTTTTTGTCGGTGGGCACGTTACGGCGCAGACGCTTGAGGATCCGCATCGTGAGTTGGGCGATTTCTTCGACTTCATCCAGTGAGCGATCTTCTTTGTCATCAAGCAGCTGCTGGGTGGTTTTCTCAAGCGCCAAGGCGTATTGATACGCATAGAGGCTCAAGCTCAAACGGTACTGTTCGGTTGATAGCTTGCCTCGGCTGGCAAGGCGGCTGTGGACGAGGGGTAAATGGTTTACGTCACTGTAATAGGTACGTTTACCTTGGATAGCATTGTGGAAAAATTCATCCTCAGCAATGATATTGCTGTTTAATCCGAGTTCACCGGGAACGAAAATAAAGAGATCCAGTTGTCGATTGGTTGTTTCTGGGATGACGTGGGAAATTTTGAGTTTATGCCCGTCTTTTTTTTCAACTGTGATCACTCTACTACACTACCTCACATTAGCTTGGGGACTTTAATATAGCGTTAACTATCGGAATTAATATTAATTTTAGATGAATTAGTCAGTTAATAGCAGAGTTATTTGGAATTTGGCGCTTTATTAGAGTGAAAAATAAGCAAAAAATGAAAGATAGGTCAGGCGCATTGGGTTAACATCACGTATAATGCGCCGCCTGATGTTAAGATGAAGCTGTTGCGAAGCTTCGCATACTGGCGGCTGTGAGATGAGCAGGCCGTTTTATTTACCCAGAGAGTGTCGAAAGAATGATTAGAATTGGACAATACAACACATTAGAGGTCGTCAAGCTGGTTGATTTTGGCGTATTCCTTGATGGTGGTGAAGACTTTGGCAATATCCTACTGCCTAAAGCTTGTGTTCCTGCTGGCACTGAGCTGGGTGATAAGCTGGAAGTCTTTGTATATTTCGACTCTGAAGATGACATCATTGCAACGACCAAGCAGCCTTACGCGGTAGTGGGGGATTTTGCCTTGCTTCGTGTGGTCGGCATTTGTGGCGTGGGGGCATTCGTTGACTGGGGCCTGGAAAAAGATCTGCTTGTTCCTTTCAGTGAGCAACGCCGCCGCCTTGAAGTCGGCCAGGATATCATGGTGCGTGTTTACACGGATAAAGCATCAGGCCGTATTGTTGGTTCCACCAAGTTCAATCGTTTCTTGGATAAAACACCCGCTAAATACAAAGTTGGCGAAGAAGTCCAAGTACAAATCGCTGAAATTACCGATCTGGGTTACAAAGCGGTGATTGAAGACAAGCACTGGGGACTGCTGTTCAAAACAGAATCATTTGGCAAGCTGTTCCCGGGCAAAAAGCTGAAAGCTTACATTAAAGAAATCCGCCCAGACGGCAAGATCAACCTGTCGCTGCAAAAAGCAGGTAAGGCCAAGGTTGATGACTTGGCCGATAAAATTCTGACGACCCTTGAGCGCAAGGGTGGTTTTGTTCCGTTGAGCGACAAGTCGTCACCAGATGCAATCTTCAAAGAATTCCGTACCAGTAAAGCGACCTTCAAGAAGACTATCGGTGCCCTGTACAAAAAAGGCATTATTATTATTGAGCGTGATGGAATTCGCTTGAACGATAATTAACCAGTGTAAGGTTGCAAGACTGAATCAAAAGCCGGTGTTTATCACCGGCTTTTTTGTGAGCGGTAGCATATCACCTGAGTGAATATGTGTGTATGTTAAAAGCGGTTTAACCCTTTATTACAACCATCACAAGGATAGATTATGCAAGGAAGTAAGCTAACAGTGATCGCTGCTGCTGTCGCAATGCTAGCGGCAAGCCCAACTTGGGCGGCAGATGTCCCCGATAATGTGACATTAGCTAAAGTTCAGGAGATAGTTCGTGGCAATGGCGATGAAGTTCCGACGTTAGACCCTTCTTACTCTTCAGATACCTCCAGTGCCCGCGTTATTGCCGATATGTTCGAGGGGCTGGTGACCCAAAGTCCTGATGGCGAGATTATTCCTGCGCTGGCAACGCACTGGGAACAATCGGATGACGGTCGAGTGTTCACCTTCCACCTGCGCGATGGCATTAAGTGGTCAAACGGTGAGCCGATTGTTGCTGGTGACTTCGAGTACAGCTTCAAGCGGGTGGTGGATCCGAAAACCGGTGCCCCGTATGCGTGGTATTACAGTACTGCCCATATTCTTAATGCTGATAAAATCAACGAAGGCAAGCTTCCGGTGGAGCAGCTTGGTGTCAAAGCGCTTGATGACAAAACGTTGCAGGTCACCCTGGATAAGCCGGTCCCGTATTTCGTCAAAATGATGGTACACGAGTCGACATTCCCGGTTTACCGTCCCGCCATCGAAGCTCATGGCGATGCATGGACCAAGCCGGAGAACATTGTTACCAGCAGTGCCTACAAACTGGCCAACTGGACCTTGAATGAGCGCATTGTGCTGGAGCGCAACCCCCAATATTGGAACAACGACAAAACAGTCGTCAACAAGGTGACGTATTTACCAATTGCTGATATGACTGCGGAATATAACCGTTTCCGGACTGGGGAAATCCATATCACCTCGTCATTCCCTCTTGAGCAATATAATGCAATCAAAAAGCAGCGGCCGGAAGAGTTACTGACCATGCCATCGCTCGGCACTTACTACTACTTATTCAATGTCAGCAAAGCACCGTTTGATGATCCAAGGGTCCGCAAAGCTCTGGCCTATGCGATTGATCGTGACGTTGTCACCAAGGTGATCCTTGGCCAAGGGCAGGTCCCGGCTTATGGGGTGACCCCGCCATCGGTAGATGGCTTTGTACCGCCGAAATTGGCATGGGGGCAGCTAAGCCAGAAAGAGCGAAATCAGAAAGCGAAAGAGCTGCTGGCAGAGGCTGGTTTCGATAAATCGAATCCACTGTCCTTTGAGCTGGTATACAACACCTCAGAGTCGCACAAGAAACTGGCGATTGTGATGTCGTCGATGTGGAACAAGACCCTGGGTGCCAAGGTCAACTTGGCCAACCAAGAGTGGAAGACGTTTTTGCAGAAACTGGGTCAGAAAGACTTTACGGTAGCCCGTTATGCCTGGGTAGGGGATTACAACGAAGCCTCAACCTTCTTGTCTTATTTTGAAAGTACCGGAATGAACTACTCTCGCTGGTCGAGTGATGCCTATGACGAGGCAATGGCCAAAGCTATCCAATCGCCAAGCAATGACGAGCGTAACAAGTACTACCAGCAGGCGGAGCAGGTTTTCTCTGAAGAGATGCCAGCTATCCCGCTTTATCACTACACGCGTTCAGTGCTCAAGAGCACAAAAGTTGGCGGCTACTCGGCCACCAATGCAGCAGAAGCGCGATACAGTCGTGATTTGTACCTGATGCAGTAATGTTAGTTGTTCAGCTGAAAAGCCAATAGATACCAAGCCGGACTTTGTTCCGGCTTTTTATTTAGTAAGGTGATCGAACAGGGCGATGGCATCATGTATTCCCTGAATCCCCATTTGCATCCCGATGACTGTCAGGATTAACCCCATTAGCCGGGTGACGATACCTAATCCGTTAACCCCGAGCAAACTCACCAGCTTCTGGCCATAAATAAAGCAAATCAAGCTGATGAGGCACAACAGTGCAAAGGCAGAAATCGTGACGGCGATACTCAGAAAACCACCTGCCGCAGAATAGTTCATGGCGGTTGCGATGGTGCCTGGCCCTGCCAGTATGGGGAGAGCAAGCGGTGAAATCGCCACGTCCTGTCCTTCACTGCTGGTATTGTTTTGGCTATCTTCTTCTTGATGACTATGCATTGAAGAGCTACTGCCTTGCAGCATATGGTAACCAACCAGGAACACCAAGATGCCCCCTGAAATCCGAAGCGCGGGTAGAGTGATACCGAAAGCGTGGAAGATCCCTTTGCCTAGCAGGCTGAAAGCCGCCACGATGCAAAAAGCAGTCAATAGGGCTTTGAATGCTGTCGCTTTCTGTTGCTGGTGGGTTTGATCACTGGTTAAACCGATGAAGACAGCGGTGTTAGCGATCGGGTTCATAATGGCGAAGAAACCCATAAAGACGGTTACGCTAACAGTCAGTAAGTCGTGCATTAGACAGTCCTCTGAACTTGAGTTTAACTTGTTGTTTTAATGAAGCTTAGTTCTGATGTTGCCGAGGTAAAGAAAGTTGGTGCTAAATGAGAGGATTTTATCACTTCGGAGAAAAGCCGATGTTCCAACACCGGCTTAACTGTGGGAAGTAGATTAAGAGTTTACATCGACATTTTTTAAGATGAAGTCTGATTCATACACAGGCAGGTTACTGTCAGCTGGCTTTTCATTCATGCCAATGACTTCAACCATCACGGTAGTTTCTGAGATCGTGCTGCCAATACCGTAAAGGAAATCGTTGCTCGAGTAACCAAGCCCGGTTGAGCTACCGGTTTGGTCGCGGAAGTTCTGTTCGCCGCGAAGCGCAAAGTATGGATAGCCGGCACCCTGTGCGAGCTCTGCTGCTTTGTGAAGCAGGTAGTTTCGGGCCAGTGTGCGGTCAGTATTTTCGTTGCCGATAAAACTGATTTGCCAAGTATCCTGAGCAAGAGGAGTAACTTCGAAGCCTTTACCGAATGACCAGAAAGAGTCACGGTCGGTATCATAAGGGGTTGCACAGCCCGCAAGTAGCAATGCGCTCAAACCACATGCGATCAGTCCGATTTTTTTCATTATATACACCCTATAAAACACTGTTCATTAACGGGGTGATAGTAGCACTAATTTAATGCTATTTATTGCTTTTATGCGTAATCCATACAAACCCATACATTTTCTGAATGTGTCGTTAGAGGATATAAAGGCTGCGGCAAGATTGATTTGGTTTCGCTCGATAGACTATTTGACAATATGCAATTATTTCATTTGTTGGTGTGAAGTATTTCCACGTAAGTTGAATTTAGAAGTATTTTCGCTCTGAACCCTGATAAAGTTTGTTCGTGTCGTAAAGTAACTGGGAAGTTTTGATGCGAAATTGTAAAAGATATGGGTTGCTGCTGCTGTCTTTGCTTGTTTTTGGGTGTGCTCAATCTGACAAAGCAGGCATGCAGAGTGCGACTGAGGTGGATAAGTTCTTAGCAGCAAACTACGAACAAGCCTCCGTGGTGGTGATTGAGCGGTTCGGTGATGTTGAGCAAAAGGAGCGGCAAGTTATTATCACTTTAAAAGGGGATAATAGTTTTGCTTATAACAGTTCCAATGTGAAAACTGGAGGGCGAGTTGTGCTTGAGCAGCTTTCTCAGACTTTAAAGGAATTCCCTGAATCTAAAGTGTTTATTGGTGGCCATACCGATAGCATAGGCTCTGAAGAATATAACCGGATACTCTCTACACAAAGAGCAGAAGCGGTACATGCAATCCTAGTTGATAACGGGGTCGATGAGTCGCGATTAGGTTTGTTCGGTTTTGGTAAGGATTTCCCAATTGCGAATAATGATACTGAAGAGGGGCGGCAACTCAACCGCCGAATCGAGCTCCGGATAACGCCAAAGTTTGAAGCATTCACGCAATAGTAAAAAGGAAGCAAATGCTTCCTTTTTCATAGCTTAACCACAAACTTGACAACTCGGCTGCTTGCCGAGTTTCATTTCCCGCCAGCTCATGGTCATGGCATCGAGCATCAGGATTTTACCCGTCAGTGGCTGTCCCATATTAGCGGCGACTTTAATCGCTTCCATGGCTTGTACCGCGCCGACAATGCCAACTACCGGCGACATGATCCCGGCTTCTACGCACGTCAGGGCTTGCTGGCCAAATAGGGCGCTCAGGCACTGGTAGCAAGGCTCGTTATCCTGATAGGTATAAACACTGATCTGGCCTTCCATGCGGATAGCTGCACCGGAAATCAACGGAGTCTTGGTTTCGAAACACAATCGATTTAGCTGGTTTCGGGTATCCACATTATCACAACAATCGAGCACCATATCATGCTGCTTAATAAGCGCTTTTAGAGCTTCGTCATCAAGACGTTTTGCCACGGTTGCGATAACGGTATTCGGGTTGATCATCTGCAGAGCCCGCTTGGCAGAGTCGACTTTCAGCATGCCGACCGTGCTGTCGTTGTGCAAAACCTGTCGCTGGAGGTTGGACACTTCGACTTTATCGTCATCGATCAAGGTGAGCTTGCCAACGCCGGCGGCTGCAAGGTATTGGCTGGATGCACAACCCAATCCACCAGCACCAAGGATCAGCATCGAGGTGGCTTTGAGCGCTTCCTGGCCATCAAAATCAAATTGTCTAAGAATAATCTGGCGGTTATAGCGCAGCATCTCTGCATCGGTAAGTTCTACCACTATATATTCCTGTCGGTAGTTATGTGCGGGAGGCGTGCTCGCCGGTTGGCGAGCACCGTCTTTAGCGTATTTAGTACATTGCGTGGTTGAACAGCTCGATCGTCACTTCTTCGCCCGGCATCACACGGCCGCGCTCTTGCTCGAGCACTACAAAGCAGTTGGCCTGGTGCATCGAGCTAAAGGCGCCTGAGCCCTGGTTGCCTGTCGTTGCCACTTCAACCAGGCCTTCGCTGTTCAGTTGATAGATGCCACGTTGGTAGTCGGCACGGCCCGGACGCTTTTTAAAGACTGTTGTCGCCTTGGCTTTCAGGCGCTGCGGTGGCTGGTATTGGCTATGGCCCGACAGCTTGGCCAGCATGGGCTGTACCAATTGGTAAAGCGTGACCATGGCCGATACCGGGTTGCCCGGCAGGCCACAGAACCAAGTGTTTTTGATGGTACCGAAGGCAAAAGGTTTGCCCGGTTTCATCGCAATTTTCCAAAAGCCGATCTCGCCTTGCTCATCCAAGATGTCTTTGGTGTAGTCGGCTTCGCCCACGCTGACACCACCGGAGGTAACCAATACATCGGCGGTGGTGGCTTTATCGAAGGCTTCACGCAGTTTTTCAGGACAGTCAGGGATAATCCCCAGATCCATTACGTCACAACCGAATTTTTCCAATAGAGCACGGATGCCGTAGCGGTTGCTGTCGTAGATCTGACCCGCTTCCAGCGGCTCGCCAACCGGGCGAAGCTCATCACCGGTCGAGAAGAAAGCAACCACTGGGCGACGATAAACGGGCAGGGTAGCAATACCCAGAGAAGCCAGCAGTGGCATCTCGCGGGCGGTGATACGGTTGCCTTTTGCGACGACCACATCACCCTGATGAACATCATCACCAATAGGGCGGACGTTCTTGCCGTGAGAGACCTTGGCCGTGAAGCGGATGTTATCACCGTCGACATCGGTTTCTTCCTGCATGATAACGGTATCAGCACCTTCTGGCATTTGAGCACCGGTCATGATGCGGATACATTCGCCAGGCTGGCAAACACCGTCGTAGGGGATGCCGGCAAATGACTTACCTGCCATGCGCAAGGTATCTGTACTTTCCAGATCAGCACTGCGCAGGGCATAGCCATCCATTGCCGAGTTAGCAAAAGGGGGTACGTTAATTGGTGAGCAAATATCTTCAGCCAGCACCAAGCCCATACCGTCAGAAAGAGAAACTGATGTTACATCTTTGAGTGGTTCAACCTGGTCAAGAATTTTAGTCAGTGCGGTTTCGACTGGCATTAAGCCTGGAGTGTCACAACATCCCATAATAGGTATCCGTCTATCGTCGTTATATGTTTTAGTGGCGTAATTATGACAAAAAAAGGTCACTAGCACTAATACCTGAGTAGTTTTGTAGTGTAATTCCTAGTGTATTTTTGATCATTTAAAGGTATCCTTCCGTCTCAAAGTTTGCTGGCACTCGTATTTGGGCGTGTTTTGTACATATAAGTAACTAAAATTACTTGATGTTTGCCTTAAGCCCAGCCGGTTGGAGGAAAAGAATGACTGCATTTAGCGAATCTGCATTGAAGGTGCGCCAAGCACTGGTTGAGCGTGGCCTAGAAACCCCGATGACTGACAAGGTGGTAAGCCGCGAAGAAAAGAAGGAAAAAATCGAGTATCACATGCGTGAGATCCTCGAGCTTCTTTCACTGGATTTAACCGATGACAGCCTGGTTGAAACTCCCCATCGAATCGCGAAAATGTATGTTGACGAAGTGTTTTCTGGTCTAGATTACGCCAACTTCCCGAAGATCACCGTCATCGAGAACAAGATGAAGTGTGATGAAATGGTTCGCGTGAAAGACATTACCCTGACCAGTACCTGTGAGCACCACTTGGTGACTATTGATGGTACTGCGACAGTCGCTTACATTCCGCGCGGTAAGATCATTGGCCTGTCCAAGATCAATCGTATCGTCCGTTTCTTTGCCCAGCGCCCGCAGGTACAGGAGCGTATGACCCAACAAATTTTGGTGGCACTGCAAACCCTGCTGGAAAGCGATGATGTTGCGGTCACCATGGATGCAACCCACTACTGCGTGAAAGCGCGCGGTGTAATGGATGCGACCAGTACCACGACGACAACAGCCTTGGGTGGTATTTTTAAGCGCAACCCAGCCACCCGCGCTGAATTTCTGCACGGCCTGCGTTAATCTTTATTTGACGCCCATCTAGAATAATTTATTATGAAACAAGCCAGTAGATAACCTACTGGCTTTTTTGTAGCTATCGTTTTTTCATCTGGATACTGAAAGGCTTATGGATTTAATTAAACTATCCCGAATCAGCATGAAGCATCTCATTACACTGCATGTGATGCTGGACACGCTCAGTGTCACTGCCAGTGCTGAGCGGTTATGCCTGAGCCCGTCCTCTGTCAGTAAAACCTTGACCCAGTTGAGGGAGAGCCTCAATGATGAGCTGTTCTACCGCCATGGTAACCAGCTTGTCGCGACGCCGCTGGCGCGCCGCCTGGGGCCAACCGTGCATCAGATGATCAACGAGATGAACCAGATGTTGACGCAGGAGGCTTTTGATCCGGCGTCTTACCAGGGGCGTTTTTCGTTGGCGATGCGCGAAAGCACCTTCGAATTGTTAGCGGCCAAGCTCAGTGCCAGAGTGTTGGAGCAAGCGCCGGGTATGCGGTTGGAAATTTGGTCGCGGGACAACATGGGTTTTGACAGCCTTGCCAAAGGCCAGTTGGATTTTATTATCTTGCCCCATGACAAGAGCCAGCCGCCGAGCACCCAGAATAATTTGGTTTGGGAAACCTTATTAGATGACGAAATGGTGTGCTTGATGAATCCTAACCATCCGCTGGCAGGCAAGAAACTGACCATCGATGATTACCTGAGCTACGGTCACGTTGGTATTACTGATAACGACTTGAATGTGCCGTTTTTCGAGCTGCAGCTTGCCCAGCAGCACCAGAAACGCAAAATTGCGGTTCATGTGCCGGATTTTGGTGGCGCAGCCTTGATGTGCCACCACAGTGATTTGTTATTCACTTGCTCGCGTCAATGGGCCGATGTCGCTCTTCAGGCCAAAGCGTTAATCACCAAACCGTTGCCTTTCAATTACGGCGAAGTGTCTTACAGTCTTGTCTGGCACCAGCCGAGTATGAATGATCCGGCTCAGCGTTGGCTGTACGAGCAAATTATTTCGGTCGCCAAAGGGTCATAGCTTCTAGGGTGTCGTGCATAAAAGACAAGGTACCAAGTGCGCTGCAAGGGTTAGGTTTTGTTGCCGGCCCGAGTGCTTTTACGGTATTGCGAAGGGCTTATGCCGGTCCACTTTTGGAAGGCATGGCGAAAATTGGCACTGTCTGAAAAGCCGATGCGTTCGGCAATCTCATCCAGGCTCATGTGCGTCGTCTTTAGATAATCTTTGGCCAGGTTAGAGCGTACTTGATCCAGCAAGGACTGATAGCTTGTGCCCAGGTTGGTCAAGCGCCGGCGAAGGGTACGTGAAGACATGGAAAAGTGGTCAGCGACCTGTTCGATGCTCGGGTAGCGTCCTGAGCATTCAACAAAGAACAACGAGACTTTGTCGGCCAATGTCGTAGGGTGGCTTAGCTTAGAGAGCATGTCATCGCAAGACTGCAGGCACATTTTCAACGTCAGAGGGTTGGTTGTTGGCAGCGGGCGTGCCAGCCACTCCGAGTCAAAATGCCATTCGAGTTTGTTGCTGTTGAATACCACGGGGCATTGGAAGATTTCTTGGTACAGGTGGCTGTAGCTCGGCTCGGGAAAAGGAAAGTAGAGTTTCTGAGCTGGGAAGCGTGTCTGGGTGACTTCTTCGCATAGTGATTTGATGGCACTGAACCAGTATTCGGCACAGAAACGGAGTAGTTTTGCATCGAGCTCCAGCAGCTCTTCGCCACTGAATCCACCGATATCTCCATTGATCCACATTTTTTTGCGTAATACCGGACCCGCGAGGCGGAGGTATTTAAAGCCAATAAGCAGTGCCTCACCGAGAGTCGCACTGCTGAAGACGGCATAGCCGAGGACACCAAAATCACTAAATCGAGCTTGGTTGCCTACTAGCAGGCCAAGTCCGGGCTGAGAGGATAAATCGATGGCATTAGCAAATACTGCCAATTTATCCCGGTAGCGAATGTGGGTGTTGGGTGAGGCCAGATCATCAGGTGTTAGGTTGCTGCCCGAGAGTAAGGTTTCAACAGCAATTCCTTCTTTCTCGAGCATTTTTACCAAGAGTTGAATATCTAATATACCGTAAGTGTAATCGTTGGCACTCGGGGCGTAATCAGCAATATATTCCATATTTTAATTCTAGATTGACCATACGCAACAGATTACCACAAACATTTACTCACTTTATTGGGTTGTCCGTATTTCACCTATTATTGTCTGCTTGCGACCTGTGATTAATGTTAATCAAATGTTGTACTGTGACGGTATTACTATGAGGTGAATTTTTACTATGAGTGAACCGTGTATTGTCGCCAATCAACAAACGATGCCACATGATTCCAGTCAAGTTGATGATTTGAATGATAAATTCATAGCCTTGCAACGTGCTTTCAGACAAGAACCGTATCCAAGTATTCCATTGAGGAAAGAGCGTCTAACAGCGCTGAAATCCCAGTTGAGCCGCTATCAGCAGCTGCTGGCTGATGCCATGAGCCTTGATTTTGGCCATCGCTCGCACACGGAGTCTATTCTGGCTGACGTGCTGGCGCCGATTTTAGATATCAACCATGTACTCAGTCACATCAAGCGGTGGTCAAAGCCAAGCCGTAGGCCGACAGAGTGGCTATTTAAAGGCAATAAGCTTCAGGTGCGCTATCAACCCAAGGGGATTGTCGGCATTATCTGCCCGTGGAACTTCCCTTTGTATCTATCAATCGGGCCGATGATCACGGCGTTGGCAGCGGGTAATCGCTGCATGATCAAAATGCCACCCAACTGCCCGCAAACCACCGCAGTACTCAAGCGGATGCTGGCCGAGATCTACAGTGAGGATCTGGTGTGTATTATTGAGGGGGAGCATCCCCAAGCGATGGAGATTTCCCACCTGCCTTTCGACCATCTGGTTTTCACCGGCTCACCGGCAAGCGGCAAACATATCATGGCCAATGCTGCGGCCAATTTGACCCCTGTAACGCTTGAGCTGGGGGGTAAGTCACCGGCTATTGTGTTTGATGACTATGAGATAGAAAAAGCAGCTGAACGCATCGCCCACGGCAAAGGGCTCAACTCGGGGCAGATCTGTATTGCCCCGGACTACGCCATGGTACCAAGGGAAAAAGTCGAGAATTTTGTTGCTGCCGTGCAGAAGGCAAACCGAGCAATGTACCCGAGCCTGAGTGGTAACCCCGATATCACGAATTTAGTCGATGAGGCGCAAGAAGCCCGATTTATGGCGCTGGTGGAGGATGCCGAGCAAAAAGGTGCGGTCATTGTTCGCTGCGGTGAGAAGGGGGAGGGGCGTCAGTATCCGTTGCATATCGTTACTTCACTGTCGCCGGCGATGCGCATTTGCCAAGAGGAAATTTTTGGACCGCTGTTACCCGTGTACGGGTATGACGAACTCGATGATGTTGTCGAGCATATCCAGTCGCGGCCCCGGCCACTGGCCTGTTACTTGTTCAGCCATGATACTGAGCGGCGGGAATGGGTGCTGACCCATACCCATAGTGGAGGCGTTACCATCAATGATTGGGGGTGGCATGTACTCAACCATGCAGTGCCCTTTGGTGGTACGGGCAACTCTGGAATAGGTAACTACCATGGAGAAGAAGGCTTTCGTGAACTAAGCCATGCCCGCTCGGTATTGGAAATGAAGCCTTGGTTTCCGATCCAAATTTTCAGCCCACCATATGGCGGCCTGCTACAACGTTTGATATTGCGAATGTTCGTTGGCAAGCCTGATCCCAGCTTGATTGATAAAAAATAATTGCAGTCGTTGTTACTCGTTATTTAAAGGCTCACTAGTGTGAAATAACAGCGCTAGTGGGCCAAGCAGTACCCCTTTTCTAATGTGAAATAAAACCATAACAAGAGGTCGTAAATGCTGAATCTTGCTGTAAATCTAGAACGCTGTGCAACATTGTATCCATCCAAAAATGCACTAACGTGTGCGGGTCAAAATCTTAGCTTTAGCCAGTTGAACGTGTTGGCCAATCAGATTGCCAACGGGTTGAAAGGGCTCGGCTTGGTGCCCGGGGACAAAGTCGCGCTTTCATCTCCGAACCTGCCGTACTTTCCTGCTATCTATTATGGAATCTTAAAAGCTGGCTGTACGGTCGTGCCTCTTAATGTCTTATTCAAAGCCAGAGAGGTCGCATACCACCTGGAAGACTCAGAAGCAAAAGCCTACTTTTGTTTTGAAGGGACTCCCGAGATGCCGATTGGCGAGATGGGACGTAGTGGGTTTACTCAGGCAAGCAGCTGTAAACACTTTATTCAAATTCCAACCCCCGGACATACTTTGCCTGCTCATGAGGGAGAAATCCATTTTGCTGAGTGGGTCGAGAAGCAATCTACATATTGTGATGTTTACCCCAGTGCCGGGGATGATACTGCGGTGATCCTCTACACCTCGGGCACGACGGGGCGACCGAAGGGGGCAGAGCTGACGCATACGAATATGCTGACCAATGCCATGGCGTCGCAAAATCTGATGCGGCTCTCTAAGCTGGATACGACTCTTATCACCTTGCCGTTATTCCATAGCTTTGGCCAAACAGTGTTGATGAATGCATCGATACTGAGTGGCAGTAGTATGGTCCTGATCCCCAGATTTGATCCCGACGCGGTACTGGAAGCGCTTGATGCGTATCAAGTTACGGTTTTTGCCGGTGTCCCGACGATGTATATCGCCTTGTTGGCGGCTTGTGAACATCATCAATCGCTGATTGAGCGGTTGTCGGAGAAGCTGAGGCTAGGCATTTCTGGCGGCGCCTCTATGCCGGTTGAGATCATTAAGCAATTTGAAAGTCGGTTCAATATTCCGATCCTTGAGGGGTACGGGCTATCTGAAACCGCCCCTGTCGCCACATTTAACCATGTTGATGCCAAGCGTATTCCCGGTAGTGTCGGCCAACCTCTGTGTGCAACGGCGATCAAAATTATTGATTTGAACGGCGATGATGTACCCGCGGGCGAGCTTGGCGAAATCTGTATTAATAGCCCGAGTGTCATGAAGGGCTATTACAACCGTCCGGAAGCCACTGAGGAAGTGTTGGTGGACGGCTGGTTCCGCACCGGGGATATCGGCCGGCTCGATAGTAGCGGTTACCTCTACATTGTTGACCGTATAAAGGAAATGATTGTGCGCGGTGGCTATAACGTCTATCCACGCGAGGTAGAAGAAATCCTCATGGCACACGAAGCCGTGGCTATGGTTGCTGTTGTTGGGTTACCCCATGCCGTACATGGCGAAGAAATACATGCGTTTGTTGTCTTGGATAACAACCACGAAGCGGATGAACAAACCCTCAAGGCATGGTGTAAAGCTCAGTTGGCCGATTATAAATACCCAAGGCACGTTCATTTTAGGGCGCAATTGCCGATGAGTGCGACAGGCAAGATTTTAAAGCGAAAACTCACCGCAGAATAAGTCAGGAGCAGCATGATGAAGGACTATGACTATATTGTTGTCGGCGGTGGCTCAGCAGGCTGTGTACTGGCCGCTCGGTTATCAGAGGACCCGCAAGTGACAGTCTGTTTAGTCGAGGCGGGTGGGACAGATAACAGTATGCTTATTCGTGCGCCTATTGGATCCGTCGCGATGTTGCCCACCAAGCTGAATAACTGGGCCTTTGAGACCGTTCCCCAGCCGGGGCTCAATGGCCGTAAGGGGTATCAGCCCAGAGGAAAAACCTTGGGGGGCTCAAGTTCAATTAACGCCATGATGTACGCCCGGGGACATCAAGCTGATTATGATCATTGGGCTAGCCTCGGCAATGAGGGATGGAGTTACCAAGAATGCTTGCCGTATTTTAAGAAAGCAGAGAATAACGAGATCCATGCCGATGAGTACCATGGCCAAGGGGGACCATTGAATGTCACGGATCTCCAGTGCCCGAGCAGCTTGTTAGCGCATTACCTCGAGGCTTGTGAGTCAATCGGGATCCCGGCGAACCCCGATGTCAATGGTGAACAGCAGTTCGGCGCCATGGCAACGCAAGTGACCCAGAAAAACGGTGAGCGATGCAGCGCGGCAAGGGCGTACCTCACGCCCAATAGAGATCGTGGGAATCTGACGGTGCTGACCAAGGCAACCACAACGCGCGTGGTGGTTGAAGGTAAGCGAGCCGTGGGGGTGGAATTCAGTAAAGGAGGTCAGCGACAGGTCATTACCGCAACTCAAGAAGTGATTATCAGCGCCGGGGCGTTTGGCTCCCCGCAATTGCTGCAACTCTCGGGAATAGGGCACGGAAAAGATATTGCTCCCTTGGGTATTGATGTGATCCATGAATTGCCGGGGGTTGGTGAAAATTTGCAGGATCATATCGATTTAGTTCACAGCTTCGAATGCTGCAGCCGGTATGACACGTTTGGTTTCTCTGCAAGAATGCTGGCCACCATGAGCAAGGCTCTGCCGCAATGGCTGCTCAAGCGTCGTGGAAAAGTAACCAGCAACTTTGCCGAAGGGATCGGTTTCTTTTATTCAGAACCCAATGTCACCATTCCTGATCTTGAATTCGTGTTTGTGGTCGCCATCGTTGATGACCATGCCCGTAAAATTCATCTTCAGCACGGTTTTAGCTGCCATTTAACGTTATTGAGACCCAAAAGCCGGGGTACCGTCAAGCTGGAGAGCGCCGATCCGTTTGCGCCGCCCCGGATTGATCCCCAATTCTTCTCTCATCCCGATGATATGCCAGTGATGATTGCGGGGTGGAAAAAACAGAAACAGATGCTGATGAGCAAGGTATTCGACGGAATCAGAGGGGCAGAGCTATATCCCGTTGATGAGTGCGACAATGCCGCAATAGAGCAAGATATTCGTAATCGAGCCGATACACAATACCATCCCGTCGGGACATGTAAAATGGGGCCAAGCTCTGATCCGATGGCTGTTGTCGATAGTGAGCTGCGGGTCCATGGCCTGAAAGGATTGAGGGTGGTAGACGCATCAATCATGCCGACCTTGGTGGGGGCAAACACCAATGCCCCGACGATTATGATTGCGGAAAAAGCGGCCGACAAAATAAAAGCGGCACGCACTGAGAAATGCCAGCGCACCAAGCAAGCCGGTACGGCTGATAAAAGCCATTCGGTGGCCGAGCTTGGAGAATAATGGCAAAGCCCGTGTTATCTCCAAATCTCCAACCGATGAAGCGGGGGAGATACACAACGTGGAGAGTTTACGTTACGGGTTCACGGTAGAGAACACGCAGGCCTCGTTGGGTTAACTGCTTTGCAAACGCGTTTATCTGAGACGCGCTGCAGGGCGGCCACTCAAGGGCCGGGCCCGTGACCCCATGGTGCTGAAAGGCATTTAGCCTGATTGTTGTGCGTGCCGGAAGGGCTGACAAATAGTGCGCCAGCGCATCAATTTCCTGTTCGAAATCTGTGATCGCCGGGATATGCAGCAGTCTGACTTCTTCGAGCTTATCGTGCTTGCCAAGCCAATCGATAGTTTGCATTACCCTGTGATGGCTGCGACCGGTTAGCCAACGGTGGGTTTCTTCCTGCCACGCTTTTAGATCAACCATCGCGCCGTCCAATACCGGTAGCAGTTTTTCCCATCCCGTTTGGCTCAGGCTTCCGTTGGTATCTACCATGCAGGTGAGATGGCGCAAGCTTGGATCGGCCTTGATTGCGTTGAAGAGCTCGACAATGAACGGCAGCTGAAGCGTAGCCTCGCCGCCACTGACGGTGATCCCCGATAAAAACAGCTGATGCTTGCGGACAAGCTGCAATATGTCATCAACATTCATGGTTTGGGTCTTGGGATTCGACTGGTTAGGACAAACGGCCAAGCAGCGATCGCAATGGGTGCATAGCTCTGCATTCCACCTGATGTGGCCTTCACTCATCGAAAGCGCATTGCTTGGGCAGGGGGCAACGCAGTCCCCGCAGTGGTTGCAGATCCCTATAGTATGCGGGTTGTGGCAATTTTTGCACTGGTAGTTACACCCTTGCAGGAAGATAACGAGCCTGTTGCCAGGCCCGTCGACACACGAGAAATTGAGGATCTTACTGACTGTCGCAGTAGCGCGGCGCTTGCTCATGACTCACGACTCGTGGTTTACGGTTGAGGATACCGGTATTCGCGGCAGCTTCAGCGCCTAGCCCGGTGGTGTTGGTGCGGGAGCCTTGCTCTTTGAACTTGGCGATATCGGACAGTTTGACCATGTAGCCAGTCACACGGACCAGATCGTTGGAGTGGACATTGGCGGTAAACTCACGAAAGCCGATAGCTAGCGCGCCCTTACAGAGCTGATACATGGCCTCAGGGTTGGATTTGACCGTTTCATCAATGGTCAGAATATCGCTGATACCGGATGTATAGTACTGGTGATGCTGAGCCAATGCTTGGATATGGCTTACCGGATCCGGCTCGGTACCATATGGGATGCGAACGCCCGGAGTGACATCTTCATCCAGGCTGATCCCGCCTTGGGCATGAAGCAGGGCGCGGCCATGGTAGCCATATTTAACCGGTGTGGATGTGACAATGTCACTCAGTGCTTTAGAAATTCGGTGGCCGAGTTTATTCGCAGCCGGCTGCTGGCCATACTTTTCGTCCCGGCCGTCTTTTTCCAGCAGGATATTAACCGCTTCAGCCATGCCATAGATACCAAACATCGGAGCAAAACGGCTTTCGTCAATTAAGCCCTCCTGCACTAAAAAGCCATTGAAGAAGCCTGATTGCTCGTGCAAATAAGCTGAGCGGGCTTCGATCAGTTCGTACATGGTTTGGCAGTAGTTCGGCAGGGTTGCGTGAAAGAAGTCTTCGCTTGATGAGGCCTTGCGTGCGACTTCTTTGAGGTTCATGCGTACCAGGGTGTTAGCCCCGCCTGCCAATGGCAGTGAGTTATAGCAACTGACAATACCGAAGCCGGAGTTGTCATAGGCATGGGCGTGGACAGGGTAGTTAGCAATATGTGGTTTGCTGCACTCGCAGATGTTGTGGCTGGCCTGGCGCAGGAGATCGTCTGGCGTGATCTCAGGATCATACATAAAGGTCAAGTTAGGGGCGACCTGCTTGAGCTCGGCATCGACGCGGAGAATAGTACGGCAGATGACATTGTCCGTTGGACCGATATTTACGTGCATGAAAGCATCAGGCAGAGTGCGATCAAGCAAGATCCAGAACAGGCGCAGCTTGCGGTAAATTGTTTCTGCATCCAGCCCTTCTGCGTAAGGCAGCAAGACATCATCGAGCTGGCCAAGGTAGACAGGGATATTGGTGACCGATGGTACATGGTGATAAAGGATTGTCAGGTGGTTAAGTGCTTCGTCGAAATCCTTGGCAGGTGGCAATTCCAAATATTCAGAGCCTTGCTGAAGGAACTTGGCGTAATCCGGCAGAACATAGCGTGGTTTGAATGGCGCATTACCTTCAAACATATCACACAAGATATTGTCTTCAATCGCTGCTTTTACTGACTCCGTGATCTCAGGGTAAGGCAAGCTGGCATCGGCTTCTAAGGCCAGGTACTGGCTTTTTTGCATAGGGGAAAGAGTCGGGTCGTTGATGATTTGTCTGAATTTTTCTGGAATGCTCATGTTATTAACCATGTTTGAATTATGGTTAATAACATAAATCGGTCACATGATTTCTTGAAGTGAAAAGATATAAACCAGCAGTTTCCATTATGGAAAATCATGTCATATTGAGACTTGATGAGAAAAGTTTGGCTCATTCTGAACGATATATGAAACTATGAGCAATCTTGGGTGAGGGCTACAAGCGAATCTGGAATTTATTGATTGGATTGTCATTTTTGAAGCATGACTCAGTTGCCATAGTGTCATCAGTTTGACTAGAAATAATAGTAGGGTGGCTCATGCAGGAAGTGGGCTCCGCCATTTTATATCGCTCACGGAAAGAACTTGATAGTTGGTCGAGGACCATAGCTCAGGGCTTAAGTGATGACATGTTCAGATAGAATGCCAAATCGCTTTAACGTGTTATATTTCGCACTTTCTTTTGCCATTTTCGGCCAGGTGTCTGCCGAAAAAGTAGAAACTGCAGAATATGCGCTGCTCGTTAACCCCATCCCCCTCGCTGAAGATAACTTTAGCCAAGGCTCTGCTTTGCCTGCTAGTCCGGCCAATGAAAGTAGCGTGCTTGACCTTTCCCTGCTCAGCATTATCAATCTGTCTAGCCATCAGCAACTGTGCGGGTTTGTACAATCCAGTCTGTGTTTTAGCGATGAGGTGAAGCGGATCTACGCGGCTAATGGCTATATGCCACTGTGGTGGAACAATGAGCTACGTGAATTACTGGAGACTCGGCTAAGGGTATTGGCGTTCTCTGGCTTGGTCTCGGGTATTGATCGCCGTCTGGCGGAGTTGGCTGAGCTTGAGCAGGTTGCCGATCAACGCGCATACGATATCCTTGCCACGGATACTTACCTATTATACGAAGCTCTGATGCATCAGCTCTATTCCGAGCCAAGTCTGATGTTTCGTCACCAAACCTTGATTCTGTATCCCGATTCAGAAAATGGGGTGCTGCCAGGCTCTGTTGCCGCTTCTGTGATCAATGTGCCATTTTTAACTTCTCGCCTGATCGGCTATGGCGATAACTTTGCGATGACCAAAGGTGTTTTGGCCCAAGTCGAGCGCTTTTACCAATTACCGGCCCACTCATATCAACCTCACGGTAGGCAGTTGATCAAATTGAACGAGTCAGTTCCTAATGGGCTGGCAATGCTAGCTGTACTCAATGCTTATGGTGACTTGAGCGATGAGTCATTTGAGCAATTATCCGCCGAGCCAACGCTGATCAACAATGGCGAGCTGAACCAAGCGATCCGGCGTTTCCAGCAACGCAATGGATTGGAAGACGATGGGGTTATTGGGCCGGCGACGGCTCAACAACTGGCCCTGCCATATAGTGAGGTTGCTCGTTTGCTTGCGCTCAATTTATATCGCAGCCAGTTGGGTGCGACTGGCAATGAGCGGCCGATTATACGGGTGAACATTCCTGATTACCGGTTGCAAATAACCCATCAGCAAGAAGTTGTTTTTGAGTCCAGAGTCATCGTAGGACGAACAGCTCGGCCAACGAACCTGTTTTCATCGTCGATGAATATCATGGTGGTCAACCCGTACTGGAATGTTCCAGAAACGATCAAGACCAAAGATGTGATCCCGGGAATGAAGGCTTCATCGGATTACTTGCAGCAAACGAACCTGAAAATGATCCGTAGCTGGGATGATCGGACTGAAATTTCTCCCGAGATGGTGGAATGGAGTAATGTTGATCCCAATACCTTCCCGTATGAGTTTATGCAGAGTCCCGGCCGAGGTAATGCTCTTGGCAATGTGAAATTTCTCATGCCCAATGATTTCTCCGTCTACCTGCATGACACGCCATCCAGAAGTTTATTCAACAAAGCCAGGCGTAACCTGAGCTCGGGCTGTGTTCGGGTCGAGAAGGCTGCGGAGCTGGCTGAGTATGTCTTGGATTACCAGCAGCGGCCAAGCTGGCGTAACTACCAGCAACTGGTCAGTGACGGCAGAACCAATACCATTACGCTGCCGCGTAAGATTGATGTCGATGTGACGTATGTGACTGCCTGGGTTGATGAAAATAACCAACTACAGTTGCGGGAAGACATCTATGGTTACGACAGACCAATTAAAAGACCGGTTAAACTGCAATATTCAACAGTGAAAAACTATAGGCAATAGAGTCGCTAAAACTTGAGCTTGGCTGACAAAGTTGCACTCTATGGCGGTAGATGCCGATCAGTTTGGTATACTTTCTCGTTTAAATTTACCCAGTGAGCTCAGGCTATTGCTTAAACCGTAGCTGAACGCGCCAGGACGGGTTATTCGAAGTAAAAATAGGAACGCTATTCAATGCCTCTGCTGCAACGCATTAGTACAACAATTTTCTTAGTCACTATTCTTAATGGATGTGCGTCACTTTCTGAAGAGGTAAAGCACCAGGTTGGGCCGCCGGTCTCGCGGTCGACCAGCACATTATCATCGCTGACTGATACCTATCGACCGCAAAGTCCTAAGCAAGGCTCGAGTGCCGTTGTGTTGCAAGAGTCCGGCTGGGATGCGCTGGCCCAGCGGCTAGCGCTAATCGAAACCGCTGAGCAAAGCATCGATATCCAGTATTACATTTGGAACTCAGATGCGTCGGGTAAATACCTGGCGACCAGGTTGATAGCCGCCGCGAACCGCGGGGTGAAAGTGCGTGTCATGCTTGATGATATCAACCTCAACGAGCGAGAAGATCTGCTGACAGCGCTCGATTCTCATCCTTTTATCGAAATACGCGTGTTTAACCCTATTCCCACCCGCCGTGGTGTTGCAAAGTGGCTCAATGTGTTGGGGGATTTCTCCCGCCTGAATCGCCGCATGCACAACAAGTCCTTCACCGTCGATGGGGCTATGTCGGTTGTCGGAGGGCGTAATATCGGTGATGAATATTTTGATCTTTCCGATGATATTAATTTCCGTGACCGTGATGTGTTGGTTATGGGGCCAGTGGTTAATGATATCCAAACTAGTTTTGTCGACTATTGGGATAGCCGTTGGTCTTATCCTGTCAGCATGCTGGGTGGGGAAGCAACAATTGAACTGGCGGATTTAGATAAAGTCTATGCGCCGCGCTATAAGCATTACCCGGTATTGCCTGAAGGAAAAGAGGTCGCTTATCGTTTTCTGCAAGAGTTAATGAGCGAGATGACTTGGGTCAACGCGCGTTATGTGGCCGACCAGCCTGTTCCGGATGATGTTGACAATACCGATGCACCCAAAAAGACAGCCAGAGTTTTGTCGGACTTAGCACTGCAGTCTGAGCAAGAAATCATCGTGGAATCGGCATATCTGGTTTTCGATGATCGCCAGTTGGCAGGTCTTGAGGATCTAACGAGTGAAGGTGTTGTCGTAAAGGCATTGACTAACTCTATGGTGTCGAACGATCTTATCACTAACCACTCTGGTTATGCGGGGCGGCGACAAGACATGCTCGAGAATGGCATGCAGCTGTTCGAATTGAAGCCGGACACTAAGTTGTGTGAGGAGTCGACAAGAGATGCTTCTAAGTGCGCACCGATAACACCATATGGCTTGCACTCAAAGTCCGTTGTTTTTGATCGGCAAGTGGCTGGTGTCGGCTCCTTTAACTTTAACTTGCGCTCAACCTATCTCAATACCGAATCTATTCTGGTGATAGACAATCAAAGCATCGCCGATTCGCTTGCTGTTGACATTGAGGCGGCAATGGAGGACGAGAACAGCTGGCGCCTGAATTTGGAAGAGGGCAATGTTCGCTGGTATTCCGGTTCAGAAAGCTGGGACAACGAGCCCGATACGGGGCAGTGGGAGCGCATTAAGTCTCGACTGTTACAGTTATTCCCAATAGAAAAGTACTTGTGAGTTGAACAGCGAGGGTTCAGGCTATGATGGTAAAACTAGACTCAGTAAAAATAATAGGAATAACAATGAAAAAGACACTTCTTACCGCAGCATTATTGTGTTCAGCCCCTCATGTTATGGCAAGCGGGAACGCTGACATGTTCCCTGAAATGCCGGGCTTCACCAAGCATGTGATCCAGCTTGATGAGGTTGATAACGAAAGCCAAACCCGCCGGGTTCAAATCATCGCTGACAGTGTTATGAAGGTAGATTGCAACATCAAAGCACTGCCGATGGACTTTGAGCGACGCTCGCTGGAAGGGTGGGGATACTCATACTATGTGATGAAAAAACAAACGAACTATGCCAGTACAATGATGGCTTGCGAGAAAGAAGCCGCTGATACCAACCTGCAGTTCCACAGTGATCTGCTGCGCTATAACTCAAAGCTTCCTTTGGTTATTTATGCCGAGGATGATGTTGACGTTGACTACTCTGTGTGGGCGCCAATGCAGTAATCCCCCTTATCCTCGAGACTTCCTGTCGACACCAATGCCTTTTGGGCATTGGTGTTTTTTTATATCTATACACTCACATTTCCAATAGATAGCTATCTCAATGGTTGGCACCGAACACGTTTTGTTAAACTCACCGATTTTTGACCCACGGGGGCTGCCGCCTGTGTCGATGGTTTTATTTTTTGGCGCGAATTGATAAAAAACTCTTACGGAGGAGAAGTAATTTAGTGGCATAGCCGAAAACGAAGAGGAGCTGTGCTATGTCTCACCAGTTTAATCAATACCGTCAATTACTTAACCAATCATTTGATCATGCAGTGGCCTACCTTGAGTCATTACCAGAGCGTCCGGTTGATAAGCATGTGACATCCGATGCATTGCGACAGGCTATTGGCGGTGAGCTACCACAAGCGCCAAGTTGTCCTGATACTGTTCTAAACCAGCTAGCTGTGAATGTGGAACAAGGTCTGATTGGCTCTGGTGGCCCAAGGTTCTTTGGCTATGCCATTGGCAGTGCTTTCCCTGTGTCTATGGCCGCGGATTGGCTGGTAAGTGCGTGGGATCAGAATGTGCCTTATTACGTTTCAAGCCCTTCGATGGCCATTGTCGAAGAAACCGCAGCGGAGTGGGTGCTGGAGCTGCTCGGCTTATCTGAACACGCAGGCCTTGGTTTTACTTCTGGTGCGCAGGAAGCAATCTATACTGCATTGATCACCGCACGTAATACCTTGTTGCAGCGCGCTGGCTGGGATGTCGCCAAGCAAGGTCTGTACGGTGCGCCACGTATTAATGTTGTCGTGAGTGATCAAATTCACTCTACCATTAAGCGTGCTCTGTCGATGATCGGCATTGGCCTTGAAGATATCCATACTATTCCGACTGACGATAACCTCCGGATCATTGAGGATCATATCCCAGAAGTCCTGTCTCGTTGCGAAGGGCCAACGCTTGTTTGTGCGCAAGCCGGATGTATTGACTCTGGTGCCTTCGACCCGTTTGATGCACTGGCTGATGCTGTTGAGAGTCATCCAAATGCATGGCTGCATGTGGACGGTGCTATTGGGCTGTGGGCGGCAGTAAGTGACAAGCAGAAATACCTGGTTAAGGGTATTGAGCGAGTAGACTCCATCGATACCGACGGTCACAAGTGGTTCAACATGCCTTATGACTGCGGTCTGGTCATTGTAAAGGATGCATCGGCGTTGGCCTGTGCCATGGGCGGCAGCAACATGGGGGACTACCTCAATGACGCGATGGCCAAACCGGATCGCAATGCGATCAACTTTGGTATTTCCGCTTCTCGTCGTGCCCGCGGGGTACCGGTGTATGCGGCAATTAAAGCACTGGGTAAATCAGGCATTGAACAACATCTTGATAATTGCTGTGAGCTTGCCCAGCGCATGGCCGATAAGTTACGTGCCGTCGAGGGGATCACCATTCTGAATGATGTGGTCTCTAACCGCTTCTCAGCCCAATTCGGAACGGGCAACGACGAACAGCGCAACCAGCTCACCGAGCGCGTGGTACACCGCTTGCAGCAGGAAGGTTTCTGTTATCCGTCCACATCTGGCTACAAAGGGCTGAAGACCATGTTGTTCTCGGTGCTGAGCTGCCATACCAACGAGCAGGATATTGACCTTTCGGCAGAGAAAATTATCGCTGCATTCGAGATCGAACGTGAGCCTGTCAATCAAGCTGGCCAGCCAAAACACGCTGAGGCTGTAGCGCAGGCTGAGTGCTGAATAGCACTTCTGAGTTGTGGTTTTTAATCGACTGTGATGGGAAAAGAAATGAAAGTATTAGTTAAAAATGCCGCCTTGTTTGATGGCGAAAACGAAGCGCTACGCCATGATTGTAGTTTGCTGGTGGAAGATGGGGTGATCACCAAGATTTACCAGTACGAGGCTGTGCTCGAAGATGTTGATCAAACCATAGATGCCGCAGGCTACACGGTGATCCCGGGCCTTATTGATGCCCATACCCATATCGCACTGTCTGATAGCTTCGACAAGATTGATCTGATGACGCAGGAAGAAGTGGCTGTCCGTTCGACAGTGATTGCCAAGGAGATGCTGGAGCGCGGTTTTACCTCGGTGCGTGATGTTGGCAGTAACTGTTATGGCCTTAAGCAAAGCATCGACAATGGTTTTGTGCCGGGGCCAAGGATTTACCCGAGTTATGCGGGGATCTCGCAAACTTGTGGTCATGCGGACTATCGCCAGAACCGTGCGCAGCGTTCAAACTTCAATCGCGGCATCGAAGATTCCAGCTTTATGCGCCAGGGGCATCTGATTCTGGCTGATGGTGTGCCAGAGTGCTTGAAGCGCACCCGTGATCAAATATTCAAAGGTGCATCGCAAATCAAGGTCTTCGGCGGGGGCGGCGCTTCGTCGTTGTTCGACCCACTGGATACGATCCAATACACCCGTGATGAACTGCGAGCCATCGTTGAAACCGTGACAAATTACGGGTCGTATGTCTGTAGTCATATCCATGCTCAGCCGGCAATGAAAATCGCGATTGAGGAAGGGGTGAAGTCGTTGGAGCACGCCACTTTTATGGATGATGAAGTCGCCAGCATGTGCCTTGACAATGATGTTTGGGTGGTACCGCAATATGCCACGGCTGAGCTGATTGCCAATCGCATGATCCCGCTAGGTAGTGAGATTTTGTATCAGAAAACTGAGCGTGTCGGCAAAGGTTTGTTAAAGCAGGCAGAGTTGGTAGATAAATACGGTTTGAAATGTGCCTTTGGTACAGATTTAGTCGGCACACCCGAAGTGCATGCCAAGCAGAACATGGAGTTCTCTGCGCGTAAGAAGTATTTCGGCTCGTTCAGAGGTATCAAGCAGGCTACGTCAGACACCGGTGAGTTGTTGAAAATGTCTGGGCTATTGGATCCTTATCCAGAAGCCAAGTTGGGTGTACTGTGTCCGGGGGCATTTGCCGATATGCTGTTTGTTAAAGGAAATCCGGTGGCAGACCTCGATATCCTGGCCAACCCCGATAACATCAAGGTGGTCATGAAAGGTGGTGCTGTCTTTAAAGATATTCGCGAGTAGAAATGCCTCTGATTATCTAGCATCTTGATGAAATAAGCCGCTCGAAATAGTTCGAGCGGCTTTATTTTTATGGAAGATAGTCAGTTATGACACTTTCAGCTCTCGGGTTTTCCAGAGCGAGCCGATAATTGCGGCACTGATGGTCAGTACGATCACACCTAAGGAAACCGGTGTCGGGATCGCATAACTGGTTTCCATCAACAGCATCTTGATACCGATGAAGCTCAGGATGAACGCCAGTGCCGGCCGCAGGTAGCAGAAGCGGGTCAGCATACCTTCCAGCACGAAATACAGCGAACGCAAGCCAAGCAGGGCAAAGACGTTGGCTGTCATGACCAGAAACGGCTCTTTGGTTACCGCGAAGATCGCCGGGATCGAGTCCAGAGCAAACATCACATCGGTCAATGCAATGACAGCAATGACAATCAACAGCGGAGTGGCAAGCCAACCCATGCTGTCTTTGACAAAGAACTGATGGCCACGATAATCATCGGTAACACGGAAGCATTTTTTCACTAAGCGTACTGGTAGCGACTGGGAAAAGTCCTCTTGCTCTTCTTCATCCTCACGCCATAACTTGTAGCCGGTATACAGCAAGAACGCTGCAAAGACATACAAGACCCAGTGGAATTGGGTGAGCAACTCAGCCCCCACGGCAATCATGATTGCACGCAGTATCAGTGCGCCCACCACGCCTAGCATCAGTACCCGCGGACGAATCGCTTCAGGCACGGCAAATTGGCTGAAAATCAATGCGAAGACAAACAGGTTGTCGACACTCAATGATTTTTCAAGCAAGTAGCCGGTAAGGAAAGCTGTCGCCGCTTCGCTATTGGTATAGCTACTCTCTGGTGCCATCAAAGGCCAGTATAAATAGATAACCACATTGAAAGCTAAAGCCAACATAACCCAGAAAACACTCCAGGTAGCGGCTTTTTTGATGGTGACTTTGCCACCGCGGGTTTGGTACAAGTCCAGCGCCAACATAAAGATGGTTAGAACAGCGAACCCTTCATAGCTCAAAAGGCTCATAATTTACTCCTTTCACGATCGAGCGCGCGAAAGGGACCGGATCAGGGGGAGACCAGACCTTTCGCGCATTAATGTAATGAGCTACCTCCAAATGCTAAATGGCATATGAAGCTACCCCTGCACGGATGTGCATGATTAATGGCGTTGGTCTCGTCAGGATGGTGTAGGGCTGGTACTACAAATCCACCCTCGGCTGCCGGAAGTTTGGGACTTCGAGATGACGACAGACGAACAGTTGGTGACTACTCCCCAAAGCAGGCGCATTCTAAGAGCAAATTTCATAATGCGCTAGTGGTAATTTACGTCAAAAATAATTTTTTTACACCTAGATTGTCATAATCCTTTCACAGGTGATCATTAATTTATCGCAATTGTTTTGGTCTATACCAAAGAGGTGGTGAATAATGCTCAAGGACAACGATAACTTCCAGCCATATTGGTTTGCTCATGCGATGGGAGTTGAAGTATCCGCTCAACCCAATGTGTTACAAAATGATATCCAAACCGATGTGTGTATCGTCGGTGGCGGGTATACCGGTCTGTGGACTGCCATTAATCTGAAGCAACAGCAGCCAGAGCTGGATGTTGTGGTCATTGATAAAGGGCTGTGTGGCAGTGGAGCCTCTGGCCGCAACGGCGGCTGCATGCTGACGTGGTCGACTAAATACCAGTCGATGAAAAAGCTCTACGGCGAAGAGAAGGCGGCAAAGCTAGTTGCGGCCTCTGAGCTGGCAATCTATGAAATCGAGGCCTTCTGTAAGGAGCACGGTATTGATGCCCAATTGCGTCGCCATGGAGCGTTATATACCGCGACCAACAGTGCCCAAGAAGGGGCAATGGCTGGCGTCTTGCAGGCATTGGAGCAGCAGGAAATTAACAGCTGGCAAGCGTGGGAAAAAGACAAGATCCAACTGGAGGCGGGATCTAGCGTGCATAGTGAAGGGTACTATTCTCCGGCGGCTGCCAGTGTCCAGCCGGCGATGTTGGCCCGTGGCTTGAAACGTGTTGCCGAACATATGGGGGTAAAGATCTTTGAGAATACCCCGATGGAAGATATCAATACCGAGATCCCAATTACCATTACCACCCCGCAAGCGGATATTTTTGCCAAGAAGGTGGTACTGGCACTCAATGCCTGGATGGTCGAGCAATTTCCTGAATTCAGGCGCAGCGTGGTATTAGTCTCTTCAGATATGGCAATCACTAAGCCCATCCCAGATAAACTGGCCGCGATGGGGTTAAAAGACGGTAAAACCATCGTGGATTCGCGTACCTTTGTTCATTACTACCGCACAACACCTGATGGCCGGCTGATGTTGGGTAAGGGCGGCAATTATTTCGCGTTTGCCAATCGTATCAGCAAGATATTTGATCAGCCAAGTCGTTATCAGCCGCTGCTGCGTAATGCATTCAATCGGTTTTTTCCCTCAATATCCGGGCAGCCATTTGCGGCTACTTGGACGGGGGCATCGGATCGCTCTGTAACCGGTATGCCGTTTTTCGGCCAGTTAAAACACAATAAGGACATTGTTTATGGCTTGGGCTACTCAGGCAATGGTGTTGCTCAAACTTGGATTGGCGGGAAAATTTTGTCGGCTATGGTACTGGAGCAGAAAAATAGCTGGACCGAGTGTGGCTTGGTATCCGGCCCGAAAGGGTATTTCCCACCTGAGCCTATTCGTTGGACAGGGGCGATGATGGTCCGCAATGCGATTCGTCGTAAAGAAGCGGCCGAAGATGCCGGACGAAAACCATCATGGCTGGATAAGCAATTGGCCAAGTTTGCCGATGCCGCCGGCAAAGCAGACAAAGGGTAATACGGCCGGCTGCTTTCTTACCAGATGGAAATATATCAAGAGCCTCAGGTCTATTTGTTTGCATATTACATAACTTGTAACACAACCTGCTATTTATCACTTTCCAGTTTGTTTGGACAGATTATAATGTTTTGAGTAATTAGTCTGGGTAGCTTGTATGTTGATTAGGCGTCTCTACACAATTTGTCTGCTGGCTTTATTGTGGTGTGTGAACATCGCGATGGCGCAGCCTATTGAGTCGTTTAATGACCCGATATTGAGCCCGGAAGTCACGACCGAATTGTCTTCCCACCTGCTGGGGGCTGAGAGAAAGTGGCCGGTTCAAACAACAGATTTAGCAACCATTACCCAAGATGACGATCGTTCTGTCTTCGATGAGGGGCATGAAGCATATATTTTCAACGCTTTAAGGCGGATCAAAAGCGTTGACCAGTATGCAGGGATGGGCATCAAACCCGTTTTTTCCCAGGTTTTTGAGTTTCATCCCCCTTCCTATCTACACCGTGCTTTGACGCCAACGGCTTTGCCTACCTTGCAATCGCATTGGGTTGGGCACATCCCTCATAACCACAATCGACTTTCCGGCTGGAAAGAGGGCAATTTGCTCTATAGCCATCGCTTTGGCTAACTTTCGTCTCCCCAAATCTTTTTAAGTTTACTGAGTGTAGCTGTAGCAGAACGACACTGATTGCTACGGCTTCCTGTACAGAAGTGGCGCTGGAATATCCGTGCCTCTGAAAATTAAGGGTATGACAATGGAGCGTACTTGGGTTTCTTTGCGAGTTAAAACTGCACTGTCTAATTGGCGGGGGATCACCCTGGTCGTAATTACGACTCTGCTCGTTTTTCTAAGTTGGCCAAGCTCACCAATTCACCATTCATCGCTGGTGGTAAATGAGTACATCGAACACAGAATGGTTGAGATGAAAATCAACCAGGAAGGGACTCTAGCTTCCCGAATGCTAGTGGATTTGATTTTTGGTAACGCTCGCCAAGGTTGAGCAGCGTTTGTCTGTTCATAGGCGGCAATAAGGCCGGGAATACCGGTAGTTACGTTTTGGAGTAGTATATGCAAGAGATGTTATTGGCTATATGGCATCATGATTTTGAAACCCTGCAGCAAGTGAGTTCATTGCAATGGTTCTTGTTGTTGCTGACGATAATCTTGCTATTGGAATCGAGTTTTGTATTTTTGCCTCTGCCTGGCGACGGGTTAGTACTGTTTGCCGGAGGTATGATTGGGCTTGGAATTTTAGATTTCCCTACGACTGTTGCTGCACTGTGTTTTGCGGCTACCTTTGGTGGGTTTATGGGCTACCTGCAGGGAAGGGTGTTACATCGGACCCGGTTTGTGGATTGGTTGGAGCGTATGCTACCTGATGATGCGTTGCCAAAAGCAAGACGGTTACTCAATAAATACGGCTTTCTCTCGTTGTTCATTTCTCGCTTTGTTCCTTTTGTCAGGGTGCTAACGCCCATGTTGATGGGGATCGCTAAGCTGAGCGCATGGCGAATGGTGGTGATCAGCGCCATGAGCTCTTTGATTTGGTGTCTGATTTTGCTATTGGCAGGCAAGTGGATCATGCTTAGCCCGATGTTGAGTGAATACCAGCAAATCCTAACCAAAGGGTTGGTGATGCTGAGCTTCACCCTGATGGTGTCGGCTATTGTTGGCTTGGTCTATCGCTATGCAAAGACTAAATTTGCTACCGAGCGTGTTTCAAAAGTGTAGCGTTCGCTGACCTTTATTGTGTTGTAATCGTTAAGCCTGAATACCACAGTACTCAGGCTTTTCTTATATACTGGCTGGTGTCCTAATAGGCGCAGTGTACCTCCTATTTTGACAGTTCGGCGACCGATTCGATGCAAATCGCATCGTGGCGCCAGTATTCCAAGTCACAGTCTATGACATTGTCATGCTGATCATAGTTAAGGCGTTCGACCAACATCGCAGGGCTACCTGCGGTTGCCCTCAGGTGTTGCGCGGTTTCACCCAGTAGGGATGTGGTACTGACACGATAACGGGTTTTCGAATAGATCACGCCATATTCTTCCCGGTACAGGGTAGTCAGTGACGAAGTAAAAGATTTTTCCAGTAAGTTCGGAAAGTATTTTGGCAAGATGAAGTTGGTGACCACCACCACCGGGCGTTCATCCAGAAAACGCAGGCGGTCGATTCGGTAGACTTCCGATAGGGGGGGCACTTTAAGTAATGACGCGGCTCGGCGGCTGGCCGGAATCAGCTTGGCATCGATCAGCTCGGTGCGAGCGAGTCGACCTTGCTCTTTCGCCATTTGCGGGAAGTTGGTGGTGTATGTCGGGTCATAGCTTAGCGGTGCGGGTGAGACGAACCAACCCCGGCGGTCTTCACGGTACAGTTTCCCTTCCGCTTCCAGCAGAGCCAGTGACTCACGCAAGGTGACCCTTGTCGTGTTGAATGATTCTGCGAGCTTACGCTCGGCAGGTAATTTGTTACCAGCTGCAAGAAGGCCTGCATCAATCTGTTCGTTGATGGCTTCCATGATTTTCAAATATTGCACAATTGACCCTATGTAAAATGCAAATTCGATTAATCCCTAAGTTGGGGGGAAGTTAATCGGATTGACATTATATCCTTATCATTACTTAAGCGCTTTATTAAAAGGTCACGGTAATAGACTATTACGGCTTCTATTACCGTGCGTGAAATGTGCCACATTGCGAAAAGTGAATGAGCGCTGCCTTTAACGGTTACGCCATGCCTGGGTGTAACGTTCGATAAGCTGAATAGTACCGACATGGGTAAGCTTAACCAGTGCCGCGGTGAGCAAAATCATTACCGCCATGGCTGCAGCGGGACCAGTCTGGCCAGCGTCGTCCATGTTCAACACCGAAACAGATGCTGGCATGGTGTCGGTGGCGTAAAGAAAAACAATTGCAGACGTCGTGGTCATGGCATTGACGAACATGTAAACCGCGATTTCGAACACCGCTGGTAAGCAAACAGGCAGGGTCACTTTGAAGAAGACCTTGTACTGCGGCATTTTGATTGAGGCAGAAATCGCTTCGACTTCTGCAGGCAACTGCTTGAGTGCTGTCAGTGCCGTCATGTGGCCGACGGTGTAGTAGTGAATCACGGTGTTGATCACCAGGATAGCCATCGTTCCGTACAATACCGACATTGGGTTTGCTTGGTTGTTGAAGAAGAAAATATACCCAAGGCCCAACACCATACCCGGTACGGCCATTGGAATGATGGCTATCATCTGCAGTAGGTTACGGATAGGTGCAAAGGCTCGGCCTTTTTCTACACAGTACGCACCAATGAAGATGACAATGGTACCGAACATTGCCACATTGCTGGCAAGCTGGATTGAGTTGAAGTAGGGTGCCCAGCCATAAGTGCTGAATTGGGCAAAGTTATAATTGTTCAGGCTTAGTGTCAGGTTCCAAGGCCAGAAGGTAACCAGCGAGCCGTAGAAAGCCATACCGATAACCGCCAAGATACACAGCGAGATCAAGCTACAGAATAAGAAACACAAACCATCGCGTAGCTTGTTTGGCTCAGGCGTGTATGCAACAGAGCGTGAGTCAAACAGCCCTTGTTGTTTCTTCTTCACCCTGCGGTCAACCGAAAATGCAAGGATGGCCGGAGCAAGCAGAATGACACTGGTCACCGCACCCATGGAGAAGTTCTGCTGCCCAACAACTTGCTTGAAGATATCTGTAGCCAACACGTTGTAGCTGCCGCCGATGACCTTAGGTACACCGAAGTCACAGACAACAAGGGTGAAAACCACGATCAGTGCACTGATCAAACCATATTTTGCCGCCGGTAGCGTGACAATGAAGAAGGTTTTGATTGACGAGGTGTTCAATGCCTTGGCAGCTTCGTAAAGCCGTGCATCGGATGTTTTCAGCGATGTAGTCAGGATCATTACCGCATGCGGGAAGGTCCAGAAGATCAAGCCGATCGCAATACCGATTGGGCCGTATACGGAGTTCCCCATCAGCAACTCTTTGGCAATACCTTGGTTACCGAACAGGTAAATGAGACTGATGGCCGGAAGAAGCGATGGTGCCAGGATTGGTGCGGCACCGAGCACATTGAACAGGCCTTTGAATGGCATGCAGCTTCGGGTTAGGGCATAGGCATAACCAAAGGCAAGGAAGCCAACAAAGACGGTGACGATCAGACCGATATTGATCGTGTTCTTCAGAGATTGCCACAGAGCCGGTGAAGAGAAGTAGTTGGCAAAGTTTTGCAGACCGACAAATTCACCTTGGTTGTTCATCACACTTTTTTGCAGCATGGCGAACATAGGGCCGAGGACAAAGATCCCCATGATGATCAACAACATCATAAGGATAACACCTAATGTGATGTTATCTCGGCTTAGCGAGTTCTTGAAAACAGTCAGGCGCTGCGACAGGCTTGATTGACGTGTTGCCATCGTACGTTCGTTAGTCGTCACATTCGAAATTGCATTCGTATTTGCATTCATCGCGATTTCCATGCTCTCTATTGCGCTTGAAAGATATGGGTATGATTCTTGGACATGTTCACGTAATGGAAGTGACCACGCTCGAGCTGAAGCTCGCGCAATTCGCGAATAGGCACATCAACTTTAAGTATGTTGCTTTGATACGCACCCTGGAGTTTGCACTCGGCACGGACAAAGGTGCCCTGGAATTCCAATTCTTCAATCTGAACAGGGAAGCTCGAATCGCTCTTCTTGCCGATTTCCAAAAAGTGAAGATCTTCTGGGCGCAGGCCCAATTCCACTTGCTGACCACGCTCTAGTGCATCACAAGGCTTGGGCAGCAATGATTCACCGATTCTGATTTGGTTATCACTGACTACGGAAGCCGGTATAAAGTTCATGTTACCGACAAAGTCCGCAACGAAGCGCGAGGCTGGGTTTTGGTAGATTTCCTGCGGCGTGCCAACCTGTTCGATAACACCGTGGTTCATCACCACAATGCGATCGGCCATCGCGAGAGCTTCGTCCTGGTCGTGGGTCACCATAATGGTGGTTATACCCAGCTGGCGCTGCAGGCGACGTATTTCTTCTCGGAGGTGAGATCGCACTTTTGCATCCAGGGCAGACAAAGGTTCATCGAGCAGTAACAAGCCTGGCGATAATGATAGTGCGCGGGCGAGGGCAACTCGCTGCTGTTGGCCTCCAGAGAGTTGGTTAGGATATTTTCCCCCGGAGTCTGGCAAGCCGATAACATTCAACCAATGACTGACGGTGTCGTTGACGGTTTTGTTGTCTTTCCCTTGGTTACGCAGGCCTAGGCTGATGTTATCCGCTACGGTCAGGTTTGGGAACAGGGCATAGGACTGGAAGACAATGCCGAAGTCACGCTTTTCAGGGGCAAGGAAAGTCGTTTCTTTATCGCCTTGGGTGATCTTGCCTGAAGACGCCAGATCCAATCCGGCAATGGCACGTAGCAAGGTAGTTTTACCGCACCCTGACGGGCCGAGGAAGCAAACAAATTCGCCTTTATGAATATCAAGGGAAATGTCGTTCAGCGCAGTAAACTGTCCATATTGCTTGCTGACATTTTCAATCTTCAGATACGTTTCCATGGTTCTAACTCACTTTATTTGGTATATACCAAAATTAATTGCAGTCAGTTACAGTTAAATGACATGGATTTTACGAAAAAAAGAAAATTGTTTTCTGGAAAAAAATTTCTGTTGGTTCATACTTAACCATTACTGAATATCGCATTCTTTTGCCATGCTAAAAAAGAATTTGATTAGGGTGCCTCGTTTTCATCTTGTCAAATTGATATTCTTATACCCAAGCTACCTCAAGATGCAGTTTCAGCGAGAATTTCTAATCTTATAGACAAGGCATTGTTTTGAAGAGCTAGTGGCTCTAAATCGAAAAACAATAACGCGGTATAGAAGCTTAGAAAACTCGCCCTTCGGGAGGGTGTCAGCGCATTCACTCCCTCGTTGAAGCTATTTGAAAGGGAATGCCATTCCTGCAAAGCTTCGCCTTGGATTGAATCCGCTGGCAACCCTCTGAATTCTGCTTCTTGAGGTAACTTGGGTATACTTCTAGACCTTTTATTCTATTCTTGTGTTTTTTGATTGAGGCAAAGCATCATGGAAAGAAAAATGTTGATCCGTAATATTTCTTATATGGAACGTGAGCTGTCGGAAATGAAAAAAGAACTGGCTAAACTGG
Organism: Photobacterium gaetbulicola; assembly: GCF_003025515.1. Taxonomy (NCBI): domain Bacteria; kingdom Pseudomonadati; phylum Pseudomonadota; class Gammaproteobacteria; order Vibrionales; family Vibrionaceae; genus Photobacterium; species Photobacterium gaetbulicola. The sequence goes on along the minus strand of NZ_PYME01000030.1, from coordinate 12,838 downwards.
ATGCTCAAAACGAGCAACAAGAAGGGCTGGAAAGCCATGAGGGAATGGTGGCTCGCCAACCTTATTTCCAGCTTTAAATACCATTGATTTAAATATATTGATACATTACATATTTAATAGGTATAAAACAAAAATAGCGTGACAGCATTACCGTCACGCTCAGCGTATTCATTGTTATCTGCTCGTGATAATACAAAGTAGATTATGAACGTGGCTCAGATTTAGCATCAAATCGGTCAGACCAAGTCTTCAGCACATCTTCTCGGCTAGCCGCCATCTTGCCAAAGTCCATATCAACCATTGCGTTTTCTACATCAGGATAGTTGTTAACTGCTGCGTTGATCGCCTTATGGCCAACAACCGGATAGAACGCATTGTAAAGCTTGTTTGCTTCTTCAGAGATGGACCAGTCTACAAGACGCTTGGCAGCATCGGATTCGGTATTTACCAGACCAACGGCTTCAGCTTCCCAGCCCACGCCACCTTTGGGCATGATAATGTCGATGGGCGCACCTTGTGTTTTCAGGGTGGCACCGCGGATTGCCATTGAAATACCAATAGCCACTTCTCCCATAGCAGCCTGCACACACGGTTTTGAGCCCGAGTGGGTGTAGTGTGCGATGTTACCGTCCAGTTGTTCCATATACTGCCATGCAGGTTTCTCTCCCATAGACTGGATCCACGCGGATACCTGCATGTAGCCCGTGCCAGAAGAGGCTGGGTTTGGCATCGCAATATGGCCTTTGTATTCAGGCTTTAGCAGATCTTCCCAGCTGTCTGGCTTGGAGAGGCCTTTTTGCTCGGCAACAATCTCGTTGAAACATACGGCATTAAAAAATGCATCGTTACCGAACCAAGCTTTGTTTTGTTGCGGGTCAACTAGATTTGCACGGATTTGATCAAGACCTTCCGGTGTGTATGGCTTCAGTACGCCTTCTTCTTTGAGAAGTGCCATGGAAGAGCCGGCTAGGCCCCATACCACGTCAGCGTGGGGGTTATTTTTTTCGGCCAACAGTTTTGCAGTCATGATCCCGGTTGAATCACGTACCCAGTTAATTTTGATATCAGGGTTAGCTTGCTCAAAACTATTTTTGAATTTAGCCAGCATGTCTGTCTCGAAAGCGGTATACACCGTTAGTTCCTCGGCAGCAAATGCAGAAGAAGCGGAAAGAGCTGCTATTGCAGTAAGAGGGGTAATCATCCAACGGTTTTTCATTTTTTCATCTCCATGAATTTTTGGCTGACCGAGCCAGAGGGTTTAATTGTATTGCTTGGTCTGTACCAGATTGTTTCGACATGGAAGATGCTAGGCAGGAAATATGACACTTCAATGATTGCGATATTTCAGTTTACTAACAATTTTATTGGTTATTTTTGACAGCAATAACTCAGAGGTAAATAAAGGAGAGAAGCGAAAAACGACAAAACATGAAGCTTTTGTTAATTGTTGGGTCTGGGGATTTACAGCAATTTGGCAAGATCGTTATAGTTCGTCGTAACTGGTATAGTCCAATTGGAATCAAGATAATGGAAAACTTGGATAATCAATATTTGCTACTGACCCCGGGGCCGCTGTCAACGAGCCGTACTGTTCGCGAAGCCATGCTGAAAGACTGGTGTACTTGGGATGATGAATACAATAAAGGTATTGTAGAAGTGATCCGTGAGCAGTTAGTTGAGTTGGCCACGGGTGTTGAAGGTTATACAAGTGTGTTGATGCAGGGCAGCGGCACAGCATCGGTTGAAGCCACAATCGGCACCGTTGTTCCTGCAAACGCAAAGCTGCTGGTGGTTAACAATGGTGCGTACGGTGAGCGTATTGGTCAGATTGCACACTACCTAAACATTGCACACACCATTATTGAGCTTGGTGAAGTGGCGCAGCCATCTGCTGAGCAAGTGGCAGAAATCCTAGATAGCGATGCGAGTATTACCCATGTTGCTATGGTGCACTGCGAAACGACAACAGGGATGTTAAACCCGGTTGAAGCTGTGTGCGATGTGGTGAAATCTCGCAATAAGATCATGATCTTAGATGCCATGTCGAGTTTTGGCGGTATCCCATTGGATATCGGTAAACTGGGGATCGACTTTATGATCAGCTCAGCCAACAAGTGTATTCAGGGTGTGCCTGGCTTTGGCTTTGTCATTGCAAAACAAACTGAGCTGGAAAAGTGCGCAGGCCGTGCCCGTTCATTGTCTCTGGATCTTTATGATCAATGGCTGTGTATGGAGAAGAACCATGGCAAGTGGCGTTTCACTTCTCCAACCCATACAGTACGCGCTTTCCATCAGGCCCTGCAAGAACTGCAAGACGAAGGCGGGGTAGAAGCACGCTATCAGCGTTATGCGTCTAACCAACTGATCTTGGTTGCCGGGATGGAAAAACTGGGCTTCAAATGCTTGCTGGATAAGTCATTGCACTCTCCGATTATTACTTCTTTCTATTCGCCGGAAGCAGACGAATATGACTTTAAAAAATTCTACAACCTGCTGAAAGAAAAAGGGTTTGTTATCTACCCAGGCAAAGTGTCAAATGCTGATTGCTTTCGTATCGGTAACATTGGTGATGTTCATAATGAAGATATGCATCGTCTGATTGACGCGATCGAAGCGTCTATGTACTGGGCATAAGGGAAGCGTAATGACTCAGATAACGACATCTCAGCAACACGGTTCGGCGCTATCGGAACAGTCATTGCGAAGTGAAGGAGATACCAATATTACGCCAGCTCGTGTCGCATGGACAAACAGTATTGCTGATCAAAAAACGCAGCAGATGCTGAAGGAAGATAGTCAGTTTTTCTTGCATCAAGCTATGTCGACGCCATGCCTGGATGCCCTGGTAGGTGCCGATGGGATCTATATTGAAGATGCTGCCGGAAAAAAATACATGGATTTCCACGGTAACAATGTCCATCAATTGGGTTATGGACATCCCCATGTTGTTGGCCGTATCAAACAACAACTGGCGGAGTTGCCATTTTCGCCGCGTCGCTTTACCAACCAGACAGCCATTGATTGTGCAAAAAAGCTGACAGATATCGCCGGTGGCGATCTCAATCGCGTGCTGTTTGCGCCGGGCGGCACCTCGGTCATTGGTATGGCGTTGAAACTCGCCCGTTATGTGACTGGAAACTACAAGGTAGTGTCTTTGTGGGACTCATTCCATGGCGCTTCCCTTGATGCCATTTCAGTTGGCGGCGAAGCATGCTTCCGTGAGGGGATAGGCCCTTTGATGGCGGGCGTAGAGCGTATTCCACCTGCAGTAAGTTATCGTGGCGCATTTCCATCGAATGACGGCAGCGATGTTCACTATGCTGATTACTTGGAATATGTGATCGAAAAAGAAGGGGGCATAGGCGCTTTTATTGCTGAGGGTATTCGCAATACCGATGTGCAGGTACCGAGCAGAGCGTATTGGAAGCGCATCCGTGAAATTTGCGAAAAGCACAATGTCATGCTGATCATTGACGATATTCCAAATGGTATGGGACGTAGTGGAAACTGGTTCACTTACCAGGAATTTGGCATCGAACCGGACATTCTTTGTATCGGCAAAGGGTTAGGCGGTGGGGTCGTACCTATCGCAGCCATGATCACTAAAGATAAGTACAACACGGCATCGCATATTTCACTGGGTCACTATACCCACGAAAAATCTCCGGTCGGTTGTGCTGCTGCACTGGCAACGATTGAGGTGATTGAACAACAAAACTTATTGACCAAAGTGAAGAGTGATGAAGCGTACATGCGAGATCGCCTAGAAGGAATGAAACAGAAATATCCACTGATAGGGGATGTTCGAGGCGTCGGTTTGCTTTGGGGGGTAGAGCTTGTTACTTGCCGTGAGACCAAAGAGCGCGCACTTCAACAAGCGGAACAAGTGATGTATCGATGTCTTGAATTAGGGATGAGTTTCAAAGTGTCACAGGGTAACGTTCTGCAGTTAAGCCCACCATTGATTATCGAACGCGATGATCTTGCTCGTGCGATGGATATGTTAGAGCAGGCCATCAGTGAAATTCAAGCTAGTAGTTAATGGCAATCACCAGCTATTGAAACATTTGAGACCTTGCTGGCCGCCAAAGGTGTTGCCGGCAGGTAAAGAGATTTAAAAGGAAGAGAAAATGACTAAACAAGTTCAGGCAGTAATTTTTGATTGGGCCGGCACCGTTGTAGATTTTGGCTCGTTCGCACCAACCACCATTTTTGTAGAAGCATTCCGTCGCGAATACGGCTTTGATATTTCACTGGCTGAAGCGCGTGTACCAATGGGGCTGGGTAAGTGGGATCACATAAAAGCGGTTGGTGAAATGTCTGAAGTCAGCCAACGTTGGCAGGACAAGTTCGGCCAGCCGATGCAGAAAGAAGATATCGATAAAATCTACCAAACTTTCATGCCACTTCAGATTGCCAAAGTGGGTGAGCATGCTGATTTGATCCCAGGGGCAAAAGCGGTGATTGATGGTCTTCGTGAAGAGGGGATCAAAATTGGTTCATGTACCGGTTACCCGCGAGAGGTCCTTGATAAGTTGCTCCCAGCGGCAAAAGACAAAGGCTATAGCCCTGATTGCGCAGTAGCAACCGATGACCTTGCTGCGGGAGGCCGTCCTGCACCATACATGGTACTGCAGAACATGATCGAGCTTGCGGTAACTGATGTGAAAGCGTGCATCAAGGTTGATGACTCTGTGCCTGGTATTACTGAAGGCCTGAACGCAGGCATGTGGACCGTTGCATTGTTGCTATCTGGTAATGAGGCGGGCTTGACCCAGGCTGAGTTCGAACAAGCTGACGAAGCGACACTTGCTGGTGCACGAGCAAAAGCTATCGATGCCTTTGCCCATTCTGGTGCACATTACCAAATCGATACTATTGCGGATTTGCCGGAAGTGGTCGCAGATATCGAGCGTCGTTTGGCTGCGGGTGAGCGGCCATAGCTGCCCATTGATAGTGCCTTGACGTCATAATAACGATGGTGGATAAACTGATCTCCTAGTGATGTTAAAATTGCACGATCTGTCCCGGATATAAGTTGCCCTTTTGGTGCGGTCATACATCAAAAGGGCATTTTTTGTGCAATGCCCTGAATCGCCTCCCTATTTTGGTGCACAAAGGGATGTAAGTGTTTATTGAATGAATTTAATCACTTTATTTCAATGCCTTGCTTATCGTCACTTATGGCGTAAATTTTGCTTTTAACTCTCTGTCGATTTTAGCGCTAGGGGGAGAATATGAAAAAGGAAGCGATTACCGTTATTTTGGCTGGTGGAGTAGGCTCAAGGCTGTCACCTTTAACTGACCATAGAGCCAAGCCTGCTGTACCATTTGGCGGAAAATACCGAATTATTGATTTTACACTGACCAACTGCCTGCATTCTGGTTTGCGTCGTGTGCTCGTGTTGACCCAATATAAGTCTCATTCCCTGCAAAAACACCTGCGTGATGGTTGGTCGATATTCAACCCTGAGCTTGGTGAGTATATAACTGCAGTACCGCCCCAGATGCGCACGGGTGAAAGCTGGTATCAAGGTACTGCTGATGCTATTTATCAGAATCTCTACTTGTTGACCCGCAGTGAAGCAAAATATGTAGTGGTACTATCTGGCGATCATATTTACCGTATGGACTATGAGCCAATGCTAAAGCAGCATGTTGAAAATGAAGCTGATTTGACCGTTGCCTGTATGGAAGTTCCCAAGTCTGAAGCTCATGCTTTCGGTGTAATGTCCATCGATGAATACCAGCGCGTGTATTCATTTACCGAAAAACCAGAGGCTCCTCAATCACTTCCTAACAATCCTGATGCCTGTCTGGCATCAATGGGAATCTATATTTTTTCAATGAAAGCATTGGAAGAGGCGTTAGAAAAGGATGCACTTAATCCAACAAGTAGCCATGACTTCGGTAAAGATATTATTCCTGGCCTAATTGATGGTGAGCGGGTTTATGCTTATCAGTTCGGAGGCTCGGCGGGTAGGGTTAGCCAAGATGCCTACTGGCGAGATGTTGGGACTATTGATTCTTATTATCAGGCTAATATGGACTTATTGTCATATTATCCACCTATGGATTTATACCAAGAAGAGTGGCCAATTCGTACCTATGAGCAACAGTTGCCACCTGCCAGAACCGTCTCTTCACCTGCTGGAAATGAAGGTATTTTTATTAACTCTATTATTTCCAATGGGGTAGCGATAAAAGGTGGCTCGGCACAGAACTCGGTGCTATTTCCAAAAGTGAAAATCGAGAATGCCGCCGTTGTTATTAATAGCATTGTGTTTGAAGGGGTGGTCGTTGGCGAAGGGGCTCATATCGAGAACTGTATTATCGATAAAGATGTTGTCATTCCGCCCGGTGTAGAAATTGGTGTTAACCGGAAAAAGGATGCAGAACGGTTTGATATTTCACCAAAAGGGATTGTTGTCATTACTTCTGACCATCAATTTTAACATTGTTCTTAACAACTAAAATAAAAGGTCGACATTATTTGTCGGCCTTTGGGTTTTCAGTGTGTTGCAAGTTTGTTGGTTTGTATTAATCGGATGAATAATGTAATTCATCAATAGACAGGGATGAAAAAAATTTATTTATCAAGATGGTGATCACTATGTTCTTAAAGTTTTATTGATGTTAATCAATTGTTTTGCTGTCATTTCCACTTTGATTTTTTGCTTGCAAAAAGCAGATCGACGCCATATTTTCATAAATTAGACATAGCTCATGGTTAAGTTAGTCGTATAGTGGTTATTAGCTAACGGTATATTTAGCCAGATGCACATGAGTTATTAGCAACAGTGGTTATGTTTCTAAAGGGATGAATATGGAAACATCAGTTGAATTCTCAAATCCGGACAATGTTGTTTTTGATTACACAACCTTTTTGTCAGCATCATGCAAACAGAGAGTAACACTTGTCGATGCGCTAAAAGCGCTAATTCCAGCATTTGAAATTACATGGACTTCTTCAATGCCGCATGGAATGACAGACTCAGAGAAGTTGCAGCTGCAGGCACTGAAAGTGCTTTCGACCAACATTAGCGACACGAACAATTTGATTCGCTTGTTACGACTTGCACGCGCAGAGCATATCGATGAGCTGATGATAAAGCTGCCATATGCCTTGGAAGAACTGCAACTCGTCGAAATTGAAAGCAAAGCAGGATGTAAAGTGATCAAGTTAGATGATGAGGGTGAGGTGCTAAGGGCACATATGATCTAACTGCTAACTTGTTCCGAAAAAATAAAAGCCAGCTTCTGCTGGCTTTTGCATTTCTACATCATACCTTTCCACAGCATTCCGACGGCTATGCAAGCTGCCGCAGTTAGTAGGCTTGCAGCGGTCATTTCTTTACCAACAAATGGTCGGGTCTGTTGTTCCCGTTTGGCTTTTACGTAGAAATACAGCCCCGGGACGTAAAGTAGTGCAGAGAGCAGCAAGTAGTTGAGACCTGATGCGTATAGTAGCCACAGGCCGTAGAGGCTCGCACACAGGCCCACGATGAACAGCGAGCCACGGTCCTTGCGTTCGATCGCCAATTTCAGTGTATATGCGCCAACCAAGAAGTAGGGGACAAGGATCATTTCTGATGCGATTGCCAATAGTGTGTCATAGGTACTCCCAGCAAACATTACAAAAATAAGGCTTACCTGGATACAGCTATTGGTGAGTAGTAATGAATTAACCGGGCTGCCGGCCTCATTTTGCTTGGCAAAGCTGATAGGGAACATTTTATCTCTAGCACCTAAGTATGGTGCTTCGGAGGCGAGTACAGTCCAGCTGAGGAAAGCCCCGCAGACAGAAATCAAAAGTCCGCACCCAATGATGTATTTACCCAATGGCCCAAGGATCTCGGTAAGTACCTCAGCCATGGATGGATTCTGGTAAGTTGCCAATTGCTCTGTGCTTACCACTCCCATCGAAAGCAGAGTTACGAAAACATAGATAGTCAAGGCGGTCAGCAAGCCCAGAATGGTAGCACGGCCGATATCCTTACGGTCTTTCGCTCGGTTTGAAACGACAACTGCGCCTTCGATACCGATGAAAACCCATACGGTAATCAGCATAGTACCTTTTACTTGGGACAGTAAATCGTGCTGTTCACCGAAATGCAGCCCGGTGAAATCGAACACGAACGTATCCCAGTGAAAAGCAATAAGGGCAGAGAAGATGAAGAGGAATAATGGGATCAGCTTGGCACATGTTGTGATCATATTGATCATTGCTGCTGTTTGTACGCCACGTAGTACAAGCGCATGGACAAGCCAAAGTAAAACCGATGAACCAATAATAGAGATCCAGGTATTACCATTGCCAAATAGCACCATGTCAGGGCTGTCGAAGAGCATCCCCAATGTACTGAACACGATAACCAAGTAAGAGACATTGGCTAGCATAGCACTGAGCCAATAGCCCCATGCAGAGCAGAAGCCGACAAAATCGCCAAAGCCAGCTTGGGCGTAGCCAAAGACACCGCTTTCGATTTCAGGCTTGAGCTTCGAGAGGTGTTGGAAGGCAAGGGCAAGAAATATCATACCAATACCTGTGATAGTCCAACCGATCATTACTGCTGCGGGACTGGCAACGGCAGCCATATTTTGGGGAAGGCTGAAGACCCCCGCCCCAATCATTGAGCCGATGACCAAGGCAGTAAGCGATCCTAATCCCAGTTTCTTTTCCATTTTAACATCCGGTTATAACGACTGAATTTTTATAATTTTCAGGCGTATTATGATGGTTTTTTGCATTAATGCACGGCGAAAGTGATGAGGATCACGCAATTAGTGGTTAATTACACCATTCATTGTACTGGATCAAAAAAAGCCATCGGCACTGCTGATGGCTTTATTAGTATAGGAAAGAATTATTTACTGGACTCGGCACATAATTTAAACAAATTACTGTGTATTCAGTGGTATGTGATTTGAGACCTGTCGTTACGATTAATGACAAATGCATAGCTGGCCCCTGAATCTGAAGCTTCTCGCATGGCATAACTGGCAAAGTGCTGGATATCACCTGTGGCAATAACCGCACTGCAATTACCACAACGGAGCGCTTTTTCCATCAGCTCCTGATCAGTTTTGCCTTTTTTGTTGGTCAAAACCAAAACCTTGTTCAAGTCTATACCTGCACTCTTCAATAGGTTTTTATCAATGAGTGCATTTTGGCCGATAAACATGATCCAGCGGTTTTGTTGACTGGCTTGCTTGAGGATACGTAGAAAATAGGCCAATTGTGCCTGGCTCTCATCATTAAAAGAAACCTCGATAGGACAGCTGACTGTATGAGAAGAGGTACCTTCGGTTTGAGCGGCAAACGTCGCTTTGTAGACCTGAGAAGCAGAAACAGTGTTTTGGTGTTCAAAGTAAGCAGCCATAATCCATCATCCTCAAACAGTGTTTATTTATACATGCTGTATGTACATACAGTAGTTGTATTCAGGTGCTGTTGCAAGTCTTTTTTAACAATTGCTTGAGGTTTTATGAGCATAAAGGATTCAAAACTATACAAGTTAAGGGTTTAAGTTCATGAATATAAAGTACTTTGTTTGTTGTACTTCTTTTGAGTACTTGTTGGGTTTTTTTTGGTTTCAAGTGGTTTTGAACCGGGTAAGTCATAGAGAACTACTGTATAAACTAGATAACCACTGTGTATACAGTAATGTTTCATCATATACGCAGGCTATCTCACAGATACTTGCATTAGTCTTTTTTGTGAAACTGATTGAATGTATTCTTATTTAGACACTGATAATTAAAATTGTAGGCGTGGGGATTTAAATATCTTAGGCGGTAGCATACCGTTAAACCTGATCTAATGGACTTTTGACGCCGCTGAAATGCGTGCCTACGACATGGGTGTAGATTTGAGTCGTTTTTATATCGCTATGGCCAAGCAGTTCTTGGATATTCCGCAAGTCTGTACCAGCTTCAAGTAAACGGGTTGCGAAAGAATGCCTAAAAGTGTGGCAGTTTGCTTTTTTTAATATTTTGGCCTGCTTGACTGCAGTGGCTACTTGCTGTTGCACACTACGGTCAGTTAAATGGTGGCGCATCAATCTGTTTGAGCGCGGATCTTTGCTGATATTTTTTGCTGGAAATAGATACTGCCAGCCAAGTGATTTAGCATGATTCGGATATTTACGTTGCAAGGCGTAGGGCATATACACCTCACCATAACCATTCTTGGTATCCAGTTTGTACAGGGCTGTAACTGATTCTATTTGATGTTTAAGATCTGCAATAATGTGCGGCGACAGTAGGGTCTTTCTATCTTTGTTTCCTTTACCATTTCTGACAGTAATACTTAAGGTGTCAAAGTTAATGTCATTAATCCTGAGCCGAAGCGCTTCGTTCACACGAAGCCCGCTGCCATACATTAACTGGGCCACAAGCCTGCATGGATATTGAAGCAGGCAGATTATCGACATGGCTTCTTCGTGGCTGAACACTTCTGGTAATTTTGTAGAACGTTTTGAGCGCTTGAAGTTTAACAAGCTAGTATCTTGATTAAGCATCTCCCTGCAGAGAAAGACAAGTGCGTTTAATGCTGTCCTTTGGGTGTTTGGTGAGACATTTTTAGTTGTCACCAAATGTTCGAGGAATTGTTGAATATCTCTTGCATTGATTTGATTACGATGTTGGTAACGCGAGAATAGGATAAAACGTTTGATCCAACTTATGTAGGCTTTCTCGGTTGAATAGGCTAGTCCCCTTGTACGAATGAAGGTGGTTACTTCTGCCAAAAAAGGACTTTTAATGCTTGATAGTGGCTGTGGGATATCTTTCATACAAATACTGTTTTCTAAATGTGTATATTACTTTATGAACGTTTTTCACCAGACACCAAGCTATGCAGAACAGATTTCGGTTATTTGTAGCGAAAATCACAACATATAGAAAAGCAGTTGTTTGTCAGTATGTTACTATTGATTGCTGAGGTGGGATATACGAATTGACTACGCACTATAAGCAAGAACAAACCAAGAAAAATTTAACTGGTTGATTTTTGGTAGTAGGGATAGTCGAAGTGGTTTCGACAAATAAAATGTTACACCTAAAGGAGAAATATGACACTTCCTCAATTTAAATATCATCCATTTCCATTAAATACTGGAGCAATAGAAATATCCGAGAATGAATGTGAGTGCTGTGGAAAGCAGACAGGATACATTTATACAGGGCCAGTTTACTCTGAAGAAGAACTTGATGATTGTATTTGTCCTTGGTGTATTGCCGATGGTTCTGCAAGCAAAAAATTTGATGCTGAATTTACTGATTCTGATGGTATTGGTGATTATGGTTCATGGGATAGTGTGTCTGAGGATGTTGTTCTTGAGGTTTCTACGAGAACTCCTGGCTTTTGTGGCTGGCAACAAGAACGGTGGTGGACACATTGTCATGACGCGGGTGAATTTTTAGGTGCTGCCGGAACAAGCCAAGTATTGGAAATTGGTGGTGAGCTTATTGATGTTTTAAAAGCTGATACTCGATTAGACGGTGCTGAGTGGGACAATTTCTGTTCATCTTTATCAAAAGATGGTTCTCCTACAGCATATATATTTCGTTGTACCAAATGTGGAGCATATGGCGGGTACATCGACTGTGATTAAGGTGTAACAAGGCAATTAAGGTGATGCGTTACACTCGGCGGTTTTGGTATGGAGTTCGGTGCGCTTGGTGAGTTCATCGTGGCACACCTTATTGCTGGCGTTATGTAACAGGTTGATTTTCAGTATTTTTTAGTCTTTCGTAATGCCAAGCTACTTATTCATTCTTGGGTTTCTGGTTCTGCATCTTAGTTTTGCTTCGTCGCAATGATTCAAGGTCAACGAAAGTTCATCCCACTGGGTAAGTTCATTTCGTCTTGCTTGTCTGCGTCAAAAGCTAAGTCATTCGCTGAAATTCACTATCCTGAAATCGTTGTAACTCCCCTACTTCGAATTTGGCTTTCGCACTCAAATCCATCAAAAGAACCTTGAGTGAAAAGGCGTTTTTAGTAGTCTGGTGGGAACAATAAAGTCCGAACATGTGATTACATAACAAGCAATTCAAGCAGACCCTCAACGCGTGGCATTTTCAGTTTGCAGTAGTTTCAGTGGTTAAGGCGCTATGCAGAAACTATCGTTGTGCGTTTCGGGCTACTTAATTGGGCGTTAGCTCATTCCTAAATATATAGAAGCATATATGAAATATTTTGTTATAGAGCCTGAAGTCGCAGGCGGTCTTGGTGAAAAAACTGAAGGGGATTTTTCTGTTCATCCGCCATCGGTAACTAAGTTGCACTACGAGTTTCAAGGGTGGCTTGGTGATGATATCTTGGAATCTTTTCCATGTTTTTTGGTATCTTACAACTTGTCGCAATCTCTTAAAAAGACATCTTTAACAGGTTTTGATTTGGAAGCGGCCAAAATTACCACATCTGAATTATTTAATGAGCTTTATCCGAATAAAACGCTTCCCGAGTTTGTGTGGTTAAAAGTAAATGGTAAACCAGCTCAAGATGATTTTGGTATCACAGAAAGCTCTTTGCTTGTAGTTTCAGATGTTGCTTTATCATATTTGAAGCAATTTTCTTTTGAGAATGCCGAAGAGTTTGAGTTCGTGAGCTAACAAGAACATCAAGTTGACGCTTTTTACTGCGCATTTTTGGTATGGAGTTCGGTGCGCTTGGTGGGTTTAGTGGGGCGCAACTTATGTTAGGCGCTGGAGGATCCCCACAAAATTCACGCATGATAATTGCTCCTTGCCATCATAATTAACTCTTGTTGTGCCCAGCGTAATGTTGAATTTGTAATGTGATATTCCAGCCGTCGAAAGACTTCTTTTCCTA
>NZ_PYME01000003.1:0-287615 GCF_003025515.1 Photobacterium gaetbulicola | reverse complement strand
AGTACATCACAGGATATTACAGCGAGATCAGGCCACATCAATATAACGGTGGTCTGACGCCAAATGAGTCAGAACGGTTATTCTGGAATGACTCTAAAACCGTGGCCAATTTTACTTGACCACTACACAGTGCCTACTGATTACCTTTGAATGCTTCACATGTGATAGCTGGCTATGGATGATTAAGGTTGTCTTTGTCGCGTAGCTTTATATAAGGAACTTATTTTGAAATTCAATTATTTAATAATTGGGTTCTGCATGTCTGTGCTTGTTCTTTTTTCGGTGCATCATTTTAAGACTTTACCAGATGCATTAAACAGGACTGCTATCGATATCCCAGTTGAAAAAGAGCCACCAAAACTCTTATCTCACTACAAAGATAGGATAAAGGCGATAGATCAGAGCTTGAATAGAGATATTGGAGAGAGTGTGCCAGAAACTGGAGATGGACGTATAAATCATTCTCAGTACGCGCCACCTGAAACTGTTGTTTTGTTGTTGGATGAAATCGATAAAATTAGGAGGGCGATAGAATGACGTTTAGGTTTGGTTTTATTGCACTTGGAGCATTACTATCGTTACCAGCATTAAGCAGTACCATAACTCACCAATCTGGTGTTGGTGTAATTCAATCTGAATATCGCATCAATGATGGCAGCGTAAATTACACAATTCCCATAACGGTTCCAAAAGGTATTACTGATTTTTCTCCTCAATTAAGCTTAAATTACAATCATAATTTGGGTCAGGGATCACTTGGGGTGGGGTGGACGCTTGGTGGCCCTAGCATGATAGAGCGTTGCGACAAGATAGTTTATAACGCTCAGTATCGTGAGTATGAGCGGCAGAGACCTGAACTTACCAAGAGCGATATTTGGTGTATCGATGGAACCCCATTGGTACAAACTAACGCGACCAGGATGAGACCTGGCACTAGAGGAGCGACTTTTCAGCTTGAAAGTGATCCAACGTATTATATTGAGGTAAAACGGGATGACAACTGGGGGCCGACTGAATTCGAAATTGTTTCTAGAGATGGTATAAAACACACCTATAAAACCCCCGTTTATGCAACGGATTTTGGCAGAAAACCATCAAAGTTACTCCTGACTAGCTCAATTCCTAATTATTCATCCAATGACAGAAGCGCGATCACATACCATTACTCGGATCTTGATGAAAATGGGGATCAATATGCTCGCTTAGAACGAGTAAGCTATGCGGGGGGCGATGTCGTTTTTAATTGGAACATAAACTCTTCAGTTAAACCGTCTTGGTACCATGGGCGCCGACAATCATATAACTATTATCTCAGTAGTGTTGATGTACGTGGTGCAGCTACCGATAAACTACTTTGGCGCTATGGTATACAATACACCACAGATAACCACACAGGGCTGAGGTATGTTGACTCAGTTAGCCAGTGTAATGGTGAGGATTGCTTACCTCCATTAGTATTTGAATATGCTTGGCAATCTAACGAATCAAACTTTACTCTATCAAAAGAACAGAACTTCACGGCTAAAGGTTATAAATTTAACCTCGTTAATGATATTACAGGGAATGGTATTAAGGACTTTATTGGTGTCGACAATAATGGTCTCATCTATATCTCGAAAGGTTACTATAAAAATGGCATTTTAAGTTGGGAACCTTATAAAAAAGTCTTTAGTGACGCCAATGATGTAATGAAAAACGCCACATCCATAAAGATAATGGATGTCAATGGCGATAATAATTTGCAGCTTATCTTCCTTCAAGATAGCCGATTTGCGGGGTTATCAGTAATCGAGGTTAGCGATATTCTATCAGCAATCAATGAAGCTGGGACACCTTCATATCGAGGATGGTGGAAGACTCCGGGGTGTCAATATAATTCGTGGGGTTGGTGGGGGAAGATTCGTTATGAGCATATACTTGGCCGGAGCTTACCGGAGCTTATTCTTGAGTGCGAACATTATGACCATGATGAATACTGGGATGGTATGGAGCAGTCATACCACTCACGTCAACGAAAGGGACTCGGATGGGAGTGGTTTGATGATCCAGATATGATTCAAGAAAGGGTACGTACTGATTTCAATGCTCAATTACACTTATTGGGAGATCTGACCAATAATGGTGTTTTGGATAATGTAACTAGAAATGGCGCATACATTTATAACGAAAAGCTTGATCCTAAAAAAGCATATGGTAAGTGGGAAAAAGTACACTCTGTAAACTCGAATGCTGAATGGTTGATTGATATTAACGGAGATGGATTTGTTGATCTCGTTGAGGTAAATGATAAGGAAGTTCGATATTTTCAGGGGAAAGGCGACGGCACGTTTACTGCACGAGAAACCCTTCTTTCAATGTCTGGTTCCTACCGTGATACTCGCAGGGGGTTTGCGGATATCAACCAGAATGGGCTCTCTGATTTTTACTACATCGATGACTCAGGGCGTTTGTATGTGCATTACAACTTCAATGGACAGATATCGAAAAATGCCACACTTGTTTATTCAGGAGTTCATAAACCATCAAAAGACGATTTTGTTAATTTCGTAGATTTCGCTGGTAACGGGCGTGTTTCTTTGGTCATTCTTCGAGACGGAGAGGCAGCGCAAATTTACCACGGTTCATTCTCTTCAAAATTGCAGTACTTGACGGCAGTCACAAGCAAATACGCACCAAAGGTCGAGTTTGAATACGGCTTTTCGCATGATGAGGGGCATGATCTTTATGTACCTCAGTTTTTCTATCATGAAAATAGGCAGCAGAAAACACACCTAAGAACATCATCATATGATAATCCCCATGGCTCATTCCTGATCAGTTCGGTTAAGGTCAGGGATAGTAAGAACGTGGTTACAGGCCACAGTTCTTACCGATATGGTGGACAGCGTATCGGCAGAAATTTCCGCGGGTACCTTGGAATGGCCATGGTTAATGTGAAAGATGAATTGACGGGCCGTGAACTAAAAGAGCGACGACATTTAATTTACCCCTTCAATGGGCAAACAGCCTTGGTTGAGGAGCGGTTAAACGGAAAGATATTAAACAAACGTACAAACTCATTTTGTGCCAATGGTGTATCTCCTTCCGGTAGTGAACTAAAAGTGTCCGGTGTTGAGTCTTGTGGCGTCGTGGTTGATGCGGATACGGAAGTTAATCGGTGGTATACCGCTTTAATCGAAAACGTTGAGAATGCACATGACATTAATGAGGAGCAATTAACTACATCAATTACGAAGTACGCGAACTTCGATAAGTTCATGAATGTTGGATGGATAAACTCACGTGTTACTGTAAAGGGCGGCAAAGAAGACGGCAAAAACTATACAGTAAGAACCGTAAACAAGTTTGGTCCACCTAATATCAATAGATGGTTTATTGATAGGCTACTGAGTTCAACGGTTACGCACTTTAAAGGTGATGACGAAGTCAGCAATACCGTGTCATTTGGTTATGATTTTGCTTCAGGCCTATTAACCTCAGAGAAAGGGGGGGACGCCGAAGATAACTACAGAATATATTACACGTATGACTCATATGGAAATATCACCCGAGAAAGAACAACAGGTAGCCATTTAGAATCAAACCGTGAGGTTGTGTACTCCTATAACAGTAATTTTCCTCAATTGTTGGATAGTAAGTCAATAACGACACGACGCTTTGATATTGATGGGAAAAAGCTCAGTGATGTTGTCCATAAATCAAGCTATGTGTATGACGAAGATACTGGCTTGCTGTTACAAGAGCAAGCACCAGGTTTCCACTTGGGGAGCGCAATACAACACAGCTATGACTGGTTGGGGTATAGAACGAACACTCAAATGCCGTGGGATATTGGGGTAAGTACAGTGTCTGGTCGAAGTGCAGATGCGAATGCTTGTCGAGCTGTCACTGGTGGTACAACAATTGATAATTTTGGTTGGTGTGAGTTCGTTCGACCGGCATCTGAGCCAGCGAATATTATTGTTTATGATATCTTTGGTCGACCATTTCGAGAATTGAGACAATCATTACAGGGTAAATGGATTGTTATCGATAAGCAGTACAACAACCGTGGAGAGATTGTTGCGACGACGAGACCGTATTTCGAAGGTCAATCCTCTTTTTTCTCAGTGAAGCATGATTATGATGAAATGGGGCGTTTGACAAAGATAAGTGAACCAGGCCCGCTTGGTGAGTCAGACAGTGTAACCACTTTGCATTACAGTCCTCATCAGATCACCCGTATAGATAAGCTGGGAGCTCAAAAAACGGAGTTCTACAATGTTCATGGTAATACTCGCAAGGTGATCACTGCCGGAAAAGCTGATATAGAACATAATTATTACGCTGATGGGTCTTTAGCTTCAACGTTGCATGATGGTAAGTACGCTACCTCCTTCGCATACAATGCACTGGGTCACAAAGTAAGAATGACGGATCCGGCCGCAGGTACCATCCAATATGGATACAACGGTGTTGGTGAGTTGATTGTACAAACCGATGCGCTCGGTACAGTTACCAAAAGTCACTATGACGAGCTGGGCCGTATATATCTTCAGACACGACAGGGTACCAAAGGGCGACTGGAAGAATCCCGTTGGGAGTATGACTCTACGTTTATTGGACAGTTAGCTGCAGAGCGGCAAAGAGTCGCAATTAATGGGATATGGCAGCCTGACGAGGAATCAATTCTACGTTATGAGTACAACTTTTCTTCAAAAGGCGCTGGCCAGCTGAAAAAGGTGACTCAAGAGTTGAATGACTCTGTGTATGGCCATCAGCGTTTTGTTACCGAATATAAGTATGACGAGACGGGGCGTGTTATTGAAGAAGTTCGACCAGATGGTTTCCGTCAGCAAAATGTCTATGAGAATGGCCATTTAAGAGCGATTAAAGGGCCTGCGGGGCAGCATAACCTTGAACTGAGTAAAGAAGAGATCGAGCAATTGATCGCAGATGCACTAAAGCATGCCGAGCTTTATGCAAATGAGGCAGCATCACTTTACTCGCAAGCCATGGACGCGAAGTCCTGGGCGGATGAGATTGTAGATGCGAGCAACAATACGATGCCAGTGAATGGGGTCGACGATGTTTCATTTAGCCGATACAAAGGAATGGCACATGATATTTGGGAATCTGATCTAGGTTTTTTACTGATTGAGACGCCGGAACTATTTGTTCCTATTGACGGTGGCCTGCTGTCAATTGTACCGCTGATCCCAGAGTTCCATCATATCTATGATCCTGTTTCTGGAAACATGGAGCAAATTAGCCATGACATGTATTTGCAGCTGATTAATGGAGTAGTTAGTGATAAATGGGGGCGTTTTGAGAAAAATGAAAGCAGTAAAGCTTGGATAGGAGATCTCAATGACAGCGGACAGTTGGAGATCATCATTGCTGATGTGGATGAATACGGCAATAATCCATTCTTCAAAAAAGAATGGAACGGAAGTCTTTCGGATTTAGCCCGTGAATATAATCTAGCCTACCAAATGCTAATGGGCCGTTATTATGATTATTTGGCCGCAGCTGAAGATATGTTGTCTTTGGCGACTCAACTTGCGTCTATGTCGAGCCATTTTAATCGGTTATTCGAAACAGAGACAGATCGAGCCGAGCGATGGGAAAGTCTTGCGGATATTTCTGATAATCCTGATGCAGAAATTTATTACTGGCTAGCGCAGGAAGTCGATGCTTCAGGTCGTGTAAAAGCTGAGATGTTTGGCAACGGGGTAAGCTCGGATTACTTCTATTACGAAGGAACCGGTCAGCTACACAACATTGATACTCGTGGACCCGCATCCAGTGGGTATGGCTTATCCAGCCAGGGGTGGTCACGCAATTTGCGTTTTGGATACGACCGGAATGACAATATGACCGTCCGTGAAAACCTCACCTTAGGGATAAAAGAGAAGTTTGCATTTGATGCCGCTGAGCAACTGATTTCGGTATCATACAGAAGTTCTATTGCTGAGGTTGTTGGGAAAGGTGCCCGTTTCAATGAAAACTTTACATATGATAAGCGGGGGAACTTCAAATCAAAAGATGGGGTAGCATACCAATACAGTGGAAGAGGTTATGGCCCAAGCAAAATTGGTGATAAGGATGTGACATATGACGCTAACGGAGCAGTAACACAGATTGGCAACCAGTACTTTGTATGGGGTCTGGCAGGGCAAGCCCTAAAGCAGCATACGGGTGATAATTTTGCTCAATTCACATACGGTACATCAGGCAACCGATTAAGAAAAGTCAGTGGTAATGGTGAACGCCTTTTCTATCAAGGTTCAAGTTTTGAGAAAAGGTATACGCAGGGCTCGGAGGGGCTCCAGGTCGAGTACCATAACTTTATCAATGCTGGAGGCCGTGCCATTGCTGTCAGTATGGATATTCGTAAAGCTGAAGACGAAAGCCCAATCAGTAAAGAGGTACATTATTTCCATAAAGATTCATTGGGCTCGATTACTTTGGTTACCAATGCCATAGGAGAGCAAGTTAGCCAGACGTTGTTTGATGCATGGGGGAAAGCCAGGGAGATAGAGTGGGATCGTCATAACCTTGAGCAGAATAAGCTGTTTGGCTCGATCACCAATCGTGGATTTACAGGGCATGAGCATATACCCGAAGTTGACCTAATCCATATGAATGCCAGAGTGTATTCGCCAGAGTATGGTATCTTCTTGAGCCCCGACTCTGTGCTGCAAAACCCTAACAATAGCCACAATTACAACCGTTACAGTTATGTTTGGAATAACCCATTAAAGTACCACGATCCAACAGGTAACTTTATAGGGCTAGTTACCTCCGTAGTGTTCGGGCTTATGCTCAAAGCGGGTGTTCATTGGGCCGTAGTCAGTACAATATCATTTACGATGACATACGTAGTCAGTCGGTCTTTTGGCCTGAGTCCAAGGGATGCATTCAAGGCTGGGTTAACTGCGGGGATATTTTCAGCTGTCGGAGCAGGTTTTGCTGAGGGAGGCTTTCTTTCGAATATGATAGGTGAAAATCCTTTGGTTAAATCATTAACCCATGGTGTGGTTGGCGGTGGCTTGAACTCATTGAATGGAGACAGTTTCTCTGCGGGTTTTTTCTCCGCGGCTTTTGGTAAAGCAACCAGCCAGGCAAGTAGTCTCCTCGATATGATTGGTGGTAGTGGTAAATTCAATGCGGTGGGTATCGATTTTGGTGAGTTGGCCATTGCAGCGATAGCTGGAGGCGCGGGAAGTAAAATGGGCGGTGGCTCGTTTACGAAAGGAGTACAGACTGCTTCTTTGGCTAATTTGTTTAATTCACAATCTGAAGCGATTAAAGGTCTGATTGATAGTGGTTTTGCGTACAAAAGTGCAAGTGGACGTAACTCAGAAGCTTGGTATAAGATGAACTTTTATAGAACTGCTCCTATCGAAATAATTTATGAATTACATCCAAGATTACGAAGTTGGGGCGATGATCGTTTAGCAAGAAATGACGTGTATATGGAAGCAAGGAATGAGTGGAATATATCTATTGTCGCGAAGATGTTCTATTCATCGGAGATGGTCGCACATTCGATAAATCTTGCATACCAGTATGCTTCTAGTGCTGCTCAAAAGAATGCGTTTGTAAAATCTTTGTCTGTAACTGGGTATTTTACCAAAAAGTCAGCTGAGTTTATGTGGGAAGCATACCAGCAGTATGGTAGTTATAAGGAGCTGTATGATGAGTTTAACTAGCCTTTTTATTTCGGTAATGAGCTTGACTGTGGTTGAGACTTATCATTTTCATGATAATGAATGGCCTATGGTTAAGGGCTTTACATCGGTTCAGCATAATGAGTCTATACACTTTAGCTATGATATTGACTTGTTGGAGCACAGTGATGACTTGGATGGACTTAATGGAGCAATAATTGTTTTTAGTGATGGTCAATGCAACAAGGTAAACCCTGATTATATAAAGTCTCAATCAATTATTGGTAAACTGCATTCATATGAATTTCGTGGTTTAAAGGTAGGCTCACCAGGAGGAACCCCATTTGAAACTATTGAAGTTCCAACAAAAAATGATGGTTGTGTTATGTATATTGGGTCGTCAATTATAGAGCAATTTACTAATGAGATGCTGCCCGCGTCTGGGGTTCCATATGAGTTGTATTAGCACTTGTAAGTTGATTGACTTTATTTGATGTGTTGTTTGTGATGATCATCATTTAACGTAAATAAAAAATAGCCACCTTTATATGAAGGTGGCTTTCCAGTGCTTTAGATAGCATAGAACTGAAATAACAAACTTATCTACCTTTTGAGCCTGTCACGGTGGATTGCGATTAGCTAAAGTTATTCATCACTTCCTAAATTAGCAAAAGCCCTGACACAGAATTGTCCAAAAATGTGTCACGTGGTAAAGCTTATTCGCATAGGTCACACCATTAAGACTTCGATTCATTGGTATAAAAAAGGGACCTAACAAACGTAGATCCCCTTCTCTCATTGGCCTAGGCAAATCGCCGCGATGTTTACTTTACAATGTTCTGCGCCGTCGCGTAGAAATCACGTGCCCTTGCCCAGACGCCGTTGGGATCTTCACTTTTGCACAGAGTCAGAAGATGCGGCAGCAGCTGACCGGCGAAATCTTCGCTGCTTTCTTTCGGCAGTACTGTCGGTAGGTGGTCGACCGCCTGCACATATAACCCGCTGACCTCCGACTCAATAATCGGCTTCGCCAACTTGGTGCTTTGGCTGTAGATGCGGATTGGGTTATCCGGGTTGTTCGGATCGCAGCTGACATCGCTGACCATGCTCAGGCGTGGGTTCTCACCTAGGCTTTCCTTGGTGATGAACGGAGGCGTGCCTTCTGCTAGGTAAGCACAGTTAACCAAGATGTCGTAATCATTGATTGCGGTGAACGGGCCGCCAGCTTTGGTTTCTTCAATATCCCAGCCGTCGGCATCGATACCCAGCTCGGCAAACAAGTCCAGCGCGCCACGGCCACAGCGGCCAAACTGACCGATAACCAATACCTTAGGCATCTCTGATAGTGTCGCAACCTGCTCGCGCAGTACCGCTAGGTAATGGTCGCGATCAGGGTAGCTGCCCACCGAGCCGAACACGTCTTTACAGTGTAAATGGTGGATATAACCCGATAGACCAATCGCTGCGCCAACGTAGCCAGCCCAGTAACCAAAGGCACAAACACGCTTGCCCATTTCGTCCTGGAGGAATTCCAAGTCAAGGATTTGGCCGCCACCGGCATTGAAGCGCGACAGGATCTGCACCGCTTCATCCTGCCCCTTGAAGGCATGGGCAAAATAAATGTGCTGGTGCTTAAGCGGGAAATCGTCTTCAGCCAGTTCTTTCAAACCCAAGATATAGGCGTGCTCCGGAGCGTCAGTCCAGCTATGGCCTGCCGCCAGCTCACAGCCCACATCGACATAGGCCTGATCAGGAAAAATGCGAGTATCGCTGCGCTCGACGATCACTTGGGCACCCGCATCAATCAGGGCTTTGGCTCCGGTAGGTGTCAATGCGGTGCGGTGCTCACCCACTTTTACTTCATCTCTTAGCCAAAATAGTGTGTTCATTTTCAATCCTTTTTTTAAACGGTAGCTCGTAATAGCAATCGCTATTTAAGCGGTAACTGGGCTGGCTGCGGCCTGACGGCGCACCATCAACACAATCAGTGCAACTTGCAATACGGCGGCCAATACAATGGTGTACGGGCTACGAGTGATTTCGGCAACCATGAAGCCGATGCTGGCGGTCACGCCAGTCAAAATAGCGTACGGGAACTGAGTACGGACATGGGAAACATGATCACATCCGGTCGACATCGAGCTGAGGATCGTGGTGTCGGAAATCGGTGATGAGTGATCCCCCAGCATGCCGCCACTTAGCGCGGCACCAATACAAATCAGCGGGTCGGCGCCCAGTGCACTGGCAACCGGTACCGCAATCGGGATCAGGATGGCGAAGGTACCCCACGACGAACCTGTTGCCACCGAGATAAAACTGCCGATAATGAAAATCAATGCAGGCAGCATGAACACCGGCAAGCGGTCATTCATCACCTGGCTAATATAGTCCCCAGTCCCCAGTGATTTACAGATATCACCCAAGGTCCATGCCAATAGCAAGATAACCAAAATTAGCATGATCCGCTGCATTCCCGACACAAAAGTGTTGAAGGCTGTCGAGGCGGTCATAGTTTTGGTGTAGGCGTAATAGGCAATCGCCGTTACCGAGGCAATCAGATAGCTGGTACCCAGCGATGCACGGATCACAGGGCCATTGATGGCGCCATGCAAGTGGTAATTATAGGTGAACAGCGCGATTAGCGAGCCAAACAGTACCGCCAGTGGCAATACAATCAGTGAGATACGGCCTGATTTCACCTGCTGGTCATCCGCAGATTGCACGCTCACCTCAGCCTGCTGGCGGGCTTGCTGCTCGGCTTCGGCCATTGGCCCCCAGTCTTTTTTTAGCACCGCATAGACAGGCACACTGAACAGTGCCAGCAAGGCATAGAGCTGGTAAGGGATCACCTGAAGGAAAGTCGCAAAACCATCGACCGGCTGGCCCATGTTATCGAACGCGTTCTCAATCAGACCCTGCGAGTAAACACCCCAGCTAATAATCGGGATCAGCACACAAATCGGTGACGAGGTCGAGTCGATGATGAAGGCCAGTTTCTCCTTGCTCAGCTTGAGCTTGTTGTAGATTGGCGAGAACATCGGGCCGAGGATCAGCGAGTTGCCCGAGTCGGTAAAAAACACCCCGATCCCGGTTGCCCAGGTCGCAAGCTGGGCTTTCAATGGTGATGACACATAACGGGTCGCCATGGTCGAAAATGCAGCCATGCCACCGCTTTGCTCGACCAGGTAGATAAAGCCAGAAATGATAGTAATAACAATAATGATCTGTGCGTTGCTGCCCGATGCGAGCTGAGTGAACGGCCCATCAGACAAGAACATCAACGCAGTATCGACAGGGTGGCCCTTGGTTAAGATCAGCATGCCGCTGATCACTGCAACGCCCAGAGCCAAAACAACATGCCGAGTGGTAAAGGCGAGTATCAGCGCCAGCACCGCGGGTACGATGGACAATAATCCGTAATCAGCCATTCGTAGACTTCTCCTAATAAACAACATCAATAAAGTGTGAGTATGTAGAGGAGGGGCGTAAGGAGTACGCGAGCGACAAAGGCTGTACGAAATCGGTAGGTGAACTTACCTGTTCGAAAACAAATATTGCTGTAGCTCTCCATCCGGGCAGGGCCCGAGATGACAGTGCTGCTCCTATTAAGAACAACCCCAGCAGCTTGGCTGACGACCAAAACCACTTCGGCATTGACTCCTTTCGCTTAGCTTCACCGGCTGTCGACCTTCACTAAACTACTGTTAGGCAATGCGCCTCTACGTTGCAGGCAGTGAATAACCACCCGCTCTATATTGAATAAAACACAAAAACAGATAATCCAAATCAACTTGACGTCATAGCGTGACGAAGATCACATAATATATTTCATTAAACACTTATTTAACAAAACTTTGCACTGCCGACTACCAATCTTGCAGCAACAATAACCACATGGGCTGTTTTTTGCTTTCAAGTCGCAAATATCATGTCAGTATTTATCTGAAGTCGTCTTAGCGTTGCCGGATTTGAGCTAAAGGAGCCTGCGTGGAAATCAAAGTAAAGGTGAAACAGCGGAGGAAAAGGTTGCATATTTACCCATCTCCATCCTACCTTCCTCAAATAAAAAAGAGGTATAAGAGATGTTCAGGGATCAGAGATACCCAAGTTACCTCAAGGTGCAGGAAGTACCTTGGGTATATAGCAGATACAAAAAATGCTGGCCTAGGCCAGCATTTTCTTAAAATAAGTTCAATGACTTATAGAGTAACTACGTTTGCAGCTTGAGGACCTTTCTGGCCTTGCTCTACGTCAAAAGAAACTTTCTGACCTTCAGAAAGAGTCTTGAAACCTTCAGAAGCGATTGCGCGGAAGTGTACGAATACGTCTGCACCGCCGTTCTCTTGAGTGATGAAACCGAAACCTTTTTCTTCGTTAAACCACTTAACGATACCAGTAGACTTAGACATGTGTTGTCCCTTATGTAAATTCATTTAAATCGCTATCAACAGCGATCAGTAACAATTGAATTATTAATGTGACGATAAATATAAGGGAAACAGTTAGATACAGCACGAAAACGTAGAAGTATCAGATGGTTTAACTTGTACTTGATGTTGCATTAAATAACTCTTCTCTATTTGAGCCCGCACATCATAACAGCTGGGCAAAAATTATGCAGTGAAATTTTGACAAATCTTAAAAAAAATTTTGGGGACACTAACAATCCGTTCAGCAACTCAAGCACACCACCATAGTATCTCCCCCCTCATCAATGGCTAAAACGAGAAAAAAAACCGGCTATCGTCGCGCTCATGAGGTTGGACAGGGTGACGGCAAAAATACCTCGGGCGCAGCATACCCGAGGTGGTTGCAAAGTTAGTGGTTAATCCAGTGTTTCACAGCAAGTTCAGCAACTTGCATTTCGATATCGAAAGGGACCGGTTGAGGAATATTCTGCAGCGAGTCCCGGTTAAGGGCGATACGCTCTAAACTGAGCGACTGCAATGCCAGGCCGAGATCCATAATTTCTATCGGGTTTCCGTCACCCGCCGATAGGTTAACAAGGTTGGCATCCGACAGGACGAACAGCTGCTTTTCTTCAAGTTGGTAAGCCGTTACATGAGGACGGATCTTATCCTGGCTTTGGCTCACCGCAGCCAAATCCGCAAGGTTGATTTCACGCTGGAAATGCCCCGCATTGGCGATAATCGTATTGTCGCGCATCAATTCGAAGTGCTCCTTACGCAGCACGTTGTCACGGCCAGTAATGGTGACGACCATGTCGGCATCCGGCAAAGCCTCTTCCAAGGTTGAGGTGTAGAAGCCTTCCATATGCGCTTCAAGCAATGTCAGTGGGTTGGACTCAACGACGGTAACATGGGCCCCCATACCTCGCAGGCGCTGCGCCGTACCGGAGCCGCAATAACCATAACCAATCACCACGACCTTCTTGCCGTGCAGCATGACGTTGGTGGCGCGCATGATGCCATCGACAACGGATGAACCCACACCGAAACGGTTTTCGATAATACGTTTGGCTTGGGTATCATTGATGATCAAGGTGCTGAACTTGTCAGCATGGAAGTCTTCACGCAAGCGGTTAGCCCCGGTGGTGGTTTCCTCCGTGGCCCCTAGCAGTGAAGTTTGAAAACCGCTAAATTCTGGCTCGGTAAAAATGAGCTCGTGCAAATCAGCACCGTTGTCGGCAATGATGTCCGGTTGGTGAGATAACACTTTGCGGCAGTAGTTAATATGATCATCAAAGCTTTCGTCACGGCGGGAATAGACACTTACCCCATAGTCTTCGACCAATGCGGCAGCGGTTTCATCTTGGGTTGAACCTGGTGAACCGGTGATCACCACTTTGGCCCCCCCTTTGGTCAAGGCCTCCAGCCACACACCGGTTTTGGCCTCAACGTGCAAGCAAATACCGATTGTCAAACCGGTAAACGGCTTTTCTTTTTCAAAGTGCTCGATAATGCTGCGCATGATTGGCATGTGGCTACGAGCCCATGCGACACGCCTGCGGCCAAGTGGCGCAAGAGATAGATCGGCTACGTCGTGTTCAGGGTAGGTATTCTGTTCCATAGGAGCCTCTGTTGTGAGAACGTTTTGTTGGCCCACAAATCTTCCCTCAAATGCCCTGCAAACTTAATCAACTTATCAAGAACTGATAGTTTCCCCTGAGTGAAAAATAACGTGACCAATCACACATCAACCATAAAAATGATAAAAACCCTCCTATCCAGACTATTGATTTGGTATACAAAATCAATAAGTTTCCACATTGGAAACATTAGCAAAACTGAAACGATCAATAACAGATGCCCTCCCTTCGACACTACGCCACAAGGATCTAACGGGTGAAAACCATGAACCTGAATCTATTGGCCACCTTCTACACCGTGGTCATGAACAACTCGTTTTCAATCGCTGCCGACAAGCTGTGCTTGTCAAAATCCGTGATTAGCAAGCATGTGAAACAGCTCGAGCAAGAATTGCGCTGCTCGCTGATCCAACGTACTACCCGGCAGATCAACCTGACAGAAGAAGGGCAATTCCTTTACGAGCGCTGCGCTGAGATCTTCGACAGCGTTGATAAGTGCTACGACTTCATCGACGAGCGCAAAGATATCGTCAGGGGAAAACTGCGGGTAAAAATGCCAGCGGTGCTGGAGTTCGATGATTTCATCACCGACACCTTTGCCCAGCTGCTATCAACCTATCCAGAGCTAGAACTCGACCTGATTTTTGACAACCAGATTGGCGATCTGATCCATGAGCAGGTCGATCTGGTGCTTAAGATTGGCGCACTGGAAGACAGCTCGTACAAGTGCAAAAAAATCAAAAATATCGGGACCTATGTTGTCGCCTCACCCACGTACTTGGACAGACATGGCATCCCCGTAAAACCATCAGATTTGATTGGCCACAAATGTATGAACTATACCCACTGCCTCACCAAAGATAAGTGGATGTTCATTGATGATGGCAAAGAAACCAAAATAGAAATCTCACCATTCCTGCAGCTTGAGAGTGAGTCATTACTCACGCGATATGCATTAAAGGGCATGGGGGTAACAACCACCCTAGATTTTATTACTGAGTCATATATTCAGTCCGGTGAGCTTGTCAGTCTGCTGGATAACTATACCTGGAAAACCGAACTGTATGCCGTGTATCCCAACAATGCGGTAATCCCTTTGAAAACTCGAAAATTGATCGATTTACTCGCAAACACATAAAGGCCTAAGGATGAAAACAGCGTT
This sequence comes from Photobacterium gaetbulicola, assembly GCF_003025515.1. NCBI lineage: Bacteria > Pseudomonadati > Pseudomonadota > Gammaproteobacteria > Vibrionales > Vibrionaceae > Photobacterium > Photobacterium gaetbulicola. The sequence continues at coordinate 272,749 of NZ_PYME01000003.1, read as the reverse complement.
TATCTCAGCGCTGCCCAAACACATTTCGAAACACTTCCCCAAGGCATTTTTCAGCACCTATTCAATCTGCGGGGCTATGATGGGCACGAAATATCCACAGAGAATGTAATGCTATGAGTGTGTTCGACCTGATCGCTGAAAACCAGATCCAAGACTACAACCGCCGCAAGGCCAATGGTGAAGTGAAGGAATCACGCACGATTCAACCGGAAGAAAGAACCAGCTTCGAGTCCCACCTGTTCAAGTCAATTGTTGGCTGTTATGAAAAAGCGGCGGAAAAACCAGAGCAAGAACGCCAGGCACTTGAAGAACGCGCTGAAAATCTACGGATGCAATTACTGATTGGGCTGGAGCAAAAGGGGATGCGTATTACTGCCCAGTCAATGTCAAAGGAGCTGATGCTCAAGCGGCAGGCCATTTTGGGCAACGAGTAACGCGACCAATTATGTCGTTTTGTAACCTCGCGTTACACCCTGTTAATTGCCGCTAAGACGTTGGTCTCAAATATAAAAAACTTTTTTGCAACATCATAAGTTCAACTGACAAACCTGATGCATATCAAGTTTTGTGCGGGGTTATTCTGGTTAATTTGTAACCAGACAGAGTGGTCAGGAGAACGATGTTATGAAAGTACCAATTCGATGCCCCGAATGTAACAACACTTCAGGATTAAACCGAGTAAGACGCAAATGGCACGAAAAATCACTGGTTACTACAGGACAGGAAAAACTGCAGTGCCCGAAATGTCTTTCATTTTTCATGCGCGGACTTGGCCAACAAGAGCTTCTCTATATTGGCACCCATGATGCGGTGAAGAAAAAAGTGCCGGAGTTTGAGCTTTAACTTCTCTCATTTCAACTTAGCAAGCTCAACCAATAGCATAAGCGCCGATTATGTCGGCGCTTTTTTCATTTCAGACTAACTTTCAAGTTCATACTGCAACTTCTCGAGTTCATCCAGAATCCGAAGAAACTTCTCGCCAAACAGAATCACATAGTATCCGACACGAAGCGGTAGCTTGTTAAACACGACTTTGTCCAAGATACCGAGCTCGACGTTCTTCCTCTTGCACTCATTAAGCACTTTGATCGATGACCCTTCACCCCCAAAGCATTCATTGACCATTCTATGGCTGATTATGATACTTATATGGAACTCAACAAAGTGACATTCCGACTCAGCCAAACTGTTGCGAAAAACATGATTAAGCAGGGTGGCGGCATAATGGCAGGCCGAAACTAACCTATTGTGAAACCTACCCGGGGAGGGTGAATAATGCTCAACATGGATTTTCAGCAAAGGCTGGTGATCGAGACCGAGAAAATGAAGTGGCAGCCCAGCCCTGCATCAGGAGTATGGCGCAAGCCACTTGAGCGCGAAGCCAAAGAGTCGGGGCATACCACCAGTGTCGTCCGCTATGCCGAAGGCTCATCATTTGCCCCCCACCCTCACCCGATGGGTGAAGAGATCTTTGTGCTCGATGGTGTGTTCTCAGATGAAACCGGTGATTTTGGCCCTGGTACCTATATCCGTAACCCGCCGGGCAGCCAGCATGCCCCATTCAGCAAACGGGGATGTACAATCTTCGTCAAACTCAACCAGTTCATGCCGGAGGACAGCCAGCAACTTCGAATCGATACCCGGCACACCGCCTGGCAACCGGGGATCGGTGGATTACAAGTCATGCCGCTGCATGAGTTCGGCCATCAGCACACCGCCTTGGTGAAATGGCCGACTGGCGAGCATTTCCAGCCCCACCGCCACTGGGGCGGAGAGGAGATCCTGGTTTTGTCTGGGGAGTTTCAGGATGAGTTCGGACAGTATCCTGCTGGTACTTGGCTACGTAGCCCGCACCTGAGCGAGCATTATCCCTTTGTCGAGCAGGAGACCGTCATTTTAGTAAAGACCGGGCACTTGCCGAGTTAAGCACCAAGAGTTCCGAATCAGGCGCTTTGCAGTTTGTAGTAGTCGACGTCTTGCTCGGAATAGCTGTAACTAAAGCCAAGCTTCTTAAGCACATTGACCGACCCGGTATTGTCGGGCTCAACCCCGGCAATGAAACAGGCAGCGTGTTCATACGCAGACAAATAGTTCACCAACCCCAGCATCGCTTCGGTCGCTAATCCTTTGCCCCATTGAGCTTCGTCAAGCACATAACCCAAGCGGTAGCAGTCTTCCGGCTCGGGAAAGACAAATAGATACCCCACCGCTTGCTGCTGCAAGGTTAGCCTCAGCACACTACCGGTTCGTGCCATGCCCTCAAGCCAGTTGGCGACATCCTCCGCCGTGCGGAAATTCTGACAGGACGGTGGCAAGTGACGACTGACCGGCTCGGTAAACATAGTCATGATTTCGTCCTGGATCCCCGGCATAGTGCGGTCTAGGGTCTTGACCGACAGCCTCTCGGTTGAGAAATTGATCTCGATTTTCATTGCCTTATTTCCTTTTATTCATTCACGCCATCTTAATCAAAAACACAGTTTATAGAGATAAATATTTCTCCATGTTCATCCCGCCTCTGAGTCGCTAAGGTCAAACTTGTTTGCTACTTCACACCAAACTTTCAACTCAACACATATGCTTAGAGGCAGAAGCCTCGAACATGAAGGAGAACCTCATGGACGTGCTAATTTTGGCCGGCCTAATTCTGCTTAATGGCGTTTTTGCCATGTCGGAAATTGCCCTGGTCACTGCACGAAAAAGTCGTCTGCAAAAACTGGCAGACAATGGCGACAAGGGTGCGACCACCGCCATCAAGCTCGGCGAGGAGCCGACCCGCTTTCTTTCCACCGTACAGATTGGCATTACCGCCATCGGCATCCTCAACGGGGTGTTCGGTGAAGCCGCCCTCGCAGGGCCTCTGGCCGACAACCTCCAGCAACTTGGCCTCGCCGCCAAGACCAGCTCCGTAGCCGCCACCACCATCGTGGTTGTCGGTATCACCTACCTCTCCATCGTCATTGGTGAACTGGTACCCAAACGCCTGGCCCAGCTAAGCCCGGAGAGCATTGCCCGCATGATGGCCCGCCCTCTGACCGTGCTTGCCAGCCTATCCAGACCTTTTGTCTTCTTGCTGGCCACTTCCACTGAGCTGACCCTGCGACTGTTGGGCAAACACGGCAAAGAAAATCAAGGTGATGTGCTCACCGAGGAAGATATAAAAGCCGTACTGGCAGAGGGTTCACAGACGGGGGTTATCGAGAAACAAGAACATGCCATGGTCAAAAATGTCTTTCACTTTGATGATCGCAAGGTGACATCGCTGATGACCCCTCGCAATGAGATCGTGGCGCTGGATCTCGATAAGCCAAGCGAAAGCAACCTCAACTTTCTGGTCGCCTCCAGTCACCAGCACTTTCCGGTGATCAGAGGCAATATGGATAACCCCAAAGGCATCATCACCACCAAACAGCTGTTGCAATACCACATCGCCAGGCCGCGCAGCCCGATAGAGCACTACCTGCTGCCACCGGTATTTATTCCGGAAAACTGGACCGGGATCCAACTGCTTGAGCACTTCCGCCACTCGGGAGATGTCATGGCGTTCGTCGTCGATGAATACGGCGATATCCAGGGTATCGTGACCCCGAAAGATATCCTCGAGGCTTTGGCCGGCGAGTTCAAAACCCGCGCTCCCGAAGATATCTGGTCGGTGGAAAATGAAGATGGCAGTTGGTCGATGGACGGACTGATCCCAATATTGGTGCTCAAAGACTTGCTCGAGCTCGAAACCCTGCCCGATGAGGATAAAAACGGCTACCACACCCTAAGCGGCATGCTGATGTGGTCCTTGAGCGGGCTACCTTCGGTGGGAGACAGCATCGAATGGGAAGGGTGGCAGTTCGAGGTGACCCAAGTCGATGGCAACCGGGCGGATAAAGTCTCGGTAACCCGAAAAGCGCCAGTCGAGATCGAGGCGGCGGATAACACCCCCATCGATGAAGAAGACCAAACCAATAGACAGGCATAGAGAGCAAAATTTTACACAACCCTGTCTTTAACAACCAAAGCCGAAGGTATATTCCGCTGCCCTCGCAAAGCACTGACAAGTAAGTTCAGACATACAGGCGGGGCCCGCGACGGGTGGGAAGAATTTCCCACTTCTCTATTTAGCTTAACAGTACTGCTGTTATTGAGATTATTGATGAAAACGCATTCCATGTTTTTGGCACTGAGCCTTGGCTTACTCGGTGCTTCCAACCTAGCCCAAGCCGACGACAAAATCACCCTGGGCAGAACCATCTTGCTGGGCAAAAGCGACCATGGCGCACAGATCCCCTTGCTGGTATGTCGCCGGGTTGACGCTATCCGCGTCAAAGCCGAACGAGATATGCGGTTAGAGCGTGTGGTATTGACCTTCAACAATGACGACACCAAGACCATCCATTTTCACCGCAAGCTAGACAAGCATGACCAGACTGACTGGCGCAAGTTTGCCTATACCCGCTGCGTGAAAAGCCTCGAAGTATTCGGCAAGGCCGAGGGCTCATCGGCGGGGGTGAGGGTTTACGGACGGCAATAACCATCGCCCATCCAGCACCATGATCAACAAGGGCAATCGCGCCAGCGATTGCCCTTTTTTATTCCTTACCAGCCATTACTCTGCGCGGTATGCCAACTGGGCCATGTCACTGTCCGTTTGCCACTGCTCGCTGTCTTGCCACCAATAGGCAGTCTGAACTGGCAGAGACAAATCCAAGCTCTGGCCAACCAAAGGGGTCACCAATTCCACGTCATGTACCTGTGCCTCGGCAATCAAGTCATTGACCGGCTCATCCCATTGGTGGAGAAACAACTCATAGGTCGACCAGTGGACCGGAAATAACTTGTCACCGCCCACATCAAGATGCGCCTGCATGGTGTGGGCCGCCTGCATATGCCCCCAGCCTTCTACTGGATAACCCTTGCCGTCTTTCACATTCGCCGCTACCTCGATAAAGGTCATATCAAACGGCCCCAACCGCTCACCAATTTGCTTAAAGTGTTCACCATAGGCCGAGTCACCACTGTAAAACACACTGCCAGCTTCAGCCTGAATCGCCCAGGATGACCAGAGAGTGGTATTGCTGTCAAACAGACCACGGCCTGAATTATGGTTGGCCGGAGCCGAAGTAATCCGAACAGTCCCGACAGCGACACTTTCCCACCAGTCAAACTCTTCGATATTGCCCGGTTTCACGCCCCATTTTTCCAGGTGGCGCCCCACCCCCAGCGGGACAAAGAACCGTACGTTCTTATCGGCATAGAAACGTGCTGTTGCTTCTTCCAAATGATCATAGTGGTCGTGGGAAATCAAGATCACGTCCGGCAGCGGCAAGTCTTCACGGCTAACCGGTGCATCCACATTGCGCGAGAACATTCTGGCAAACGCCGATGGCGACGCATGGTCAAACACCGGGTCAATCAGGATGCGCACACCATCCGCCTCCAGAAACAAAGACGAATGCCCCAGCCAAGTCACCCGCAGCGCACTGCTCGGGTTCTCCAGCAACGGGGTATCTACCGCTTGGAACTGCAAACGTTGCTGAGGCTTATACTGATCGCGCTGCATGAAAAATTTCCACAGCAGCGACAACATGCCCTCCTCGCTTTCAACCCTCGGCAGCTGGGTGATGACTTTGCCATCTTTGAATTGCGGCGAACGGGCGATACGTGCTTGACGAATTTCTTGGCTGCGCACATAACTGCCGTCTGTGCTGGTACTTCCGCCACTGTATGCCGCCAGGCCAAGAGCCCCCAAGATGGCAACCAAAGATGCTTTCAATGTCGTTTTCATTCGTCGCTAGTCTCAAAAGTAAACGATGGTGTATACTTTAATCATATTGATCACAACCAAAAAGTAAACACAACCGTTTACATATTAATTCAACACCATCATATAATTGAGTAATTTTTATGGGTAAAGTCGCTGAAATTAAACAGGAAAATATTGTCTGTGCCGCACTGGAAATTTTTTCAGAAAAAGGGCTGGAGCTAGCCAGTATGGAAGCGATCTCGAAAAAAGCCGAAGTGTCAAAACGAACGCTTTACAAGTATTACCCAACCAAAGAAAGCTTGTTCGAGGTGATCGTTGAGCGGCTAGTATCCAATGTGAAAGTGATCAGCTCTATTCCCTTCCAGCCAGATCAAAGCATCACAGATCAGCTGACCCACATTGCCCAAAAAGAAGTGGAGTTACTATGCAGCCCGAGTTTCATGGCCGTTGCCCGGGTTGTCATGGCGGAATGTATCCGTTCCAAGGAGCTGGCAAGTTTAATGGTAGAGAAGTTCCAGCCACTCGATGCTTGCCATGGCCTCACCCGCTGGATCCTCGACGGGATTGATGCTGGCAAGCTCAATGTGGCCCACCCGGAAATTGCCTCCGAGCAATTTGTCTCATGCCTGAAAGCAACCATCTTCTGGCCGCAGATCATGGCTCACCAGCCTGCGCCGGATCCGACAATACTGCAGGCCACCATCGAATCGGCGGTCCAGCAATTTACTGCCGCTTACGAGATCAAATCTGACTAGTCCTTAACACATAGAAGCAAAAGAGCTTCTACACTTGTTGTGATATCAACCACAAGGAATTTGCCATGTACCGAGTTTTTGCCTGCCTACTGACCCTGATGGTTAGTCTGGGAGCCACCGCTGATGTAAAGATATCTGGCGACGGTTTTGAAATCAGCAAAGATTGCCTGAAGCTGGAGTCTGAAAATGTAAAGATCACCTCGGAAGAGTGTGAACAATGGAAAAAGGATCAAGAAAACCGCAGCGTTCATGGTGATGACAACCCAGGTAAAGGCAATAAGAAAGACAAGAAGCCCAAAAAAGAGACCTACTGAGCCAATATACCACCAGGGCGGATACCGCTATCTGCCTCCAACTTTGTCGCTGATAAGTCGTTATCCGCGACCACACCATAGATGATCGCTTGCGCTGTTATCAGCGTTAATGACAAGGCAACAGCACTGTTGCTCTCATTCAGGAGTATGGCCATGACTCAGGAAGCGTTACTTTCACTGATGAAACGGGGAGTATTGACACCCACCATTATCAATACCGCAGATTCAACCAGCTACTTGATTGGTGGGGAAGACAACAAAGGTAACTTCTACCACCTCAAAGACAATCACCACCGTTCCATTACCGGGCAGTCACTGCACGAAGCAGAAGAGAAACTCAGTCAACTAGGGATCCGCCAAGCGGTATTCGAGATGGTGACACCCTACGATGAAATGATAGGCAGCAGCGATAATACTGGCGGAAAAGTCCGTTACGATATCAGCTTTTAACAGTAGCGATAATACTGGTCTCGCCCCCTTCACGCCAAGACAAACAAGCCATCCCGGAGGATGGCTTTTCTGTTTGATATCACGGTTATTCCGCACTCGAAAAATTGTCGGCATTGATACCAAATGTCAGATCGTCCAGCGCAGCACCGCGATACCGTCAGCTACCAGCAAGTTCACCGGTGATACTGCGCCACCATCGACATTCGGTACCGCAGTGATCATCAAATCACTACCTCCGGCTAAATCCAACTCACCACTGTCAAAGGCAACGTCCTTCGAACCTGCTACTGTCACACGAATTCGGTAGGTGCCAGATGTGCATGCAGTACATCAAGGCGAACATCACCGCCTTCAGGCACAATGTCCGCAGTTTGACCCACAGCGAACACGTCATAGGTCCCACTGTCCACGCTCAACAAGCTGCTGACGGCCTGATAATCAATCATTTCCAAACCGGCAAGGGCAAGGGCAAGTGCCGAAACAACAGCAAGGGTAAGTGACTTGGCTTTCATCAGATCATTCCTTCGTGGTTGCCTGTGGCGTCAGATACGTATGCCTGACTTTCACCCGATCACAAAAAAAATCTCAATCTTGAGAATCCCTCCGACTCCACAAACAGAAAACACAGTCATCCAAACATGACTTACCCACGTAATACCCAATAAAGGAGGACGCATGGTGTCGTTGATCTCAAATGAATTTAAACGCTTACCCTATCTAAAATGCCGTGATCATTTCATGCCTATGGGTAATGGCAACATCAATGGTACCGGATACCGCTTCACCCATACCGTTACTGACGGATTACGTGCAGGTGGCTTGTGGCTTGTTATGCAAGATGATTCGGGCCAAATTGCCGGTAATAGCGGTGACATTATCATGTTTGCAGCCATAGAGGACGTCGACTGGCTCAGCGGAAGCCAAATCAAGCTTAAGCTTGCTATCCGGCACTGGGGAAAAGTCACCGCCTCTGGCGTTCAGCATCAGCACCTCGAGGGGCAAGTCTACCCACTATGGCAAGATAGCGTCCTCCCCGACGATGATCTGCTTGTGATGCGTCTTTTGCAACTTACGAGTGAGTATCCCAACCAGCAATTGAATTCCGGTGCTTTAAGCTCGCCAACAAACCAATTCAACACCAACTGGATTTGCTGGCGCTGGCTGGAAATTCTCCCCATTCCACTGGGCACAAAACAACGGCTATTAAAGTCTCCCACCTCCGAGCCATGCCTGAGATATCTCAGAAAAATCATACGTCAGAGTGATCGCATCAAATAGTTTTGGCGTTTATTGCAAACGGACATATGCTTGCAGATAGGGTTAACATGAGAACACATGCAATTATGCACTCCAGGAGCAGCAAGGAGTCTCTCATTAACGATGAAGCGCCTGCTATCGATGTAGCAATGCTACTACACAATATTGCCGATTCCCGTTGCCGCCGCAGTTACGAGCAGCTGTTTACCTCGGTTGCCCCCAAATTGCTTAATTTTTCCCGCAAGCAATTGCGAGATGAGTCATTGGCAATGGAAATCGTTCAGGAAACCATGCTTAAGGTGTGGCTGAAAGCGCACCTTTATGACGAGTCCAAAGGTGCTGCGCTCACATGGATTTATTCTGTCGCCCGGAATGTTAAGTTCGATCTGCTCAGAAAGACCAAGCATCAGCAAGATTGGGTCCAAGGTGATGATCTCTGGCCGATCCTGCACGAAGATGTTGATGCCGATAAACTCCCTGCTGAGTTTCACTCAATCGTGAGTAAGGAATTGGAAGCAGCAATTAATCAGCTTCCCCCTGCCCAAGCGGAAATTGTCCGTATGGTCTGCATGCAAGGCGCTTCCCACCAAGACGTCGCGGATGCCCTCGATGTGCCTCTTGGCACGGTGAAAAGTCGACTCCGCCTGGCCCTGCAAAAAATGAAGGAGGCCCTCGATGGCTAATATTCACTTCCATCCCGACCATGCCCTCCTTAGCCGTTTCGCCCATGGTGAACTGGAGTCAGCATCGAGCATTATGATCAGTGCTCACCTAGAATTCTGTCCTTACTGCCGGCAGAAAATCGCGGCCATCGAGACTGAACAGGCAGGCCTACTTGAGAAAAGCGAACCAGCAACGTTGTCGCCGGCGCTCAATGCCATGATGCAACAGATCATGGATCAAGAGCTTGTTGACGAAACTGTCGATGAATGGCCTGACACCCAACTCAAATTGGAAGACAAATCATATCCTCTTCCTTCTGCCTTGCAGCGCCACAACGAGAAAATTGGTCCCTGGTCCCGCCTGCCAGGAAACATCAAGCGTGCTCAAGTGGATGTCAGCGGAACCAGCAAGATGAATTTCATTTATATGGATTCCGACAGTGCCTTGCCAGAGCATACCCATCAGGGGCAAGAAATCACCCTGGTTCTCGCGGGCGAATTCTACGATGAAAACGGTACCTACAAACCAGGTGATTTCATAATCCAAACCGAAGCGCACAAGCATCTGCCAAGAACCCGGGAGGGGAAAGATTGCCTATGCCTGACCCTGTTAAATGCGCCGCTGCACTTCACGTCAGGACTGGCAACCTTGCTCAATCCGTTCAGCCAGTTGTTCTTCAGGTGATCAGTTCGTACTGACATAACCCTATAAAAAAACCCCGCTATACATTATGTACAACGGGGTTTTGCATTTTTAGTTTCCCAACCGTTAAGCTTTTGCTGGCTGCTTAACGTTGTAGAACAGGGCAAACAACACAGGCACCACAATCAGTGTCAGTACCGTGGCAAAACCCAGGCCCGCCATGATGGTGATCGCCAGCGAATTAAAGAAGGCATCGAACACCAGCGGGATCATCCCCAGAATCGTTGTCAGTGCCGCCATACTCACTGGACGAACACGGCTGATGGCACTGTCGACAATGGCATCATAAGGCTGCTTGCCAGACTCCAGCTCAATATTGATTTGATCTAGCAATACGATACCGTTTTTCAAAATCATCCCGCTTAGACTCAACAGGCCAAGCAAGGCGGTGAAGCTGAATGGAATGTTGGTTGCCAACAGGCCAAATGCCACCCCGATAATCGACAGCGGTACCGTCGCCCAAATCACCAACGGCTTCTTCAGCGAGTTGAACAGGAAGATAGTGATCACGAACATAAACAGGTAACCCATCGGCATTGAGGCCATCATGGACTCCTGCGCATCTTTCGATGATTCATATTCGCCACCCCACTCGATGCTGTAGCCAACCGGCAGCGGCAGGGCTTCAACCTGAGGGCGGATACGATTAAACAGAGTCGCCGCAGTTTCATCACCCAGCACATCATGGTCTGCCAGTACCGTCAGGGTCCGCTTCCGGTCTTTGCGCTGGATCAGCGGCTCGGACCAACCGAGATCAACGCCATCGATGACCTGCTCAATCGGTACGTAAGCCTGCTGGACCGGGCTCCAAAGCTGGAGGTTCTGCAGGGTATCGTAATCGACCCGCTCAGACTCCGGCAGACGCGTGATGATCGGCAGCATATGGGTACCGTCACGCAGCAAACCAATCGTATTACCTCCATAGGCCATCTGCAGGGTATTGGACAAATCTTGTTTCGAAATCCCCAAACGACGCGCCTTGGTTTCATTGAACTGTGGCACTAACTCCTTAGTGCGTTCACGCCAGTCGTGACGGACGTTTCGAGCGCCTGGGTCTTGCAGTAAGACGTCTTCCACTTGCATCGCGATATCACGCAGCGTTTGCGGATCTGGGCCAATAATACGTGCCTCGATCTTCGATGCCGGCGACGGACCGAATTCCATCAGCTTGAACTGGAAGGTCGGCTGATCAAACTTGGCAGGCAGTCCTGCATCCAGCTTGTGCAGCAAATCAAACATGTTGTCGCGACTGGTGGTGCGCACCTGCAGTTGGGCATAAGACTCGTAGCTCTTCTCCGGCTGATAGGTCAGCATAAAGCGCTGCATACCCTGCCCCACAGAGGTTGTGACGAAATCAACATCGTCTTGACGGCGGATGTACTGTTCGACCTGCTCTGTCTGGGCTATGGTCTCGCGAATATCGGTCCCTTCCGGCATCCACAAATCAACGTAGAACATCGGCGTATTCGACGGTGGAAAGAACGACTGCTTCACTTGGCCAAAGGCGATTACCGCGCTCACCAGCAGAGCCAGCATGCTTACCATGGTCAACCAACGGAAACGCAGAGCAAATCTCAGCATTGCACCAAAGACAGTAAACAATGCACCTTTATATGGGTCTTCATCATCCTGCTGGTTTTTATCTTCGTCTTTGAGCAATAAATCGGCCAAGAAAGGCGTCAGTGTCAGTGCGGTGATCCAGCTCAGGAACAAGGAATAACACAGCACCCAGAACAGTGATCCCATAAACTCACCGGTTGCATCCGACGACAAACCGATAGGGGCAAATGCGGTGATGGCAATCACGGTCGCACCAAGCAGCGGCCATTGGGTCTGCTTGGCAATATCTGCCGCCGCCTGCACCTTGGTACGGCCTTTCTTCAGACCGACCAAGATCCCTTCGACTACCACGATGGCATTATCCACCAGCATACCCAGCGCAATGATCAGGGCGCCCAGGGAGATACGGTGCAGCTCAACGTCATTGAGCTTCATCATGATAAAGGTACCGAATACCGTCAGCAGCAGTACCAAACCGATGATCACCCCACTGCGCAGCCCCATGGCAAACAGCAGCACCACAATCACGATCGCCACCGCCTGACCCAGGCTGACCACAAAGTCCTGTACCGACTTGTCCACTTCCTGCGCCTGGTTATAGAAGTAGTTCAACTCAACACCGGCGGGCTTGATGTTTTCCAGCTCAGCCAAACGGGCATCAAGCTGTTTGCCCACTTCTACTACGTTGACCCCAGAGGCAAAAGAAAGACCTAGGTTAATCGCAGGCTGACCGTTATAGGTCACGATATTACCCGGCTTTTCCTGCACGCCACGGGACACGGTTGCGACATCTTTGAGGCGGATAAGATTACCGGTATCGCGGCCATGGATAACCAAGTTTTCCAGTGATTCGACACTGTTCATCTCGCCGTTGGGGCGGATGATCAGGTTCTGTCCATTGATCATCATCTCACCCGAGGCGGTTACGCTGTTTTGCTGGTTAAGCAAGCCAACAACGGTGTTCATGTCCAGATTCAGCGCCGCCATGCGCTCAACGGAAATCTCGACAAAAATTTGCTCTTGCTGTTCCCCGGCCAGACTCACTTTGCCGACACCGTCGACCAACTCCAGTTCACGGATCAGGTAATCGGCGTACTGCTTGAGTTCGACGTATGAATAGCCCTCGCCGGTCAGCATGATCATCACGCCGTACACATCACCAAAATCGTCGATTATCTGCAGCGAACCCACACCGGATGGCAATATCGGACGCAGATCATTAACCTTACGACGCATTTCATCCCAGATCTGTGGCAACTCGTCCGGGCCGTAAATCATCTCCATACTGACCATTATCTGGGTCATCCCGGCAGACGAGGTCGAGGTCACTTTGTCGATATACGGCAATTGACGCACCGCTTTCTCCAGCGGATAGGTCAGCTCTTCTTCAACTTCTGTGGTGGTTGCCCCCGGATAGGTCGCCACAATCATGGCATCTTTGATGGTAAAGGCCGGGTCTTCCAGCCTGCCCAAGTCCAGAAACGAGGTCACCCCCCCGGCCGCCAGAATAATCAAAAATAGCCAGCTAATGACTTTATTTTTTATTGAATACTCAGCAATATTCACTGTACTGCTCCCATGGTGGCTACTGCCATAGTCAATCCCCAATCATCTTCACCAAGCACCCAAAATGTCGTAATAACGGGCGTGGCCTGAATTGATAACTCTAAAAACTGCATGCCCCCGTCAATCAGCTTGCCAGCCATCAGTTGCCCTAATCCGGTGAAGAGGGCGAGGCCAGCCAATGTGATCACCAGCCAAACCACCCAGCGAATGAGGGATTGGACAATGGTGGGCATGTTCAATTTCACAGGGCCTTCGCCTCTGCTTTTACTGCTGGTAACTGGGTCACTTCCATTCCCTCGCGCATTTTTCGCAAGCTGGAGGTCACCAGGCGCTCACCCTCGCTGATACCGCTGCTTACGATGGCACCGTGATTATTAAGCTGACCAATACTGACTTCCACCTTGTGGACCTGATTGCCGTCGAGCTTCCAAACAAAAAACTGACCCGCTTCACGCCCTGCCTCAATAGCTGTCATCGGCAGCTGGTAGCCTTGCAAAGTACTCAGGCCCGCTTCCGCCATATCGACACGCAGAGACACGCTGGTGCCCGGCAAAATCGCCGGCTCTCGCTGCGGCATTTCAAACCACATCCGGTAGGTTTGGCTTTGTGGCTCTAGCTCGCCGGTATGCTCAAGGTAGGTCACGGGATAGGTTTGCGACTCGGACCCAAAACGCGCCATTGGCTGGTAACTGCGGTTCACCTGCTGCGGGTTGAGCATGGCCAGCACGTGATCGGATACGGCGATATTGATATACAGCAGATCGTCCTGGTACAGGTTAACGACCGTTTCACCCGGAGATACCGCCTCGAACGACTCCTTAGGCACATCTGCCACCACGCCGTCGAACGGCGCAACCAAGCGGGTGTAGCCCAAACGGCGCTCCGCCGCCTTGAAGTTCACTTTTGTCAGCTTGTGATTGGCAGACAGCTCGTCGAGCTCAGCCTTGGAGATCATCTTGCGCTCGAACAATTCCCGGCCACGCTGAAGCTGTTTGGTCGCCAGACCAAACTGAACCTGGGCATCATTGCGTTGCTGCTCGAACTTATCAGCATCCAGTTCGGCAAGGAGCTCGCCTTTCTTGACCTGCTGGCCAGATTTAACCAATACGCGCTGCAGCTCGCCTTCAACCCGAAACGCCAACGGGGTATTTTCTGCCGCTTCCACCTGGCCCTTGAAGGAGCGGAACTGGCTGGTTATCGGCTGATCAACCGTCAGGGAAGACACTGCAAGCGAAGCAGTAGTTTGTTGCTGCGGCGGCTCTTGGCAACCGGCTAATACCATCATGGAAAGAACGGCGAATGACATCTTCTTCAACATCTTAGATACCACCCTCACGTTCCCAGGCTCGCACCTGTTGGCCCGGCAACAAATCAGTCGCGCCAGCGATCACCACCATGATCCCCGGAGCCAAACCTGATACCACCTCGCCCTGATCGTTGAGAGCGACTTCCAGAGCATCGACCACGCCGGTTTGGGGATCAAACTGCCACAATGTCCCATGGCCGTTTTGTTTTTCAACCCAGGCACCTTCCGGCAAACGCACGGCAGTAGACAGCTCAGGCTTGGCAAAATGCACCTGACCTACCATGCCGGAGAGCAAGTTCATCTCCTCCGGGCGGGAAAGGGTCACCTTCGCGGTATAGCTGTTAGTATCAGCATCGGGCTTGGTCGACAGCTCTTTGAACTCTGCGTGGATCGGCTGGGCTGGGTGGTTATCCATCTCAACCCACACCGCAGTCTGGCGGATCGCCGACAAGCTGGTCTGCTTCACAAAAGGTACCGGCAGATTGAAGCTCACGTCCATTTCATCCACATTCTGGATGTTCATCACAGGTTGGTTGGCACCAACAAACTGGTTCTGGTTAACAAATTTCAGTGAAACGACACCGTTGAAAGGCGCTTTGATCAAGGTATGTTCAACGTCTGTTTTTGCTTGTTCCAAGTTCGCGGCTGCCGCCTTGTAAGCAGTCTCGCGCTGGTCAAACTGGTCGGTACTGATCAGCTTCTTGCCGTATAGCTGCTTGGCGCGCAGGAACTGGCTTTGCGCCAACTCAAACTCTGCCATTTTGGCATCGAAAGCCAAGCGGTAATCCTGATCATCCAGTACCGCCAGTACCTGACCTTGCTTGACTCGCTGGCCGACCCTGACCGTCAGCTTGGCAATTTCGCCAGGTACCTGAAAAGAAAGCTGGGCGCGCTGTGTCGCGACTAGCTTGCCAGGAAAAGCATTACTCGCCTGATTCGCTGGCATTGGGATTTCCAGCAGTTTCACGGGCTTGACGACCTCTTCGGTTATTTCTGAATTAGCTTGGTTACATCCGGCTAGGATGCTTCCCAGCAATGCTATTGTTGCCACCCTGACAAACGGGGTGAACGAAATGGATGTTCCTTTCACGGGCGTTTCTCTCTGAGATTTATATTACACACCTGTGCAGTATATGTTGAACTTGGTTGAGATCAAGTATATTTTACAGATGGACAATAAATGTATTTTGTGAGCACACAGATGACGCCCCCGCGGTTTTTTGGTTAAAATAGCGTGGGCTATGAAACAGATAGAACCATGACCGAGAGAAAACAGGGCCGCCGCAGCGCACAGGCCGCCGAAGAAACCAAGCTGCTGATCATCAAAACTGCCGCGGAAATGTTCTGCGAATTGGGGTACGAAAGGGTATCGCTGAGAAATATCAGCGAACGCGCTGGGGTATCTCACAGCTTGATCCGCCACCATTTCGGCAGCAAGGAAAAGATCTGGCAAAGTATCAGTGACAACCTGCACGTCTATTTCTTGAGTTATATGTACAAGTTGCTGGAAGAAATTCCTTCCGAGCTGCCGAGCAATGTCATCCTCTATCGCTTTGTCACCATGCTATTAGCCCAGCAACTTGCCCACCCGATGCCTATCCAGCTGATTGCCGATGGGGTCAGGCAGGGCGATGTATTAATGGATTACTTCTTCGATAACAACGGCGAGCTTGAAAAGTTCGTCAACCAACTGGTCGTTAACTGCAACAGTGATTTCCCGCTGAAACCGATCAACATTTGGGAAATGAAATGGCAAATGATGATGTATGCCCATGGTGCCGCCAGCATGAAGCCATTTATATTGGACACATGGGAAAACGCCAGTGAAGAACAATGTTTACTGAACCATTGGCAGCTGTTTAACCAAACCATGGCAAACCAGCTCAATATCTCCCCCGAACAAATGCTGCAGCCAGAACAGCTGTCGGACATCCTTATCGAGCTGCCGTGTGAATGGGGCTGCGACAAAGAAGAAAAAGACTCACAAGAAGCGAAATAGCAACGTCCGTCTCGATTGGAAAAGACAATACAAAAAAGGCCAATACCCATCGGTATTGACCTTTTTCTTTTAGTGTTAGGGCTTTACATCCAAACCTCTTCGGTTGCTTAGGGTGTTGCAACTACCGGCAGTACCGCCTCGGTCCCAGCCTGAGCGATCTTGTCTGCCGGTTCAAGCCATGCCATCAGCAGCTTGTAGCCAAGTGCCAATACCACGGCACCAACGAATAGACCAACAATACCAGACATCATCATGCCGCCCAGCGCGCCCAGCAGTATCACCAACATCGGGATATCAACGCCACGCCCCATCAACATTGGCTTCAATACGGTATCACTGGCGCTAACCAGAACGCCCCACACGCTAAAGATAACGGCAACGGTCGGTGTATCAACCGCAAACAGGTATGCCATCACCGGGCCCAATATCAAAATCGGTGGCAGTTGGATAATGGCCAAAACCAGTACCGCTAGCATCCACAGTCCGGCTGCCGGCACACCGGCAATCCCCATGCCCAATCCAGCCAGTACTGCCTGGATAACGGCCACACCGATAACGCCATGAACCACACTGCGTACGGTTGCAATCGACAGCCCGACATAGTCTTCACCTTTATCGCCCAGCAGGCGAACAGCCACTTTGCCGGCCATCGTCTTGCAGCGGGCAGCATTGCTCATCACCACACCTGAAATCAGAATGGCAATAATGAACTGAACCACGCTGCCGCCCAGACTTCCGATAGCAGATAACCCGCTTGACACCAGCGCTTTAACTTGAGGTGCATAGGTATTCAGCGCACTTGCCAAGTTGGTGGCAGCAAGGCTCCACGCTTTGTACAACGGCTCACCCACCACTGGCAGCACGGCCACCGATGCATCTGGCTGTGGGATCACCAAAGTCCCAGCAGAGAGCGCGGTCGCAACATCTTGGCTGGTGCTTACCACCGCCCCGGAGAACCATATCGTTGGCACCAGCAGTGCCGCAAGGGCGACCAGGGTAACCAACATACAGCCCTTTCCAAGGGAGAGCGAACAGCGCCGTTGCAGCGCCTTGACCAAAGGCATCAGCGCAATGGCGATGATTGCCCCCCAGACAATAGGGAGCAAAAATGGCTGTAGGATCTGATAGCAAAAGTACACAACCAGCAGCAGCAACATGGACTTAATCACAGTATCCAACGTGTTTTTTTCTGGAAGTGTTACTAAGGATTGTTGAGCATTCAAAATCAACCTCACTAATGACTTTCTTACGGCTGAAAGGCCCCAGCCCAATCTGCTCAAATAATAACCACTCGCTTATCAGAAGACTTACCTTTTTACGACAGGCGCCCAATTTCCTCCCCCGCACCAGAATTGTTCATTAATCCACCAATTAGATTTTTAACTCTAATTAGGCCGCATATAATTCCTCTTGCATTCCTTCGGGATGTTAGTACCCATTACGTGAAATTAGCGTCCGCCCTTGGTACAAAGGTCTCTTTCCCTCCTACCATCACTAACCAACGAATTGAAGAGACCTTTTTTTCCCCTCATGCTCCATGCTCCATGCTCCATGCTCCATGCTCCATGCTCCATGCTCCATGCTCCATGCTCCATGCAATTGTTTTCATCGGCATTAGGCTCAACCCACTAGTCAAAGCAGGTTCGGCTGAATATATTTCGCCATCCAGTTCACACTTTTAAGCCAAAGCTTGATCTTGACCTCAAATGCAGCATTTTTTTGCCCATAAGTGCAACATTATGAATATTCATCGCTTCACTCTTCTATGCATACCAGTAACCGGTAACTCAGGCTT
Source organism: Photobacterium gaetbulicola (assembly GCF_003025515.1). Taxonomy (NCBI): domain Bacteria; kingdom Pseudomonadati; phylum Pseudomonadota; class Gammaproteobacteria; order Vibrionales; family Vibrionaceae; genus Photobacterium; species Photobacterium gaetbulicola. The sequence continues at coordinate 254,627 of NZ_PYME01000003.1, read as the reverse complement.
GGCCAATTATCATAGGCATATTTTGCTGCCACTTAGTCAATCCCCGTTGATATGCAAAACGTGCATAATGACGCAAGCTATCCGGTCGTGATGGCCATCACAATAGCCCCGTAATCAAAACCTATACCCTCTTAACATCCCACGGGATAACAACAAAACAAGATACGATCACACACCATGAGGGATTACAATGAACACCCACAAACTTCGCCCGATAGCCCTTGCCATCATCACACTAACCGCTTTGGCGGGCTGCAACGATGAAACTACCTACATCGAGCAACCGAAACAAAACCAAGACCCAGCAAGGCAGATGCGCAGCGTCTTTGCCGACTACCAAAGCGCTATTCATACCCTGGACAATACCGAGTTTGGGCAAGTCACCGATCAGATGGCCAGCTCACGCCAAGCCGTCGACCGAATGTATTTGGACAAGCTGGAAAATATCGATCGCAGCGCCTTATCCGACGAAGACAAAATTTATTACGACACTTTCCAGTTTGACCGCAACATTGCTATTCGTGGTGCTTCACTACCCAACCCGAGATTCGGGAATTTCGACATCCCGATCACCCACTTCTACAACTACATCGATTGGAATGCCTCAGTGGCCGGCGCGAAACAGGAAACACCTGATGACTACCAGAGCCATATCCAGGTGATCCGTGAATTCACCGCCTGGACGAACAACCTGCATTCACAATACGCGATGGGGATCGTCGACAAGGCACGCTTGCCTAAAGTCCTGACCAACCGGCTAGTTGAAAGTACCGAAAAAGCCCTTGCTGTCGGCACGGCCCCTTATGGGCTGCTGAGCCAGGGACTGGAAGATATTGAACAACACCGCGATCAATACGAGGATGCCTTTGTTACCGAATACCAAAAGGCGGTAGCAGATGCGACCAATGCGGTCAGCGGCTTGATTGATTTCCTCAAGGTCGATTACCTCGATGGCGCCAGAGGAGCGGGCACAGCTGAAGACACCAATATCGGCTGGGGGGATTTACCGAATGGCCAGGCCTGGTACCAATGGCAGCTAGACCGCAACAGTACTACTGGCAAACCGGCAATGGAGCTAAGCCAGCTTGGGGAAGATCTTGTTGCCGACGCCAAAGCGGAGATGATCCGGGTAGCCGAGCTTATCGTCGACAAACGGGGGGCCACGCCAAAAGCCAATTGGCGTGAGGAAAACGGTACTATCAGCCTCAGAACCTTCAAGCTCCTCGATGGTAACGGCGATATCGATCTCAACGAGTTTTTCGATTACCTCAACAGCGAACAGTTCTTCTACGGCAGAGATGGCAGAGATATTTCGGGCACCGATTATGCGACTTTGTGTGAGGCCGCATCGTCCCCAAGCGCCTGCGAAGCCGCCCTGATCGACTACAATACATTCAAAACCGACGCCAATGATGTCGTCGCCAAGTACTTCAAGCCAATAAAAACCGATTACACCATAGTGCCGGTTCCGGCCAACCGCGAGGAATATGACGGGGTGGGCTCATACGGCAACAATGAGTTCAACCTCAACACCAACCCGGATTACAGCCTGCAGAAGTGGAATGTCTCGACCTTATTGCTGCATGAAGCCGCACCGGGCCACCATTTCCAAAACGCCTACTCCATCGAATACCCGCCGGCCGACAAACCCGACTACATCCAGAACGTCTGGTACACCGCTTACGCGGAGGGCTGGGCACTGTACACCGAGTGGCTGGGCCTGGAGATGGGCATCTATGGCGAGCTGGACAACAGCGGCAAGCCCACCTTCGTCAATGCCACCGGGATGTGCAAACTCGACCTTGACTACCAGACGTTCCAGGGTGGGATCTATACCGATGCTGAAGAGTGCAATGCCCTGCAGTACTTCGGCAGCCTGAACGAAGCCCAACTGCGCAACATGCGCCTGGCCGTGGATACCGGTATCCATGCAAAAGGCTGGAGTATCAAACAAGCTCAGGAGTATATGGATTCGAACTCGGCCCTGGGTAACGGTGATATCGAGTCAGAAAGTTACCGCTACGCCGCCTACGTCGGGCAGGCAGTTTCCTACAAATCGGGCTACTTGGTCATCAAAGAGATGCTGGCAAAAGCACAGACGGAACTGGGCGGTCAATTTGAGTGGGCGTCATTCCATGACCAGTTGCTGAAATACGGCGATCAACCGATGGAAGTGGTCGAGACCAGCATCGAAAACTGGATCAAAACTCAGTAATAACAGAAAGCAAACTGTTGCCTGTTCGCTTGCGGGCGGGCAGCAAGAAAAGTAAGAGAGAAAAGAAAAAAATGGGTAAGCACCAAGTTAAAGCAAAAGGTTGGCTGGCCAAGTGGCTTACTCAAGGAACGGTGAACAATAACTATTTACCAGTAACTTACCCGAACGATTATTTGTAGTGATGTTAAACCTTACAGGTACGAAGCATGCAACCTGAATTTAACGAGGGCTACTATACCCCGCGAGACACACAATAATGTGACATATATCAATCTAGCCCCGGTAAATTACGCCCGGGGAGAAGAGTGTGTAACAATATGCAAACAGCCGTAAATAAATACGATAAAGCATCAGTTTGTTTATATTTTAACTAGCTCGCCGCCTGTTTGATTCCCGCTCCCTACCGATATTGCCCTAACTCTAAAAATTCGTTACCGGTGCCTTAATTTCACTTCACTCCATGCCATACTGGCAGCCATGCCCTTTTGAATCGGCCAGGAATACAGATGTTAAGGATCGACAGCAAAGAACGCCCCCACTGGCGTGAGCTCGCCAAAGAATATGGATTCGGCTTCCACACCATGTACGGCGAGCCGTATTGGGACGAAACCGGCTACTACCAGTTCACCCTCAAGCAGATAGAGCAAGACCTTGAAGCGCCGACCGAGGAAATCCACCAGATGTGCCTGGAGGTTGTCGATGACGTGGTGGCCGACGAATACTGGCTGCAACGATTCCAGATACCGGAAACCATGTGGCAGCCAATCCTCGAGTCGTGGCGCAGCCGAGAGCCTTCGCTCTATTCCCGACTCGATTTTGCCTACGACGGCAACGGCTTTGCCAAGCTGTATGAGAATAATGCCGATACCCCAACCTCGCTCTATGAAACCGGCTTTTGGCAATGGCTGTGGCTGGAAGATATGGTCAACAGCGGGGCGATCCGCCGCGACGCCGATCAGTTCAACCTCCTGCAGGAATTGCTGATCGCCCGCTTCCAAACCCTTGCACGCCAGCAACCCGGGCAGACCCTGCACTTTTCCTGCTGCAAAGATACCGTCGAAGACAGGGGCACGGTGCAGTATATGCAAGACTGCGCCAAGGAAGCAGGCCTGTCGACCGCCTTCGTCTTTGTCGAAGATATCGGGATCAACGGCAAGAAAGAGTTTACAGACTTAGCCGATAAACCCATCCGCTGGATGTTCAAGCTCTATCCCTGGGAGTTCATGCTAAGAGAAGAATACGCCAAGCACTTGCCATCCAACCCGATCAACTGGCTGGAGCCGATGTGGAAATCAGTGCTCAGCAACAAAGCGCTACTGCCGATGCTTTGGCACAAATACAAAGGACACCCGAACTTGCTGCCGGCCTATTTTGCCGATGATCCAGGACTTAGCGAGCTCAAGGACTATGTCATCAAGCCGATATTTGCCCGCGAAGGTGCCAACATCACTATCGTCGAAAACGGCAGGCAGACCCTGAGGGTGGATGGCCCCTACGGCGATGAGGGAGTGATCTACCAGGCCTACCACCCGCTGCCGAAGTTCAACAATGCCTACACCTTGATCGGCAGTTGGCTGGTAGACGACCGGGCAGGAGGTATCTCCATCAGAGAGGATAGCTCACGCATCACCCAGGATATGTCACGCTATCTGCCGCATGTTATTTTGTAGGCCCATGCCGGGCGGGATCGCATTTAGCCCGTCAGCCCCCCGAGAGGGGAGCTATACTGAAGATTCAATATCTTGAAAAGCTTTGCATTACTTTGTTACACATTCAGCGCAGCGACAGCCTAAATAAGTATAACAACGAGCAAAGGACAAGATTCAATCTGCATCGGCTCCCCTATGGATAATCACAAGCAACTCTCGGTATTCATTACGCTTTCGCTCGCAGGGCACGCCCAAGCCGGCGTTGAGCAGCGCTATGCCGATTACGGTCCACTGAAAACCTATGCCCAGTCTCCCCTGCAGTCGAATGCACTGACTCCCTTGGTCAGAACCGGCTTCAGCCATGCGCCGGATACTGTTGAACTCTATGCCACCGGTACCATTGCCAGCGTGTGGGCCCACACCGAAGAGTACAGCGCAGATTACTACCAAAATGCGCTTTCGATTGGCGGGTTTTGGCAACTCAACGACCAATGGGCCTTGGAGCTCGACTACACCTGGCGCTTTGCCGCCAACAACCACCTCGACACCCTGACCAAAGCCTTCCATGACTGGTTCGGTATTGGGCAGAATGGCCGCGATGAAGTTGATGATCACTCCTTCGACATCTCGGTCCCGCAGTACGGAGTTGAAATCCACGACTTCGAAGGCGAAACCATCAGCAATGCGTTTTCCCTCTATACCAGCTACCAACTGCTTGAAAACAAGCATCACGGTCTGTCTCTTGGCGGATCGCTCTACTTCAACTACGTTGGCAGCGGGCCGTTCAAAACCAGCAATTTCGAACAAGCGCTGCAACTCAATTACAGCTACCGAACAGGCAAGCACAGCATCTATACCCTGCTGGGTTTATCCTACCGCCATCATGATGAGGTGTTGGCACAAATCAAATACAACAAATTCGCCTTTGCCACCGGGGTCAGTTACCAATACCAAATCAGCCCCAAACACCGCTTTATTACCGAAGTACATGTCTACGAGGGGGCCAGTGATGCGACGTCTGATCTCAGCGAGCCGTCCACCGAGTTTTTACTAGGCTATCGCTACCATACCAAGCGCGGCGCGATCGAGGTGTCGATGATCGAGAATGCCTTCAATATGGATAACAGTACCGATATTGCCTTTACCCTCGGCTACCGCCATCGAATGCAGTGATTCATAATTTACATTGTAAATTTTTCAGGCAACCTGCCGCATTATTGTTCCATTAGCATTAAGATACATAAAATAAAAAACACTGTATTGAAGAGAAGCGATTTTGCCCCTACCATAGCGGCCATCTTTCTTTGGCCAGCGAAAAACTAGAACTGTGAAAAAACCAGCCCTTCTTATCTGTACAGCTTTGCTCTCTGCCTGTTCGTATAATGCTGCGCCAGTTGTCGGCTCCCATGACAAAACCCAACTCGAGTACGAGCAAGACTTGGCGGAATGCCGCCAGAAGACCCAGGAAGTCGATAAAGGTGAGGCGGTCCGCACCAGTGCTGCCAATATGGCACTTATCGGTACCGCGGCAGGGGCGCTCGGTGGACTGCTCACCGATGATGTCGGGATGGGAGAGAGCATGGTATGGGGCCTGGCTCTTGGGGCCGGTACCGGGGCCGCGATAGGCTCGGTGAAAGCAACCCAGACCCAATCTCTGGTATTGCGCCGCTGCATGGAGCTCAAGGGTTACCAGATCCTCGATGCCGAAGTCGATGATTTAGCCAGTGTCGAGCCAGAGGCTGACGCTAAAGCGAATGAGCAACAACAGCTGGCTTCAAACTAAGCCATTGCCGGACCAAACACAATCCAGATTCGATTGAACACACGGAAATCGATTAAACCATAAATAGCTTCCTTGCCCCCCAGTAATGCGACCCCAGACTATTGGGTGGCTGTACTCGTAGATTGCTTTTTCACCCGCTGTTCGAACTGCTCGACCAAAAAGTCCACCAACACCCGCAGCCGCTTGGGCATCAATTTTCGCTGCGGATAAACCAAACTAACCGGTACCAGCGGCATATCCCATTGCGGCAATAACTGAATCAATTTGCCTGAGGCAAAATGCTCACGGCAGATAAACTCGGGCAGTACTGCAATACCTAGCCCATCCAGACAAGCCGAAAGGGAAGCGGTGATGGTATTGACCTTCAGGCGGTAGGGCAGATCGATACTCACCGCCCCACCATCGTGCATCAGGTGCCAGTTAGGAATTTTCACTGCTTTGTTGTGGACTTTAACCTGATGATGCGGCGGCTTGAGATCTGCCGGGCTTTCAATCATGCCATACTGCGCCAGGTAGTCAGGGCTGGCGGCCAGTACCCGGCGCGACTCAGTCAACTTCCGTGATACCAAGCTTGAATCGTCCAACTCCCCAACCTGAGCATAGAGGTCGATCCCCTCACCGATAATATCCACTTCGCGGTTGGTCATTTCAACATGCAGGGAGACATGCGGGTATTGTTTCAAAAAAGCATTAAGAAAGCCGCCCATCACCTGGTGCCCCAACTCGACCGGCATGACCACATACAACCGGCCGCGGATCAGATCTTGGTTGGCACTGACCTCAAGTTCTGCTTGCCCCATAATTTCGAGCATCTGCACACACGACTGGTAAAACGCTTCGCCTTCCGGTGTCAGGATCAAACTGCGGGTCGAGCGTGTGATCAAACGCACACCGAGATGTTCTTCCAGCTCAGCAACTTTCCGGCTGACCGTCGACTTGGTCATATCCAATACGTCAGCAGCTTGAGTAAAGCTACCACAATCAACAACTTGTGAAAAAATTGCTATCGAATTCAAATCCATCGCCATGTAGCCTTTAGTCAATTGGTTCGTTTTCTGCAACAGTGTTTCCTCTTTTTCTTATCTTATCAACCAATCGAGATCATTTACAATTTGAAACACTTTACGAAAGCCAATTCTTATAAGACACAGAGGGTAAAATGGCCGATCATCCCCAAGCGCCTGCAGCTGCCAATTCTAGCCAATCACAAACCGCTCCTGCGGCACTTCCCAAACGCAACAAGAAAAAAGCGCCATTAATCGCTACCTTGATCATGCTTTCGCTTGGTGCATTAGGCGCAGGCTATTGGTATGGCTACGGCCAATACTTCGAGTCGACCGACAATGCCTACCTACAAGGCGATATCACCAACATCAGCCCCAAAGTCGGGGGCTACATTACCGAGTCTTTCGTCTCTGATAACCAGCAGGTCAAAGCCGGCGATCTGTTGGCCAAAATCGATGACCGTGACTTTGAAGCGAAATTGGATCAAGCCAAGGCCAACTTAGCCGTTAGCCAGGCGGCTATCGACAACTTCCATGCCCAAGAGCAATTGCAGAAGACCCAGATCCGTCAGGTCGAGAGCCAAATTGCTTCAGCCAAAGCCGAATTCGAGCGAGCCAAGCAGCAAGTTGTACGCACCCGCAGCCTGCTCAAGCGAAATTACTCTTCACAGGACGAGCTCGACAGCATGACCTCACAACAGAAGGTGACTGCCGCCCAGCTCGAAGAAGCCAATGCCAGCTACCAAGGGGCCAAAGATCAGCTCGTGGTCATCGCCAGCCAAATCAAGCAGGCCGAGGCCGCGGTAACCGAAGCGCAGGCGCAACTGGAGCAAGCCGAGCTCAACCTGGCTTACACCAATATCTATGCCCCGATTGATGGCATCGTGGGTAAACGTAGCCTGCGGGTTGGCCTGTACGTTCAGCCGGGTATGCCGTTGATGAGCTTGGTACCAACCTCCGATGTATGGATCGAAGCCAACTTCAAGGAAACCCAGCTCAGCGGGATCCACAAGGGGCAAAACGTCACTGTTGAACTGGATGCCTTCCCGGACCAACCGCTGCAAGGCGTCGTCGATAGCTTCTCGCCGGCAACCGGTGCGAAATTCGCGCTATTACCGCCAGAGAATGCCACCGGCAACTTCACCAAAATTGTCCAGCGCGTACCGGTAAAAATTACCATTCCCGACCCACAAGGATTGCAAGGCCGCTTGATCCCCGGCTTGTCGGTTGTGGCAACGGTTGATACACGGGGCTAAGTCATGGGGGCCGATATCACAACAGCTCAACAGCAACAGGTTCATGCTGTTGAAAGCGAGGCGCTTCATGTGCCTCGCCGCCACTGGATCGCCCTGTTCGGCGGCCTGATTGGGGCATTCATGGCGATCCTGGATATCCAGATCACCAACTCCTCGCTCAAAGATATCCAGGGGGCACTGTCTGCTACCCTGGACGAGAGTTCGTGGATCTCCACGTCCTATCTTGTGGCGGAAATGATCGCCATCCCGCTCAGCGGCTGGCTATCGAATGCACTGGGCAAGCGCCGCTACCTGACATGGACCACGGCGATTTTCACCCTGTCATCCTTCCTGTGTTCGCTATCGTGGAACATGAGTTCGATGATTGTCTTCCGGGCCATGCAGGGGTTCAGCGGCGGTGCCCTGATCCCGCTGGCCTTCTCGCTGGTGATTCAACTGCTACCGATCCAAAAGCGGGCCATCGGGATGGCATTATTCGGTGTGACCGCTACCTTTGCCCCGTCAATTGGGCCGACATTCGGCGGCTGGCTGACCGAAAACCTGTCGTGGCACTACATTTTCTATATCAACATCCCGCCGGCGATCTTGGTGATTTCGATGATCCGCTATGGCTTGGATGACGAGCCGCTCAACCTTGGCACCTTGCTCAAGGCGGATTGGTTCGGGATTGTCACCATGGCCCTTGGGCTTGGCTGTTTGGAAGTGGTGTTGGAAGAGGGCAACCGCGAAGAGTGGTTCAGTTCGAACTTCATTGTCACGCTGGCGATTATCTCGGGCGTTAGCTTGGTGCATTTTGTTATCAACGAGCTGCAGCACGACAAGCCTCTGGTCAACCTGCGATTGCTGCGCGAGCGGCAGTTTGCTATGTCGTGCCTGGCCTACCTGATCCTCGGAATGGCACTGCTCGGTTCGATATATGTGTTGCCGCTGTACCTGACCCAGATCCAGCGCTACAACGCCATGGAGATCGGTGAAGTGCTGATGTGGATGGGTTTCCCACAGCTGTTGCTGTTTCCCATCGTGCCCAAGCTGGTCCAGTTCATCAAACCCAAGTACTTGGTGACATTCGGCTTTACCATGTTTGGCCTAAGCTGCTACGTCAACACCCACATGACGGTGGATTTCGGCGGCCAACAGCTGATCCTCTCCATGGTGCTGCGTGCTATCGGCAGTCCGTTCATCATGGTACCGCTGTCTCTGGTGGCGATGAAGCATATCAGCAAAGCCGACACGCCGGATGCCTCGACCCTGACCAATGTCATGCGCAACCTCGGCGGGGCATTCAGCATCGCGATTATCGCCACTCTGCTGGATAACAAAACCCGCGAGCACCTCGGGCATATCAAGGAATCACTGCCCAGTGTCAGTACCAATGGCTGGCAGCAGTTGTTGCAACAGAGTGATTTCTTTATCAAGGCAGGTAGTGATGCCGGCACCGCGATGCAGCAGGCCCAAGCCACACTGCTGTCGACCATGCAGCGTGATGCGGCAATTATGGCTTACAACGATGTGTTCCTGATGATGACCGCCTTCCTGGCATTTGCCGCGGTGCTGATCATGTGTATGGATGATTGAATTAAAGAGGGCTTATGGGAAACCCCATAAACCCTCTATTATCATTTGTTCTTTTTTCGCTGCCAGAACGACAGCCCGCCTACAACAGCCATCAAGACAAAGAACCACTGCCCCATGCCTGCAATTAACAGCCATGCCCCCGCAGCACAAATTATTCCGAAGAATAGTAATAAGGCTTTATCTTTAATTACATTTATCATTGTATGACAGCCCTATGGTAGTAACCCCGTTTCTGGTGAGAAGCCATAAACACTTCCCTATGGCGATGATAAAATAAGTGATCACCATTAAAATCGAGTTTGTGTTTTCGCTTGAAGGCAAGAATTTCAGACATACTCAAAGAACAAGTAACTGAACTGCTCGTCGCGACAGCCAAAGAACCGATAGCTGCCCCAATATAGAAAGAACCAGCAAGGGCCGCGATAAGTTTAAGTTTTTCAACTGCGACGGTGGCTCCAAGAATCTCACTAACGGTTGCCGTTGCTCCTAGTGCATTGTAAGACTCGATCATTGCAACTAGAGTGGCAGTGGTTGTCGTCGCCGTTTCAAAAAGCCCAGAAGGAACCGGAAGGCCGAGAGCCGTCATATTGGCATCGAATTTCTTCTTGAAATTACCATTGTATGTGCATTGAATCATTAATACATTCCCCCTTCATAAAGCTCGGATAATGAACTAATCGAAGAGGGCAAATCACAAAAAATAATGAAAATTTAGGAGCTTAATTTAATAAGCCCACTAACAGTTACATTTGGTCTCTTTTTTCTTCGAGCTGGTTCGCGACCTTACAATTAAGCAACTAACCAAACCATAAAATCAGAGACCGTGGTGATTCCACATTACTTAAGGCACTTCAAACCAAAAAAGCTTATTCATTAACTTTAAGTCAGCAACTGCTCACCCAACTTATCCACCACCTCGAGTATATGCAGTTGGCTCTCCCGGCTGTACAGCGAAATCCCATCAATCTGCTCTTCCAGATTCACATTGAGATGGCTAATTTGGCTCAGGGTCGAGCCGCGCAGGCTGATCGAGAATACCTTCATTCCTTTGCGCTTGGCATTGTGGGCCATGTCCACCACCGCGTTGGTTTCACCCGATTTGCTGATCAGTACCAAGATACCCGCACTGGCCATGGTGAGCTGGTGAATATCGGTGATCACCAGATGAGGAATATTGGCGAGAGACAAAAAGCGAGACAGGTAATTGACGCTGACAATCGACGCACCGCGGGAATAGAGATACACCACATTGGTGGCTTTAAGGCCGGATGCCAGCTTGGCAATCACTTCCTGATCTAGCCCTTCATCTTCCGATGACGAGCGCTGGCGGGCCAAGTCTGCCGCCAGCTTGTAGCGTAACTCAGTATAACTGGCATACCCCATCTTTTTGCACACCCGGTTGACCGAGGTCGTGGTGGTCAACGCCTTGGCGGCGATCTCCTTGGCCGAGATCTCGCCCAATTGCTTAGCGTGGCTAATAATAAACTCATAGATGATGCGTTCGGTCCCACGGAAGGTATTCATGTAATTTGCTGTCGTCACGTCGTCATTGGATGGGCGTATTTAATCGCGAACAACGGATGAAAATCCGTGAGTAAGCTCTCAAAAGTATCGTCATACGCACCTTGTACCAAGAAACCATAACGCTTGCCGATCGCCGCTTTTTATACTGTCTGCAGTTTAGAACAATGGATATGAAACCATGGCGAAGAAAAAACTGGTCGCAGTAACGGCTTGCCCTACAGGTATCGCCCATACGTTTATGGCGGCAAAGAAAATTCAGAGCTGGGCTGAAAAGCAAGGCTATGAAGTCAAAGTAGAAACGCAGGGCAGTGACGGGGTCAAAAACAAGCTGACCGCCCACGACATTGCCAGCGCTGATGCCGTTGTATTGGCTGTCGACGTGCCAATCATGGATATGGAACGTTTTGACAATGCCAACCCGTTGCAAGTACGTACCCAGGAGCTGATCAAGCATGTCGATGTCCTGCTGCCAGAAGCAATGAAACGCGAAAAAGACAAGTCCACTTCAGGCGCTGTTCTTCCGGTTCAGGAAAAGCGTTCTGCCTACCAAGTGTTTATCGGCCATATCATGACAGGTATCAGCTACATGCTGCCTGTGGTGGTACTCGGTGGCCTGCTAATGGCGGTCGCCAAAATCACCGGTGAATTTATTGATATCTCCGGTACCCCGGTCGAAACCCTAGATCGCCTTGGCTTCATGACCATCAAGTTCATGTACCCGATCTTCGCTGCCTACCTGGCCTATTCCATTGCCGGTAAGCCCGCTCTGGTCCCGGCCTTTATCGGTGGGGTAATGAGCGACGAAGTCTACAAACGCTTCTTCGGTATCGAGGTATGGGCACCATCAGGCTTCTTCGGCGCTATCGCCATTGGTTTCCTGATTGGTTATCTGGTTCGCTACCTCAACGACACTATCAAGGTGAAGTCCGAACTGACCACCTTGAAAACCATGTTGCTGGTACCACTTGTCAGTGGTGTCGTCATGGTGCTTACCATGGAATACGCTATCAACCCGTTCTTCGGCGCCGTTAACATGGCGATGGTCAAACTGTTCACCGAAGCCGGTGACGCTGGTCGCGGTATTTACTCGATGGTAATTGCTGCCGGTACCGCCTTTGACCTTGGTGGTCCAATCAACAAAGCGGCAGGCTCGGTTGCTCTTGGCCTTAACGGCATGGGTGAGAACTTCGACCTGGTTGCTCGCGAACTGGGTATCGTGATTCCGCCTATCGGTGTCGGCATCGCCGCCCTGCTAGACGGCAAGTTCCGCCCTCGCGTATTCAGCCGCGAAGAGCAAACTGTCGGTAAGACCTCGCTGATGCTCGGCCTTATCGGTATCTCGGAAGGGGCTATCCCGTTCATCCTGAAAAATCCGAAAATGATCCCGATTATGATCCTCGGCTCCATCATCGGTACCCAGCTGGCCGTCGTGCTCAATGTCTGGCAGAGCCTGCCATTGCCTGCGGTATGGGGTTGGTTCCTGTCCTCCGATCCGGTGAGCTATACCATCTCGGTTATTGTCGGCTCAAGCTTTATCGCTATCGCCCTGCTGCTTTGTACCAAGCCGCACCCTAAAAGTAGCCACTGACCGAAGCTGGCCCTTTGAACCCAATAAGGCCACCCCGGCCAACACAAGACAATGCGGGGCAGTAGATACTGCCCCTGTAATACTGAAATTCTAAAAGAAGAGAAGTCAGCATGGCTAAAGTGCATGTTATTCCCCACACCCACTGGGACCGTGAGTGGTACTTCACCCAGCAGGACAGCGATGTTCTTGCAACCTACAACTTCACCAAGGTGATCGAGACACTGGAAAGCCAGTCGAGCTATAGCTGCTACCACCTTGATGGACAATCAGCCATTGTTGAAGATTACCTCAAAGTGATGCCGCACATGCGCGAGCGCATGGCGAAACTGGTCAGCGACAAGCGGTTGTTTATCGGCCCTTGGTACACCCAAACCGATACCTTCAACGTTGCCGGCGAATCTATCATCCGCAACCTCAAATACGGCATGCATGTCGCCGAACAGCTAGGCCACAGCATGACGGTCGGCTATCTGCCGGATACCTTCGGTCACAATGCCCAGATGCCTACCCTATTCAAAGGCTGTGGGATCGACAATATCATCTTCTGGCGCGGTATCGACTACGACCAGCAGGTCGAGCGTTCCAACTTCTTCTGGCAGTCACCGGGCGGCGACAACATCCTTGCCTACAACCTGGTCCACGGCTACGGCGCGGCGAAAAATATCGTGGCCGAGCCTGCCCACCTCGACAACAAAATCTTCCCGATGGTCGAGAAAATCAAGGCCCTTGCCGGCCTCGACGAAGTGCTGATCCCATCCGGTGGCGATCAGGTCAATATCGACCCTAACTTGCCGGAGACCCTAGCCAAGGCCACCGAGCGCAGCACGGCCGGTGACACCTATGTGATTTCGTCGATGGAAGACTATGTCGATTACCTGCGCCAAAACAGCAGTGATTTCGACACCTACCAAGGTGAGTTCAAGATCCCACGCTATACCCGCATCCACAAAACCATTGGCTCAGTGCGCTACGACATCAAGAAACTCAACTTCGACATCGAGCAGTTCCTGCTGAAAAAGCTCGAGTTGGTCACCGCGATTGCCAAGGCGCACGGTATTACCGTACATACCGAGCTCATTGATATCGCTTGGAAAAAAATCATCGAATGTCATGCCCACGATAGCATGGGCGGCTGCAACAGCGATGCCACCAACGCCGATATAATGCACCGCCTCAAACAAGCCGAGGAGATCTGCCACGGCCTGTACAACCTGATTGTCAAAGACATTGCCAGCCAGGTATGCGATGAGGGTGAAGTCATGGTGTTCAACAACCGTATCAAACCGTATTCCGGTATTGTCGATATCGTGGTGTTCAGCACCTTGGCTGATATTACACTGGAGCACAACGGCCAAGCGGTAACCACTGAGCTGGTCAAGCGCGACACACTCGATGGCGGCAAGGTTATCGAAGTCACCAAAGACGGCGAAAAAGAAGTCCCTGTCCCGCCGTATTACCGTTTCGAGCTCAAAGCCAAGCTCAATGATATCCCGGCGCTTGGTTACCAAACCTTTCAGGTCTGCGAGGCTGGCTCGATGGCCAAGGCACAAAACGGCACCTCGGCCCAGATAGAAAATGACCGGTTGCATCTTTCTTTAGGAAACGGCGAACTGGTGCTAACCGACAAGCAAAGTGGCCGAACTATTTCCAACCTCATTCAGTTTGAAAACCAAGCGGATGATGGTGATTCCTATGATTTCTCACCGCTGGAAGGTGATACCCCGCTTTACTCCCAGCCACTGTCTCTAATTGGCAGCCAGCGCGGTGAACTAATGCAGCAAATGACCCTGCAAAGTCGGATCTTAGTGCCACAAGATTTGGAAGACCGCCGTCAGGGGGATGCCAACAGCGAAATCGTGTTCAAGCTAACGTTTACCCTGCACCATGGCGAGCGCAACCTGCAGGTCGATATTGATACCATCAACCACGTCAAAGACCACCGGGTACGTGTATTGATCAACAGTGATATCAATACCGACAGCTCTGTCAGTACCCTGCCGTTTGCCACGATTGAGCGGCCAATTGCGCCGGTGCTGTTCGGCGCAGAGGAAAACTGGCGCGAGCGCTTCCGCGAGTGCCCGGTCGATATCGAGACCACCGAGGGTGCTGTCGCGATAGCAAATGACGCTGACGATAAGCAAACAGACAGGGCATTAATTATCAACGGCCGAGGGATCAAGGAATACCAAATCCTCAAAACCGACCAATACGATCGCATCGCCCTGACCCTGTTCAAGGCGGTCGGCTACCTTGGCAAAGATGAGCTATTGTGGCGTCCGGGCCGCGCATCGGGGATCAACAATACCGTGGTTCATACCCCAGATGCCCAGCTGCAGCAATCCATGCGCTTCAGCTTTGCCATCGCCATGGCCGAAAGTACATCGCACCAGGCGATCCGCGAGCTGGAAACCGAGTACCTCAACCAGCCGTTTAGCTACCAGCGCCAGCGCCTCAACAGCTTTGAAAACCGTCTCGAGCGCTTCCAGGTCCGCTTTGACGTTAAACCAATGAGCAAACAATTTAGCCTGCTCAATATCAAAGAAGAGCTGGAGCTGTCGAGCCTGTCGTACTCTTTCTACGAAAACAACGCGCTAGTCCTGCGCCTGTTCAACCCGACCGAACAAGCCATCACTTTGGATATGACCCAGTTCGACAACTATGCCGATGTCGCTATTGTCAACTACCGCGAGCAACTGATCGCCGGAGCCGAGCCGGTGGTTGCCCCGAACAATACCATCGACCTGCGTTTGCGCTGTACGGCTGCAACACCGTCTGATAAGGAAAATTGCTAATGTTTGCCCAAGCTATTACCCACAAAGTGGCCGATATTTACGGCCAAGAACAGGCGCCGCAGATCACCGAAGCGATCCTGGCGCTCATCGACAAATGGCAGGGCAAGGCACCGGCCTACCCGGCGTGGGTCGACCAGACCACAAGCTACCTGATCACCTATGGCGACAGCATCAGCGAAAACGGCAAGCCGACACTGGCGACCCTGAAAACCTTCGCCGATAAGTACCTCAAAGGGGCGATCAGCAATATCCATATCCTGCCGATGTTCCCGTATACCTCGGACGATGGCTTCAGTGTGGTTGACTACCGCAAGGTCGATCCCAACCTTGGCGATTGGGATGAACTCAATGCCCTGGCTGAGCACTTCAACCTGATGTACGACTGTGTGATCAACCATATCTCCAAGAGCAGTGATTGGTTCCAGGGCTACCTGGCAGGCGACGAGCGCTATCAAGATTACTTCGTCGAATCCGACCCAAGCCTGGATTACAGCAGTGTCACCCGGCCGCGCGCTTTGCCGCTGCTGACGCCGTTTACCAAGGCCAACGGCGAGACGGCCCACGTCTGGACCACCTTCTCAGACGACCAGATCGACATCAACTTCGCCAACCCACAGATCTTGCTGGAGAGTATCGATATCCTGCTGATGTATGCGGCCAACGGCGGCCGCTCTATCCGCCTCGATGCAATTGGCTTTATCTGGAAAGTTTTAGGCACCAGCTGTATCCACCTGCCGCAGGCCCACGACATCATCAAGCTGTGGCGCCTGGTACTGGATATTGCCGCCAGCGGTACCTTGCTGATCACCGAGACCAACGTTCCCCACCCGGAAAACGTGGCTTATTTCGGCAATGGCGATGAAGCCCATATGGTCTACCAGTTCCCGCTGCCGCCGCTGACCCTGCACGCCTTCCTCGCTGAAGACAGCTCGGTGTTGACCCAGTGGGCCGAAGGGCTGACCCGCGAGGCAATGGAGAACCTCAGCGCCGGACGCCAGACTACCTATTTCAACTTCCTTGCCAGCCACGATGGGATCGGAGTACGCCCGACCGAAGGGATCCTGACCGATGCCGACCGCCAGTTCATGTGCAGCGAAGTCGAGCGCAAGGGCGGCCGGGTCAACTACAAACACAATGGAGACGGCACCCAATCGCCGTATGAGCTCAATATCAATTACCTCAGTG
The DNA here is from genome assembly GCF_003025515.1 of Photobacterium gaetbulicola. Taxonomy (NCBI): domain Bacteria; kingdom Pseudomonadati; phylum Pseudomonadota; class Gammaproteobacteria; order Vibrionales; family Vibrionaceae; genus Photobacterium; species Photobacterium gaetbulicola. The sequence goes on along the minus strand of NZ_PYME01000003.1, from coordinate 238,056 downwards.
CGATCACCGAGCCAAGCGACACCGACGGTGACAAAGCACGCAAGTTCCTTGCTGCGCAGTCACTGTTACTGTCATTTATCGGCGTTCCGGCTATCTACTACCACAGCTTCCTCGGCAGTGAGAATGACATTGCGGGCATGGAAACATCCGGCATCAACCGCCGAATCAACCGTGAAAAGTTCAGTCTCGATGAACTGGAAAACGAGCTGAATAGCCATGGCTCATTGCGCCAGCAGGTATACGGTGAAATGATCAAGTTGCTCAACCTTCGCCAGCAACACAGCGCGTTTTCACCGCTTTCCAAGCAAACCGTGTTAAACCTAGGCAAAGGTGTGTTTGGTTTGATCCGTGGTGAAGGTGAAACACGCATTACCTACATCCTTAACCTGACCAGCCAACCGCAGCAAGTCGCCTTGGCACAAGGCGGGACAGATTTGATCAGCGGTGAGACCTTCGCACCACAGTCAACATTAGCGCCATACCAGTTTATCTGGTTAGCGCCAAACTCAAATCAGCAGCATGAACAATAAGGAGTACGACCATGAAACTGGCCCAATTAACCTCACCTGATCTGATCATGCTCGATGCCGTATTCGATGACCGCATCACCGCCATCGAAACCCTGACCGATAAAATCGATCAGGCCGGAAAGCTGACCGACCGCCAGATGTTCCTCGATGCGGTACTCAAGCGCGAGGAGGAAGGACCGACGGCCCTAGGCGAGTACCTCGCAGTGCCGCACGGTAAGTCCGAAGCGGTTACCGAACCGGTGTTTGCCTGCGCCTTTGTCAAAGATGAATTGCAATGGCAGGGCCTTGATGGCGACGAGCCGGTCAATATGATTTTCCTGCTGGCTATTCCGCCTGCAGAAGCTGGCTCCACCCACATGGAAGTGCTCACCACCCTGACCTCGTCGCTGGTTGATGACGATTTTAGGGATCAGCTATTGGCCGCACGCACCCAAGCTGAGGTGATGGCGCTATTTGGCGCGGATGAACAAGCGGCGCAAACGGGCACTGAGCCAGCGCCCAATACCGCCGCAAACGCCGAGCCGATAGCTGCTGCTGCAATGCAAGAGCCGCCCAAGGAACAGCCGCACAACAGCAAAGCCTACCCGCTGGTCTTGCTGGTTGGCTGCGCCATCGTGTTTCTGCTGTTTGCAATGATGTAAGTTCGTTCAGCCCACTCTCCCGAGCAAAGCTTCAACCGATAAACAGGCCCTTCACCGGGCCTGTTATATTTCACATCATCACAACCAAATCATCAGCACCGCCCTCTTGCCTATTGCCGCTTTTCCTGTCGCCCTATAAGCTTTACGGAGAAACAGTGAAAAGGACTCGTACCATGGAAACGCTCACCATCGCCCAGCTCGGCAACCCTATCTTGCGCGAGCATGCATCGCTGATTTCGGCCACCCAATATCAGGAGTTCGCCCCCTTCTTCAATGCGCTACAGCAAAAGATGCTGGAGCATAATGGCGTGGGTATCGCCGCGCCGCAGGTCAGCGAGTCTATCCGTGCTTTCATCGTGGCATCCCGCCCCAACCCACGCTATCCCGACGCACCGATGATGGAGCCGACCTTGATGCTCAACCCGGAAATTACCTGGGCCAGCGAGAATATGGAAAAAGACTGGGAAGGCTGCCTGAGCATTCCGGGGATCCGCGCACTGGTCAGCCGCCATTCCCATATCGAGGTGCGTTACGACACCCTTGAAGGCAAGGAAGTCAAAACTCAAATGGAAGGTTTCATTGCCCGAATTTTCCAGCATGAGTTGGACCATCTCAATGGCCTGGTTTTCCTCGACAGGGCTGATAAAGCCGATTACTACACCGAGGCCGAGTACCTAAAACTCATGACCAAAAGCGAGTAACAAAATGCCCGAACCATTATCGCAATGGCTCGGGCATTCTGGTTTAGCTCGATGGTTAATCAGTCTACTTAAAAGCGACCAAAGGCATCGTCAGCCCTGTCTTCCAGACCTCCGAATGGCCCTGAAGAACCATCATCACCATGATCCAACCGGCTTTCATTGATGATATGCAGACGGTAGCGAGCCGGTGCTTGTACCGAACTACCATCACTTAACGTTTTCAGGTACGCCACCAAGTCAGCCTCGTCTTGCGGTGAAAGCCCCAACCCGCCGACAACGAACGGAGGCGGGCGATTGACATCAAACTCCGGCTCTGGCCAACAATTATTGACAATCGCCTGTTCGGCGGTCTCAATGTGAGGGGCGCAGGTCGGTTTCACCCTGGCGGTATTGTAAAAGTGGATCAACTGCTCGAGGCTCTTGAACCAACCATTGTGGGTATAAGCTTTCACAAAGCCAGAGTGCGGACGTTTATCCACATTACGCAAGGTGGGTACTTTGTGCTTACCCAAGTTTGTCCCAAAGGGTAATCCTAAGTTTGGCGCAATCAGCTCAACCCCAATATCCGGCTCGGGATCATTGGGAATGTCATGGTTCCTCGGCACCCCGATATTAAAGAACTGATCGTTGGTATAGCGCTCGAATGGCCCTACCCCACCGGCATTGACCGGATCGCTTTGGTGACAGAAAACACAATTGCCTCTCACCGGCCCCACATTGTAGAAAATATCGTGGCCACGGTTCTCTTGCGCGGTAAAGTCATCCAGCGGGAATTGTCCATCTGCATCATTTCTCAATGCAATATCACGTTTGGAATCAAAGCGGTTATTATCTTTTGACATCTGCCAGGCAGAAAGCGCTATAGCAAAACGCGCGAACGTTTTATCTATCTGCCTTTTACCGCACCTCAATTCAGAGCCCCAGGCATATTTGTATAGCTGTTCACCCCAGATAGTCTCATCGCGAACCTGCTTACAAGCATCCTGTTTCGTCTCCAGCGCTTGCTCTACCGGGTTGATAAACGGACTGGCATGAGCCTGATCAGACAACGGACCGATATACTTACGGTACATATCCTCATATTCACTACCAACACCCGCAAAGGGATCAATATTATGGAAGGCTTCAATCAGGTTACCTTCAGCCCGTCCATTCCAGAAGGCGCCACCGCAGGCAACATCACCGAGGAACGGGACCGTGCACACTTTAAAATTGCCCAAACCGACGATATCTCCCGCATCGGTTCGAAACTGGACATATTGGTTTGTTGGTGGCCTTAAATTACCGACGCCTTCACCGTCGGAGCCAGTTACCGCAACATCCGTATTATTCGTCACCGAATCACCGTTAGTTCCTCCGGCCGAGCCCGCATGGCAGGTTGCGCATGACATATTTTGGTTCAGCGAAATATTCTCAAAGAAAAGCCGCTTACCCAACTCTTCCAAATACGTTAAATCATTGGCATAAACATTACCGGAAAAGGCACCGGCACTCATCATGCCGAAGAGCAGCGGGATAGATATCTTATCTACTCCCTTATTTTTAAACCTAGCCGTGTGAATACTCATCAATAAGCTCCAAATACTTATTTTTTATAATTAAAAGCTACTGACTTTAATATCAAGTCAGTTCCATTAAATTTGAAATGAAAAGCCTGAGTTATGGACATCAATAAGTTTGAATATCTCCTCACAACAATATAATTAGTTAACCCACACAAAGTGTAAGTAATTTTCTGCTAGATTTATTTCTCAACAACAATAATTAAAGAGTAAAACAACCACACGAATAAACCATAACCAAGAATGTTCTCAAATTCTCATAGGAACTTTTAAGATTATTAGAATTGATTAATGATACCTAGCCGTATTGCCCAAGAATGAAAACTATAATTATTTCTACCTTACAGTTGATAAATAATAATCAAGACAAAACAATAATAATTATCGTTAGAATCAAGTTTAGGACATTCGTCTTGGCAACCAGCCTATACTTATACCCATACGCTAGATTCCTAACCAAGGAAAGCGGCCTTTGACAGTTTTATTAACCAACAAGGAAGGTTGCCATGAAATACCATATCCATACATTCCGGAGTGCCCTTGCCACCATTATCGAAACCCAGTCCTTCCGCTACTGTGAACTTCCTCGCTGGCAGGAACTCAATGCCTTTCCTTATGGCTCCTGTGATTTGGCCAACAACATGCTGGCAATGTATTTAAGAGAGCATGGTTATAACCCCAAGATGATTTGGTGCCGCAATGATCTGGCCGACTACCCTGAAATCCTCAGTCATGTCTGGGTCGAGGTAGATAATAAATTTGTTGATATCACCATTAATCAATTCCCCCGACTTATTCGAGAACGGGTACATATCGCAAATAAATATGAGGTTGGTATTTTAAATGAAATTTATTTTCATTGCCGGGAAAATGGTCAATTTGAAGAGCGAGAAGTTGATCTGCGTAATCATGCAGGATGTGGCGATGCCATCTATCAAGCCGTAGCAGCCCTCGCCCGGAAACTGTCACTTATTCACACTAATAATGAATTGAAATAAAATCATCACACAAATATGGAAGCAAGCCATCACTTTGTGCACCGTCCTGCACAGGGATAAGGGAATTTTATTACTGGATCACAATATTCATTCCAGGGATGCAATATATTGCTGCCCACCTTGTGATGCAGATTAAACAAAAACAATGAAAAAGAACCTTATTGCCCTTGCCCTTAGTGGTCTATTGAGCCTTTCCTCGACGTCTATCCTGGCTGCAGATACCGCCCCACAGCAAAGTATCCAGGCCACTGTGGAATACAGCCAGTTTATTACCAAGCGCCAGGTTGTCGACCAACTGCTGGCCGATGCCGTTAGTGCCTTCAAGTCGCCAGCCCGTATTTCCCATGCCGGATTTACCGCCAAAATGCCTAGCAACATGGAGATTGTCACCAATCGCCTGCTTGAAGCGTACCAGCTAGAACCTTACCGTACCGACTTGCTGATCTCTGCTGCCAATGCCCAGATCTACAACAAGAACGTCGACCGGGCGATTGAGCTTTTCGAGCAAGTTTTGGCCGTCGCCCCGCAAGATGTCGATGCCCATGCCTACCTCGCGGTCTGGCAGCAGTTCAAAGGCAACAGTCAGGCTTCGCTTGAGCACATGAACGCCCTCAAATCGCTCAATGCCGGCCGGGCTGACGATATCCAGCGTATCTTTGATACCGTCAATCGTATTGTGGCAACACCGCTGAAAGAAAAACAAGATAAAGCCTACGAGGGCAATACGGCGATCATTACCCTGGGCTATGCTCTAAACCCGGACGGCAGCATGCACGATATTCTGGTCCAGCGCCTTGAAATGACCCTGGCAATGGCCAAGGCTGAACCGGACTCTTTAATCGTGCTCACCGGCGGCGTACCACGTAACCACAAAACCGAAGGCAAATTGATGGCCGATTGGTTGGTTGAGAAAGGTATTGCCCGCGAGCGTATTATCGAAGACAACTACGCCCGCAGTACGGTAGAAAATGCACTATACAGCAGTTATGCCCTGGCCCGTCACGATATCGATCATGCAACGATCATCAGCTCGGCAAGCCACGTGCGCCGTGGTCAGGCTCTGTTCGAGATTGCCTCATGGCAAACCGGACCAAAAGGCATCACGTTCGATACCGTATCGGCCGCCGATAAACCATTGGATGAACTGAAGGTTCCTTCAGATGGTGAGCTACTGGGGATCTACCGCGATGCTCTGCGTACCTACGGCATGTGGAGCTACCGCTCATACCCGCTTGAGCAGCGCTAAGCCACTCGCTGAGCCATCATGCAGTAACCAAGGCAGCCAAATGGCTGCCTTTTTAATACGAGAAAAAGCCAGTCGACCGGAAGCATGATCAAGGCTTGGCCATCTGCTGCAACGCCTGCATATAAAAGCTCAGTGGCCCCACCATCATATCCACCTTGAGTGCATCGCCTGCCTGGCAGCTCATCGCCAAGGCATAACCGTGCAAATAGTCCGCCAGCATAGACAAGGCATTGTTACGCAGCTCTTCATCTAGCGATAAACCTGCTGTCGCCAAATCAAAACGCTCGGTGAACACCGTCGCCGGGCCATGGGCGGTCATCCCCAGTAAGGTTTCCAACAATCCCGGATATTGCGCCAGCAGGTTGAGGTAGCTCTCGCATAGCTTGGCCAGTTCATGTTGCCAGTCACCGGATAGCTTTGGAGTATAGATCTTTGCCACCAGCGAGACAGTCACCGCTTCCAGTAGCGCCTGCTTGTTGGTGAAATAGTAATAAATCGCCATCGGATCGACTTCTAGGCTGGCAGCCAGCTTGCGGATACTGGGGATCTTGCCGTCTTTTGCCATCAAAGTGTTAGCACATTCGATGATCCGTTCTTTGCTCAAAACCGGCGCTGATGTCGACGGCCGTCCCCGTTTTTTTCCCTTGACAGTCATTCTCAGATCTCTTTAAACTTCACGTTATTCTACATTGTAGAATATTATAACCGAAACCCTAACGGCTATCTAGGCCGCATCATTTTCAACCTCATACCAGGAGATCACCATGGCAAATATTGTCTACATCGCAACCAGTCTCGATGGCTACATCGCCGATAAGAACGGCAATTTGGATTGGCTCCACAGTATTCCTAACCCTGAGGGTAATGACTTTGGTTTTCATGACTTTATGAACCGGGTGGATGCGTTGGTGATGGGGCGAAATACCTTCGAGACAGTGTGTGCTTTTGACTGCGAGTGGCCATACAGCAAGCCGGTTTTTGTCATCAGCAACAGCCTAAAGACCATTCCCGAGGGCTACCAAGACAAAGCATTTTTGGTCAGCGGCGAGCTGAACAACATCCTGGCAGATCTCAATGCGAAGGGATTCAACGAACTGTACATCGATGGCGGGATCACCATTCAAAACTTCCTGGCCCAAGATCTGATCGACGAGATGATCATTACGACTTTTCCCCTTGTGCTGGGTGGAGGCAGCTCACTGTTTGGCGAATTACCTTCCCCACTCACGTTTGAGCTTAAGAGCAGCGAGATCCTGCTTAATGCCATGGTCAAAAGCCACTACCTGCGACAGCGTTAAGGCTAGCTTTACAAAACAGTTGGGCGTGGCCATGGACCCACGCTCAGCTACTATTCTTCCCCCCCCCTCAAACCCCACTACAAATCAGATCCTTATCGATATTTGCTGGGTTAACCCCCGCATAACTGACATTACATTTAAATGATGGTCGGTAATATCACTCTTAGAAAGGGCTGTTGCTAAGAATAGCCCAACAGATTAGTTCCTACAGAGTGAAACATAAGAAGGTGAATTCCATGAAACAGCGCCTACTAACCAGCCTTATGACAGCTAGCCTGATTGCCGGGCTAGGTACAGCACATGCCGCCGTAATGGACGGATTTCCAGCTTCAGGCGAGACCCAGGTCACCGCCAGTAACTGGACGCTGCCCACCTACAACCAATGGGCATTTCGTAATGTCGGCATCCACCCGTCGGTCATGGTGCCACGCGATGGCGAGACGGTGTCTATCCCTTACAACATGAATGAAACCCTCGAGCAAGCCAGCTTTGAATACCAAGGTGAAAAGGTCACCCTGTTAGAAGCGCTGGCAACTGATCACACTGATGGGTATCTGGTGATCAAAGACGGCCAGATTGTCTACGAGCGCTACTTCGGTGAATTCGGGCCGCGAGATCACCACCTGTGGGCATCCAGCACCAAGTCATTAATCGGGATGGCGGCAGGGATCCTAGCCGAGCAAGGCCAACTGGATACCGAGAAGAAAGTGTCTGCTTACATCCCCGAGCTGAAAAACAGCGCCTTTGCCGAGCGTACCGTTCGCGACGTGCTCAATATGATCACCGCGCTCGATTACAGCGAGGATTACGTCAACATGGAGCCGGGCGCAACCAGCACCGAGTACTTTCGTCGCCTGGGCTTTATTCCCGCTTATGATCTGATGGCGCTCAACCCGGCCAAAGACGATACCCCAAGGGGGATCCAGGCATTCCTGCCGAGTATCGTGCAAAACCCAGAGCTACCCCCGCGCCACAAATTCGAGTACCACTCACCGAATGTCGATGTCATCGGCTGGATCATCGAGCGCCAGAGCGGCCAGCCGTTGCAGACCTATATTGCAGAGAATATCTGGGGCAAGCTTGGTACCGAGCACGATGCCTTCTTCATCACCGATATCGCCTACACGCCGGTGGCGACAGGCGGCTTCAACACCACGTTGCGTGACTTTGCCCGCTTCGGCATGGCCATGGCCAACAACGGCCAGTACAACGGCGAGCAGCTCTTCCCGGAGAAATGGGTCAAGGACACCTTTACCCTGAGCGAAGAAGAGCGCCAGCATGTCCGCAAAAGTCAGTACAAAGATACCGGACATGTTACTTACGACGACAAGCTAACCGGTTACAAGAACTTCTGGTGGATCCATGATGAGGAAAAAGGTATCGCCACCGCCCGTGGCGTGTTTGGCCAAACCCTGTACGTCAACCAAGACAAAAACGTGGTGATAGCAACCTTCTCCAGCGCGCCGAGTGCCTCCAATGCCGCACGGGATAGCTACAAGCTGAAACTGGATATCACCCATCAGCTAGCCGAGCAGCTGTAGCATTACCGAGATAATATAACCACTTCACCGCCTGCCCAGACCCGACCGGGGCCGGCGGTTTTTACGTTCACAATCCAATTTCAAAGCAAAACCTAAATCCCATAATCTCTGCTAGGCGCTTGAAAAACATGAGCTCTGGATTTAGCTTCAATAACAAACGCCTTCGCCGGAACTCGCTATGTTTACCCTCGAACAAATCTCAGCTTTCACCGCTGTTTACCAACACGGCTCATACAGTGCCGCCGCCAGGGTACTGGACAAGGACCGGACCACCGTCAGGGAGCATGTGATCAGCCTCGAGGATAACCTCGGGCTACCGCTGTTCACCATTGTCGGGCGCAGCGCCAGACCCACCGAGTTGGCCCACCGGTTATATCCGCGGGCCGAAATTCTCGCCCGCCAGGCACAGGAGTTTACCCTGACCGCACTGGCGGCGTTTGATCAGACACTCACCACCCTCAACATCTATCACGACGTGCTGTTGCCGGCGAGTATGGTGATCCAGATAGAGCGCCAAGCCGCAGAGCATTTCCCGCAGCTCCAACTCAACTGGCTCCACCGTAACCGTGATGAAACCCTCAATGACTTGGTGTCGGGCGAAGCCCAGCTGGCCATCATGCCCCACCGCAACAAGCTGATCCCGGAAAAACAAATTGGGTACCGCAGCCTCGGCATGCTGCCGCTATCTATTTATGTCGGCCAACACCACCCCTTGGCAACACAACCCGAGGTGGCGATAAAAGATCTCCAACTCAACAAGCAATACATCAGTGAAAACCATTTGCGGGCAGGGATCGACATGATGAAAATCTCGCCTCACCAGCACATCATCAGCAACAATGACGTGCTGATTGCACTGCTTAGGCACCAGGGGTGGGCGGTACTGTCGCGGATTTTTGCCGAAGAGTATGTCGAAAAGGGCGACTTGGTAGAACTGACTCTGACCGACGTCGTCAATGCCCACCGCCACGGGCTGACCCTGTATTATCCGACCCAGCTAGAAAGTGATACCACGATAGGCCAGTTCATCGACTGGTTCACCGATTATGCTCGGCAATATATGGGCTGATGCAAAACTAAGCATTAACGCTGGCAGGTTTACGATAAGCTTCAGGCGTGTCCGGCCCAAGCAGTAAACGCGGCCGTCAATAGATGGGCTACCTTGCCATGCTCTCCATTATTTCACCCGTTTTTTTCAGATGATATTCAAGATCCACTAAAGAGGAAAAGGTCCCATTTGCCACGGCAAAACGAGGATCATCAATACTGTCCGGTACAGCAAACGTCGTCATACCTGCCGCTAAGCCTGCAATCATACCTGTCACGCTGTCTTCAATCACCACACACTGGTTAGCAGCAACATCCAATTTTTGAGCTGCTGTCAGATACACGGATGGATGGGGCTTGCCGTATTCTTCATTGTCTGCACTGCAAACCACCGTAAAATATTTGCGGATATTCAGGGTATCAAGCACCGCCTCAATTATCGGCCTGCTCGATGAGGTTGCCAGCGCAATTTTCACCCCGGCACCCTGCAGCGTTTGTAGTAGTGATACAACCCCTAACTTCGGCTCTCCATGCTGGCGAATAAGTGCAACAACGGCTTGCATGATACTAACCTGCAGTTCTTCCGATGGTATATCCAGGCTAAAGTGCTGACACCATATTTTGGCAATGTCATCCAATCGGCGGCCCATGGTCAGGCGAATACAATCCTCAGCCGTAGCTGTCACCCCGAAGCCGGCCAATACGTCCACCTGAGCTTGTCGCCAATAAGGTTCGGAGTCAATTAGCACCCCATCCATATCAAAGATGGCTGCGTTTTTTTGCATGGCACTTACCTACTAAATCATTTGATAAGGCATCCTAGAACGGTATCAAACGGCAATAAAGAGAAGAGTTCATGCCTATGGCTTTCCCCCTTTCTACCATCACAGAGTCTTTTTACCGCACCGCCTGCAAAATGGATTTCACTACCCAACCTTAGCAATTCCCTATATTATTTAGGGATACCTCCAAAAGATAATACAATATGACCACTAAAAACTTCGAACAGGCAGCCACCGAGCTGCTCAGCCGCCGCGTAGCCGGCACCAAAGCGCCTCGCCTTGACGAGCAGCAGCGACCAGCCAACGTCGATGACGCCCTGAAAATCCAATCTTCGATGATTGACCAACACACCGACAAAGTCGGTGGTTGGAAGTACTTACTACCGATTTCAGACGAGCAATTTGTAGTAGCCCCTATCTTTGCCGATACCATTCAAAAAGGAGCAGCTCAGCAAGGTAACAATTGTGCACTGTTCGCCGACAACAATGTCGTTCGCATCGAGCCAGAAATCGCCTTTATCCTGAACAAGGATCTACCAGCGAACCCTGAAGGTTACAGCGAAGCACAAATCAATGATGCAATTGGCCCATGCCACATGGCACTGGAGCTGATGCAGGCACGCTTTGCCGACGACAGCGGTGCCGAGTTCTTCGAGAAACTGGCAGACTGCCTGGTCAACCAAGGGATGTTTATCGGCCCAGAGATCGATCGTGAACAAGCATTCGCAGCAGCCAAGATTGATATCAGCGTGAGCCAAGGTGAGCAAGTACAAACGTTCGCGGGAGAGCACCCGAACTCGCTACCGCAGAACCCAGTGTACTGGCTAATCAACTACATGACCCGCCGTGGCATGCATTTCGCGGCAGGTGAAGCCATTATCACCGGTTCATACTGCGGGATTGTTGAAGTCGGGTTTGATAAACCAACGACCATCAAATACGACGGCATCGGTGAGTACCAGGTGACTTTCCAAGAGAAAGCATAAGACAAAATGCGGGAGCACTAGGCTCCCGCATATCTTGAAAGGTGCTGGCTGGTTTGACAGTAAGTATTAACTTACCTGAAGCTCACCCGCTTGTGACTTTACCAAGCGGTATTTCTTCAGGGTTACCGTGATCAGGCAGGTCACGACAGCACCGACGATCATACACATTACAGCGATAACCGGCTTGTTCATCGCACCCAACAGCGCCACAATCGGGCCACCGTGGGCAACGGTGTTGGTAATGCCGAACAGGAAGGCCATCACACAGGCCACCATACTACCAATGACATTGGCTGGGATAACGGTCAGTGGGTCACGGACGGCAAACGGGATAGCTCCCTCACCGATACCGACAAAGCCCATCGCCCCTGCCGCCTTACCCGCTTCGATTTCAGTTTGGTCAAACAGCCCCATCTTGCGGCCGATAACAGTAGACATCCACATCGCCAACGGCGGGACCGGGAAGGCACAAGCCAAGGCACCCATAAATTGGGTCTGGCCACTAGCAATCATGCCGACACCGAACAAGAAAGCCACCTTGTTGACCGGGCCCCCCATATCAAAGCCGGACATCGCACCGAGGATCATTCCTAAGATAATGATGTTACCGCCGCTCATGTTCACCAGCATGGCATTCATCGAGTCGATCATTCCCGCCACCGGCGCACCGATAAGGGTAATGAAAATCACCGCGATGAAGAATGTCCCGGATAATGGCGCAATAATAATCGGCACCAGCGGCTGCATCACTTTTGGGTAATTCAGGCTAGTGACCCAGCGGATGAAATACCCCACCAGCAAGCCGGCAATAATGGCACCAATAAAGCCTGTACCCACTTCCGAACCATAGAACGAGCCGTTGTTGGCAATCCAGCCGCCAATAAGGCCCGGGGCCAAGGCAGGGCGATCACCCACGGCATAGGCAATGTAGCCGGCACTGACAACAATTTCTGTCTCGGCGCGGGAGATCGGCCGCCGTGCCGGCGAAGCACTGCTAGAGCGTATCCGCGGCAATACCGACCCCCAAAAGCGGATCATCATCCCGCCGAAACTAGTGATCCGCCAGTCCTGCGGCAGCACGGCTCCCAAAGACAACGGCTAGGGCACGATTCCCGGAACGATGATCAAGTAACGATCCATATATCACCTTGATCATCGTTCCAGTTTTTTTGACCGAATCCACCCAAGATAGCCCTATTCAATGAACACCATCCGCCTTGGCATTATCCACCTTGGGAGCATGAGCTCAAGATGACCATCAGCTAATTCGGTTCAAATACAAAAAAGACCCCAACCATTGGCGATCAATGGTTGGGGCCGTTTCCCATTTATATTCCGTAAAACCTACTCGCAAAAAATTGCGCTGATTTCCGCCCTAACTCGCTACATTTACAGGCTAGATCGGCTGGGCTGGTACTCAGGGTAGTCGATGTAGCCCTTGTCATCACCTCCGTAGAGGGTCAAGCGAGCGTCGGCATCGAACTCGGTAAGCGGCCAGTCATTTTTGAAGCGCTGTACCAAATCCGGATTGGTGACATACGGCGTACCGAAGGCCACCAAGTCGGCATATTGCTTATCAAGCAGTTGCTGGGCTGTTTCCTTGGTCAGCTTGCCCGCTACCATAATAGGGTTCGGGTACACTTCTCGCACTTGCTGGCGGAATGACTCCGGCGCCTCGACATAGCGCGAAATGTTTTCCGAGAAGTGGACATAGGCCAGGTTCATCGGTGCCAGTTTTGCCAACGCTTTAAGCGTCAGCTCAATGATCTCCGGATCTTCTTCGGCATAGCCCTCAATCACGTGCGGTGACACCCGGATAGCGACCTTGTCACTGCCGATTTCTTTGGCAACCGCTTCAACTGTCTCGAGCATAAAGCGCATGCGGTTTTCCTGGCTACCACCATACTGATCTGTGCGCTGGTTACTTGCCATACGCATAAACTGGTCAATCAGGTAACCGTGGGCGGCGTGGATCTCAACACCATCAAAGCCCGCTTCCATCGCATTTTTGGCTGCCTGGACAAAATCAGCAATGGTGTCTTGGATATCCTGCTCGCCCAAAGCACGTGGCATACCGGTTTCCACCATACCAAAGCCGCCTTCAGGCAATGGGCCAAACACCTGATCGGGTTCTTTTACCGCCGATGCCGATACCGGTTGCTCACCGGCGATGGTTTCGTGGCTGCGGCGGCCTACATGCCAAAGCTGGATAAAAACTTTACTGCCAGCACTGTGTACAGCCTCAGTGACTTTTTTCCAACCGTCGATGTGGGCTTGGGTATAGATACCCGGCGTCATCGAATAACCACGGCCAACCGCAGAGATTGGCGCGCCTTCGGTGATAATCAAACCAGCATTGGCACGCTGCTTGTAGTAGGTTGCCATCATATCGTTTGGCACATCACCCGGCTGCGAGGTACGCGAACGGGTCATTGGCGCCATAGCAATACGGTTTTCGAACGACTGCTGGCCGTAATTAAATGATTCAAATAGCATTGTTTCTCTCCAGCTAAAACTTAAACACACTCTGGGCTGGTTTCAGCCTGGTAAGTTGGGTAATCGATCAAACCTTTTTCAGCCCCGCCAAACAGGGTCTCTGGGTCATGCGCGGCCAGTGGGTAACCGTTTTCAATCCGGGCAGGCAGATCCGGGTTGGCCACAAAGGGACGGCCAAAGCCAATCATGTCTGCCAAACCTTCGCCAATGGCTTGCCCGGCTTTGTCGCCATCGTAGCGGCCAGCGTAAATCAGTACGCCTTGGTAAGCTTCACGCAGCGCCTGCTTGAATGACTTAGGCGTATCTGGCGCGTCATCCCAGTCCACTTCGGCAATATGCAAGTACACAATATTGTGCTTGTTAAGCAGCGCTGCAGCGGCGGTATAGGTCTCTTGCGGGTTGGCATCAACGGTGCCGTTAAGCGTCGTCAAAGGTGCAAGGCGAACACCCACACGGTCAGCTCCAATAGCTTCAACCATGGCGGCAACCACTTCATCCAAAAAGCGCAGGCGGTTTTCCAGACAGCCACCATAGGCATCGGTGCGGCTATTGGCTTCTGAGTCGATAAATTGGTTGATCAGGTAACCGTTGGCAGCATGCAGCTCGATACCATCGAAGCCAGCTTTGATTGCATTGATGGCTGCCTGGCGGTACTGTCCGACAACGTCCTTGATTTCGCCGACAGTCATCTCTCGCGGCTCAACCACATCGACAAAACCCGGAGCATCGGTACCGTTGTCGATAAATACCCTGACGTTTTCTGCCTTGATCGCCGATGAAGAAATAGGCTGCTCGCCACCAATATTGTCAGGATGGGTCACACGGCCGACATGCCATAACTGGGCGAAGATAGCGCCACCTTTGGCATGGACTGCATCGGTAACTTTTTTCCAGCCAGCGATATGCTCCGGGGTATAGATACCCGGTGTCCAGGCATAGCCTTTGGCCATCGATGAAATCTGGGTCCCTTCAGAAACAATCAAGCCGGCACTGGCGCGCTGGGCGTAGTAGGTTGCCATCAAATCATTGGCCACATCGCCCGGTTGGCTGGCGCGTGAGCGTGTCATCGGAGGCATGACAATGCGATTTTTCAGGGTAAGGCGGCCGAGTGTCATCGGCTGGAATAGTGACTTGGTCATAACTGCTGCCCTCTACATTAGAATGGGGGCAGTCTACCAAGTGGTGAGCTTTTCATTGATAGCAAGAATGACAATTAACTTTTGTAGAAAATGAAATAATCAACACGGCCTATTTAAGCTGTACGATTGGCCACAAAGCGTTTCCTGAATTCGCCAGGGCTCAGCCCCATCACCTTGATAAACACCTTGCGGCATGCACCGACATCCTCATAACCGATCTGGCGGGCAATGGACTCGAAAGGTTCAGTGGTTGTTTCCAGCAGTTCGCAGGCCTTCTGTACCCGCAGGCGCTGGAGGTACTCGGTGGGTTTGAAACCGGTCGCTTTGACAAAACGCCGCAGCAAAGTGCGTTCGGTCAGGTTGGCCCTGCGCGCCAGACCTGCAATACTCTGGGTCTGGCTGTAACGTTTATTTAGCTCGTGCTGCAGCGCGACAATGGTTGTGTCCCCATGCAGGTAACTAGGGGCAAACTGCTGGTAATAGCGCTGTTCGCGGGCGCCGGTATCGACCACTAGCATTTTGCCCACCAACCGCATCAGTGCCGGCGAACCCAGCTGCGAGACGACCTCCAGCCCCAGGTCAAGCCACGACATCATCCCTCCGGCGGTGATCACATCGCCCTGGTTGACAAGGATCTTATCCGTCGCCATTTGTAACTCCGGGAACTGCTGGTGCAATGCCTGCGCCAGCCCCCAATGGGTTGTTACCGGCTTACCTGTCAGCAGTCCGGTTCGGGCCAAAATAAATGCCCCGGCGCAGGCGGATGCCAAAATACTGCCCTGTTGGTGCTGCTTACCCAGCCATTCAATTAACGCTTGTGGCGGCGTGAGGTAATCATCGCCAAGCTGGCTCGGCGGCAATATCACAACCGCATAGCCTGCGTCCTTGTTATCCGAGGGGGCCTGATCAGGCATGCTTGGCGTATCAAAGGCTACTACCTCAGCCTTGAAGGCCACATCTATCCCCTGCTCTATACTGGCATGATTTGCCATGGCAAATAGCTCCTCCAGACCGTATACCGCCGAGCGTAGGCTGTTGGGGTACTGAACGATGGCGATAGAAATAACATCAGAATTCATGGGGAAAGGCTCTTTGTCAGTTTTAACCTGTTTTATGTCATTTTAGTCACTGAGAAACACACAGATCAATCCCTATACTGGCTCCATATTCATTGTTTAACCCCTTGTTTAGACATCACAGTTCGCAACCGGAGTCCGACTATGTCAAAGAAAGCGCTACTTGTAATCGACCTACAGAATGACTATTTCCCAGGCGGTAAATTCCCGCTGTGGAATACCGAGCAAACCCTCGCCAATATCAAAACAGTTATTGCAAAAGCCAACCAGCAAAACATCCCGGTGATCCATATCCAGCACCTCGCTGATCCGGCAATGGGCCTGGCACCTTTTTTTAATGAAGGCACCCAAGGTGCCGAGATCCACCCGGAGATCCTGGCAGCAGCCCCACAAGGTGAAGTGGTGATCAAACATTTTGCCGATAGCTTCGAGCAGACCAACCTTGAGCAGGTACTGAGCTGCCAAGGTGTCGATGAGTTGCTGGTCTGCGGCATGATGACCCAGAACTGCGTGACCCACACCGCTATCTCCAAAGCCGCAGAGAAGTACAAAGTTTCAATGCTGATGGACTGCTGTACCACAGTCGATGAGATGATCCACAACATCGCCTTACATGCGGTCTCGACCCGAGTTGAGCTGGTGACCAGTGAGCAGATGTTATAAAGACTCAGGGCTCAGGGCTCAGGGCTTCGCACCTATGCCCGAGTCAACGGCTTGGATGACGATGAAAATGGCGCTCCCCTAAAAAAATGATTGAGGATGTTTTCAACCACTATCCGTTCTAGGTGTGGATTGGGTATAAGTCTACAACGCCAGCTGCGGCTGGATGAAATCAATGAAGGCCGAGATCCGCCTTGCAACCGAGGATGACTTATAAAATACGGCATTAACCTGCTCGCGGCCGGTATTGGCTAGCTTCTCCGATTCCAGCAAAGAGACCAAGCGCCCCTCCGCCAAATCTTTGTTGACCATAAAGCCCGACAGGCATGAGATACCATTGCCCGCCAGCACCAGCTGGCGGACGGTTTCGCCGTTGCTCGAGATCATTGAAGGCGTGATGCTATCCAACCCTTTGAGCGGCCAGCGATTGAGGATCTTGGCCCCGGCAAAACCGATCAAGTCATGCTGGCCAAGTTCATTGACCTGCTTGGGGATCCCGCGCTTGGCCAGGTATTCCGGCGCAGCAACGATATACAGCGGGCTCCTGCCGAGTGGCCGGGCATGCAAGGTGGAATCCTCCAGCTTGCCGATGCGGATCGCCACATCAGTGCGCTTTTCCAGCAAATCAACAAAGCCTTCATTGGACGTCAGCTCCAGCTCGATTTCCGGATATGCCTCCTTGAAAGGCTGGATCAACGGGATCAGCTGGTGGAACACAAACGGGCTGGCCGCATCGACCCTTAGCCTTCCTTTGGGCAACTCACCGCGCTGCATGATGTCTTCCTCGGCTTGCTGGATATGCTGCAAGCCCACCCTCACCGTCTCGATGAACTGCCGCCCTTCATCGGTCAGCTCTACCCTACGGGTAGTACGATTGAGAATAGACACACCGAGCTGTTTCTCGACCTTGCTCACCGCCCGGGAGACCCTTGCGACCTGGATATCCAGCGCCTCGGCCGCCGCAGAAAAGCCGCCGCTATCGACCACGGTCAGTAAAATTTCCAAATCATCAGAGCGCGTTAGCATGACCCCTTTCCTTCCAACATTTGTTATCACCTTCGCATTTTTTCATTTATAGCAAAAATCATTTGTAAAAGGTGCTGTTTTTGGAAATAGCGTTTTTTTGAATAATGCCTGCCAACAGAGAGAGTGCCGCGAAGGGTTAGCGATAAAGCTGAAAACCTTGAGACCTTAAAACCTTGAGACCTTAAACAAGGTCGTAGCGGCGGTTTGATTACATCAATAGAGAGAAAGACTATGCCTTTAGCACTATTGGCATTGACGCTAAGCGCCTTTGCTATCGGAACCACAGAATTCGTCATCGTGGGCTTGATCCCAACCATGGCAGCCGACCTCAATGTGTCACTACCTTCTGCCGGCCTGCTGGTGAGTTTATATGCCCTGGGTGTCGCCGTTGGCGCCCCGGTACTGACTGCCCTGACCGGCAAATGGAACCGCAAGGTGGTTCTGTTATCGGTCATGAGCCTGTTCGTTGCCGGTAACTTACTGGCATGGCAGGCCCCGGGTTATAACACCCTGGTCTTGGCACGTATCCTAACAGGCCTGGCCCACGGGGTGTTCTTCTCCATTGGCTCGACCATCGCCACCGGGCTGGTATCGAAAGAAAAAGCCGCCAGTGCCATAGCGATCATGTTTACCGGCCTGACGGTGGCCCTGGTAACCGGTGTCCCATTGGGTACCTATATCGGCCAGACTTTTGGCTGGCAGGCAACCTTCTTAATTGTTGCCCTGCTTGGCCTAATTGCCCTGATTGGCAGTGCATTATTGGTCCCTGGCAACCTCAAGCAGCCACCAGCGGCCAAGCTATCGTCGCAACTTAAAGTATTGACCCAGCCTCGCCTGCTGCTGGTATATGCCATCACAGCACTCGGCTATGGCAGTACTTTCACCGCCTTTACCTATTTGGCACCTATTTTGGAAGATGTGTCTGGTTTCAACGCCGGTGCCATTGGCCTGATCATGCTGGTATACGGGGTATCTGTGGCTATCGGTAATATCTGGGGCGGTAAAATGGCCGACAAGATGGGCCCAATCAAAGCCCTGACCATTATTTTCACCGGCCTAGCGGCAGTCTTACTGGTATTCAGTGTGACCGCGTACAACCCGATTGCTGCTGTCGCAACCATTTTGGTTTGGGGAGCATTTGCCTTCGGTAACGTACCGGGCCTGCAGGTTTACGTAGTCAAACTGGCAGAGAAAGTCAGCCCGGATGCAGTCGATGTCGCCTCTGGCCTTAACATCGCGGCCTTCAACATCGGTATTGCCTTGGGTTCATGGGGCGGTGGCCACATTGTCGCCCAAGCTGGCCTGATGCATACCCCTTGGGCCGGTGCTGCGATTGTGATTGTTGCCTTGCTGCTAACCCGCTTGAGTGGCCATCTGGATCGTAAAACGCTAAGCCGCGACGCTAAGCAAACCAACAAGGTGGTAGCGGATACCACGCAAGTGGTTTAACAATCACAGCTATACACCAGAAAGCCTGGCGGCCGCACCGTCGGGCTTTTTCTCGTTCTCGTTTTGCACGCATGAGCCCCATTAAATTGAGTTGTTTCCAACCAAAATCACATCCGGCTACCTAGGGCAGCAATCAGCAATTTTACAGCAGGTTTTCACTGGTTTATTCCCTTCCAAACGCCACTATATTGAGTAATCAGAATATATCAGCTGGCGATATATCGAGTTCATCCACATCAACTGAAGGGGAAGCTCATGCTTACGGGTTATTGGTCCATTGATGCCTTTATTATTGCGATGGCGACACTATGCGCCCTAGTCGCAACAATTTTCGGCTACCTCGAGTGGACCGGGGGAGGGCACTTAACCCCGCCGAACTGCAAGCATGACACCAAGGAGTGAAAATGAATACCAAGACGTTAGGATATAGCACCATGATCGTCTCTGCGACGCTGATGGGGTTTGTCGGCTTATTTGCCCGCAACATCAATACCTCCGGTGATGTCATAGCCTTTACTCGCATGACTGTCGGGGCTATCTGTATTTTGGCTATCCTTTTATACCAACGGAAGGTTCCTCTGCTTTCCTCAACCAAACTCACCCCGAGCGTCATCGCCAGCGGCGCCTGTCTGGGGCTCTGCCTTGCCGCCTATGTCTCAGCAACCCAGTATACCACCTTGGCCAATGCCGTATTCCTGATCTACTCCGGCCCGGTTTTTTCTACCATTCTTGCCGCTATCTTTCTCAAAGAACGCATTTCACGGCTCACAGCCATGCTCCTGAGTGCGGTGTTCCTCGGTTGCCTGTTTGTCATTGGCATCATCAGCTACGACAGTCAGTCCGGCCTAGTCATTACCTTGTCCTTTTCGAGAGAGACCTTCATTGGTGACATGCTTGGACTTGCCTCTGGCGTCGGCTATGGTCTGTACCTGTTCCTCAGCCGTTATCGCTCGGATGTCAGCTCAGATGTCCGTTCGTTCTTCAACTTCCTATTTGGTGCTGTCGCCATCGGTATCTACTTCATTATCAGCCCGCCATCATTGGCAGAAATGGATACTTCCTCGTGGATCTGGTTGCTGGCGATGGGATTCTTTATCGGCTTTGGCGCCCTATCCCTGCTCACCATTGCCGCCAAACACCTGAAAGCGGCAGAGCTGGCGTGTGTGTCCTATTTAGAAACCGTGGTTGGTGCAGGGATCGGGATCTTACTGTTCAGCGAATCGCTGACCCTATTGCAAGCCATCGGGGGGATCCTGGTGATTGGAGGCGGTATGGGAGAAGTGGTTATCGGCATGCGGAAGAAGCATCAGCTACCTAAGCAAGCGCAATTTGAACACTAGGAGGCGGACATGAACGCCTGGCTAAACTGGAGTCTTTTGCTCATCACCGTTATCGTGATGGCCGGGCTCGCACTCTACAGCGATAAAATTGTCCGCAAAGGTAACAGTGAAGGCGGCTTCTTACTAGCCGCCAACACCCTTGGCCCTTTCGTGGGAGCGGCAACAATCGTCGCGACCGGCTTTTCCGGCTGGGGCTTTATGGGTTCGCCGGGTGTTGCCTACAAATACGGCGCCATCGAGCTACTGGGGAATTTTTTCTTCGCGCCAGCAATGGTATTCGCGGTCTTATTCTGTGCCCGGTTCCTACACCAACGCGCCAGCAAAATAGGTAGCTTGACCATTCCAGAGTACATCGCCTCCAGCCACGATGGTCCAGAGCCCGCCAAACGGCTCACCCAAGCGATCACCGCCATTATCACCGTATTGCTATTACTGGTATTCCTCATTGGGCAAATCAAAGCGCTGGGGCTTCTCGCAGGGCAATGGCTCGGGATTGATGTCACCACTGCGTCGTTGCTGATGGTGGCAATCATTATCCTTTACACCTCGATTGGCGGGCTGGCAGCCGTCGCTTTCACCGATTGTTTTATGGTCATCGGTATGTGCGTTTCGGCCTTGATTATTGTGATCACTATTTTTGCAGACCTGTCACCCAGCCAACTGATTGATGGACTCAATGCCCTCGACCCAGCCTTACTTGCCCCCGCAGATTCCGGCCCCTATGGCGGATCCATTTGGCATGTGTTTTTAGTCTTGCCTTATGCATTCATCTACAGCGCCACCCTACCCTATATGTCAATCCGGTTTATGGCGCTGGCCAAAACGACCAAGCTTCACCATGTCGCGGCTTATATGACCCCCATCGCCTGTTTGCTCAGTCTGGTTCCCATTGCAGGGCTGTATGTCAAGCTCAAGGTGCCCAACTTGGCCACACCGGACGAGGCCATGCCGACCTTCCTGCTGCTGTTCTTGTCACCCACAGTTTCAGCTATCGTCACCTTGTTTATCCTGTTCGCCATGAAATCCACCGCGAACTCGGTGTTGCATGCGATAGCTAGCGCGGTTTCCCATGATTTGCGGCAAGCCCTCTGGCCCAACTGCACCCTCAATCACCGCCAACTGCTGCGGCTCAACCGGCTAGCCGTTATCCTGTTGGGCTTGGCCGGGTTCCTGTTGATGCTCGTTGCACCGCCATTCATGTTATCGATGCTGGCGATCCTTGGGTCGGGTACCTTGATGGCAGCGTTAGTGGCACCGACACTGCTAGCCCAGGTAATCGACACCAATATCTACGCAGCACTCGCCTCCATATTGGTTGGCTTCTGCTCTGGCTGCCTGCTATTTTGGCAATTCCAATTGGGGTGGGTAGAGGCACCGCTGTATGCCTCATTGCTTGCCTGCGGGAGTTACTGGTTTGTGTCACTCGTTTCTCAGCGCCACCACCAGGCTCATTTTCTCCGGCTACGGTAGGTATTCGGCGGAAAACTGGCTGCATTGTTTATAACATGCATCATTAAGTAGAGATCTTGTGGTGGCGAACTTTGTAATAAACCAAACCGTGTGAAGTGCACTAATAACTTATGAGCATAGCCCACAAGACTCAGTCATTGGCTGATAGTTTACTGCTGAGTTCTGCAATTTGATTCGAACAATGAGGGTACTTATCACTTAAAACAAGAAAAAAGTCGGTAAGGTCCAAATTTTCTCTAACCGCAATGTCGGTAATCCTATTCAGATAAATCTCTTCAGTTTCAAAAGTCCGAATCGGGTGTCGTTCCAAAAATAGCATTACTTCGTTTTTCATATCTAAACTCCAATTTGATGAAAAGCACCATAGAAACAAATATAAACACAGATAAATATAGAACTTTTAGACTTCAATGCAACATGCTCTAGCCCATGTTGCTTTCTCTTTTTTCCCCTAGCCTCAGCTAGCATTGTCATAGAACTGCTTGGTCACCTGGCCTGCGACAGAACGAGATGTGTCTATACCTTTTCTCATGTCAATATGTTTAGCCCGGTATTCCCGAGGCGTTGCCTTGAGCAAGCCTTTAAACTTGGCGTTAAAATTAGACAAAGATGAAAATCCCACCTCTGTACCTATATGGGAAATACTCCAATCTGTCGTCACCAAAAAACGGGCAGCCTGCCTAACACGCTGCTCGATTAAATATTGCCGGAAAGTGGTACCCATATTTGCGTGGAAAAAGCGCGAGAAAGTACTGTCAGCCATATGGAGGTGATCGGCCACCTTAGCAACTGAAATCGGCTCTCCAAGGTGTTGATCAATATACTTAAGTGCCATTTGCACTCTATCTTCTGCCCGCTTAGAGTTGGAGATTTCAACGCAGTTGTTAATTAAGCAACGAAGTGGCTGCTTCGCCGATAAGTGATTCAACAAACCGAGTAAGTTCAATACCTGAATAAAATCGAAGGTATTTTCCATCGGTTCGATATATTGCCGGACAGCCTCACTGTGCGGATCATCAAACAACAATCCACTGCGGGAATCATCCAGCATCTGTTTAATCGCCTTGAACTGGACACTATCCACGAATGTCTGTCCCAACGCATTTAACCGAAAGTGCAATACGTCACAATCAGCCTTGCCCTGCCTGCCCGGTGATAACAATGAGAGTCGGAAAGGGTTGAATGGTGCCAACAAGACCAATTGGCCGACCTTCAGCCGGTAGTGGGTGGATGCGAGGTGCAGAGTGCATCCAGCCGTACGGGGAGCAACCACAATATAGTCGGCGCCAAAAATCATGTGCTCCGTTTCATTGACTTTCTGTAGATCAAACATCAGGAACTTCGGAGTGCTGGCAATAACCCTTGGACACATAACCTTCTCCTCCCTTGGCAGTAGTAGTTATGTTTACCACCGTTTAAATAATTCTCCAAAGCAGGCTTACCAAAGCGTGATATACACCTAGCGAATAGAAGAACGCGGTCGATTAAGCATGACAATATTCAAAATTCAGATTTAGAGACTAACTTTATCGATATATGCGGATAATTATCCCATTTCAGTGGGTTATTTTTCATGACCAGATTAACTGGCGAAAGCCAGCAGAAAAACACCAGTTTCCGGCACTATTTGACTATTAGAAAGCAGCTATTCTCGCAAAATAGAACTCATTGGATAGCGGCAATTTGTTATTCAACCCAACAGTTTCAATCCGTTTATTTTGTGGAGTGTTTGTCATGAGTGTTTCCAACGATCTATACCCAAATGCCTCTCAGCCCCTTGAGAGGAAAGAATCTGGTGTACCTTATGTCCGAGAAGGTCTACATGTAGAATCCCATAATGATTTTGATCCACTCCGCCATGTCATCGTCGGTATCGCCGATAACCAACACATCCCCGAAGCCTGCCCTGCCAGTAATGAAAAGATCCCTGCAGACTCGCCGATGCGAGGCAGTAAAGCAGGCCGCCGAACCCAGGAAACGATTGATCGGGCCAACGAGTGCCTGAATGGTTTTGCAAAAATCTTAGAAGACCGCGGGATCATTGTTGACCGCCCGGGAGCCGTAGACTGGCACCAGCGTATTACGACCCCTGACTTTACCATCAGCTCGGGGTTCGGGTGCATGCCACCCCGCGATTGCCTTCTCACCATGGGCAAAAGCATTTTGATGGCTCCGATGAGCTTTCGAAGCCGCTACTTCGAATACTTGGCCTATGTTGATCTGCTGCGCGAATACTTCGAGTCAGATCCTAATTGCTTGATAGAACAAGCGCCACGCCCACGGTTGGCCGATGAAAGTTTCCGCATGGACTACGTCGCTGCTTATGAATATCTATCCGATGAAGAAACCATGGCACGCTCGCTACGCAAGGAATACAGCACCAATGAAACCGATATTCTGTTCGATGCGGCGGATGTCATGCGCCTGGGCAAAGATATCTTCGTCCAGCATGGCCTTACAACCAACTTGGCTGGGATACGCTGGATAAAACGTAAGTATGAACCGCAGGGATACCGTATTCATACCCTCAGCTTCGAGGATAACCACCCCATCCACATTGATGCGACATTCTGCCCGCTGCGTCCAGGATTGATGTTGCTCAACCCGCACCGTCCTCTATTCAAAGGCCAGCGCGATATCTTCGAGAAGAATGGTTGGGAAATTGTTGAAGCGGTCTCTCCAGCTTGGGATAACCCGCCACCACTATGTTACTCAAGTACTTGGCTGTCGATGAACACCCTGATCCTTGACCACAAAACAGTATGTGTGGAAGCTTCAGAACACCCTCAAATGGAACAGTTCGACAAACTAGGGTTCGAGGTTATTCCTGTTGACCTGCGTGACGCGTATGCATTCGGCGGAGGTTTGCACTGTGCAACAGCCGATGTTTGGCGGGAAGGCACCCGCGAAGATTACTTCGGCAACCAGTTCTTCGGCGCTCACAGTGTCGAGTATTGGGAGTACTAGGCCATATAATAAACCACGAAAAGAAAGCCTGACGGCCGCACCGTCAGGCTTTTTTGTTTGTTGCGGATGACTATCGGTAAAAGCCCATCAATGCAAAAACGTGCTGCCCTCGCTGGCGCTGGTCGCGGTCAAGTCACCGGCCGGGTTGATCAGGTGCGGCAGGATTTTCGGCAGGTTTAACTCGATGTCCTGATCGTCAACAGGGTTGATGTTGATGTGGTACCAGCCGAGCAGGCCCAGAACGGCATAGCCGATGGCATCATCGCTGTCACGGTGCTCAAGGATAATTTGCAGCAAGCGTAAGATTGTCTTGTCGTTGGTTTGTGCCTGCTCGAAGGTTTCGTTAAAAATCGCGACTGACTCTTCAACCAGCCCAGCAAATTCAGTTTCAATTGCCACTCGGAACGAGCCGCCATCAACAGAAATTTTCATATCAATATCACCAGATTAAGTCTTGAAGGGATAGTAGCGAAATGGAGGGAAATTGTCGTATCAGAAGCAGTAATTTCATCATCAATTTACCCTTTTATTGATATATCCCCACATTACGTCAAGGCCCAGCGCTATATTCGCCGTGCCAAGCCCACTCTTGCCACCATCAGGAGTCTTTCATCTGCCGCGCCAACTGGCGGGCGATATACTCAGGGCTGCGGGTACGGCGCGCCAGCAAGCGGTACATCACGGGGATCACAAGCAGGGTAAAGAGGGTCGCCACCGTGATGCCGCATAACACCACAATACCGATCACAATACGGTTCTCGGCACCGGCGCCAGTGGCCAGGATAAGAGGGATCGCCCCTGCAATGGTCGTGATGGCTGTCATCAGGATGGGACGCAGCCGCTCGGATGCCGCTTCCAGCAGGGCCTCGTCAAACGCCATACCCTGATCACGGAGTTGGTTGGCAAACTCGACAATCAAGATCCCGTTCTTGGCCGACAAGCCAATGAGCATGATAAGGCCTATCTGCGAGTAAATGTTGAGGGTCTGATCGGTAAAGTAAAGCCCAAGCAATGCCCCGAGTGTCGCCAACGGCACGGTCAGCATGATGATAAAGGGATGGACATAACTTTCGAATTGCGCGGCCAGTACCAGAAACACCACCACCAACGCTAACGCAAATACAAACAGGATGGAAGTGCTCGAGTCCTGATAGTCCTTGGACGCGCCTTTGTAGTTGACCACCGCGTCGGCAGGCAGCAACTCATCAACCAGGCCATTGAGGTAATCCAGTGCCTCGCCAAGGGTATATCCCTCGGCAAGGTTGGCCTCAAGGGTGATCGCACGTACCCGGTTGTAGCGGTTGAGCTGCGGGGCGCCGGCATACTCATCCACAGTGATCAGGCCCGACAGCGGCACCAAGGTTTCTGCCTGCTCCGCCCTGACATACAGATTCGCCAAATCGGCAGCTGTGTTCTGCCGCTCACGCTGACCTTCGATGATCACATCGTACTCCTCCCCGCGCCAGGTATAGGTCGTGACCTGGCGGGAGCCGAGCATAGACTCGAGGGTCTGGCCGATCGCTTTGAGCGAGACCCCGAGATCACCGGCCCGATCGCGATCTATCACGATCCTAAGCTGCGGTTTGGTCTCCTTGTAATCGTGATCAAGCCCGACCAAATTGGCATTGCTGGCCGCCGCATCGAGCAAAATATCCCGCCACTGGGCCAGCTCTTCATAACTGCCGCCGCCAAGGACAAACTGGACCGGTTTACCGACCCCACGGCCAAACGGTTGACGCATCACCGGAAAGGCGGTGATCCCCGCCAAATCTCCTAGCCTTCTGCGGATATCGCCAATGATTGCCCCTGCCGGGCGGCGCTCGGCCCAGTCTTCCAGCACCACGATGGCAAAGCCGTTGGAAAAATCGGCGATGCGCCCCCACCCGCGCGGGGCACGGATCAACAGCCGTTTGATCTCACCCGCTGCCACCAAGGGCATCAGGCGGTGCTCTACCTCATTCATGTAAGGCCGGATAAAGTCAAAGCTCGCACCCTGCGGGCCATTAATAATAATGAACATCGCCCCCCGGTCCTCGCGCGGGGCAAACTCTGAGGGCAAACGCTGCTGCAGCCAGCCACAGATCACCAAGACCACCAACAAGAACCCAATAACACGCCCAGGCCGCTGTATCGCATGGACTAGCAGACGTCTGTAGCTCGCAGTCAACCGAGCCATGGCAAGGTGGCTGAATGCCACCAGGCCACGTTCCTTGTCAATCGGTTGCATCAGCTTCGAAGCCATCATTGGGCTCAGCGTGAGTGCCACCAGCGACGAGAGGATCACCGCCGCGCTGATGGCAATGGAGAACTCGCGGAATAACTTACCCAGATCCCCTTCGAGAAAGCCAATCGGCAGAAAGACCGCCACTAGTACCACGGTGGTGGCAATAATGGCAAAGCTGACTTGCTTGGCTCCGAGGTATGCCGCCTTGAGCGGCGGCTCACCATTACTGATCCGCCGGTGGATATTCTCCAGCATCACAATCGCATCATCGACCACGATACCGATCGCTAAAATCAACGCCAGCAAAGTCAGTAGGTTAAGCGTAAACCCGAGGGCATAGAGCACGGTAAAGGCACCAATGAGCGAGACTGGCAGGGTCAGGGCCGGGATCAGCATGGCGCGGACACTGCCGAGAAACAGGTAAATCACGACCACCACCAGGCAAAGGGCGATCAGCAGGGTCTTATAAACCTCGTCAATCGAGGCCTGGATAAACACCGAGGAATCATAGGAGCGCTTGATTTCCATCCCCGGCGGCAAGGAGGGGTTGAGCTGGTCAACCAAGGCATTGGCCGCCCGAGCCACATCCAGGGTATTGGCCTTTGACTGACGGGTGATCCCTATCCCAATCATGTCCTGGGTGTTGCCGCGAAAGGTGATCCGCTCTTCCTCGGCCGCAAGATCGACCTCGGCCACATCACCGAGCCGGATCAGATAACCATCCTCACCGCTACCGACCACCAACCGGACAAAATCTGCGGGGGCGAGAAAACTGCGCTGGGTCCGTACCGTAAACTGGCGACTGGCCGACTCCACCGAGCCGGCAGGCAGCTCGATATTGTCATTGCGCAGCGCCTGTTCGATATCCGTGACCGTCAGTCCCCTTGCCGCCAGCTTCTGGCGGTCGATCCAGATCCTAAGGGCATAAGACTTGCCGCCGCCAAGACGGATCCCCGCCACCCCGTCGATCACCGAGAAGCGATCAACCAAATAACGACTGGCATAATCGGTCAACTCAAGCGTATCCATCCGGTCAGAAACCAGGTTGAGCCACATGATCACTTCCGAGCTAGCCGCAGCCTTTTGCACCTCCGGCGGATCAGCTTCATCGGGCAAGTTATTGAGGATCCCCGCAATGCGGTCACGCACATCGTTGGCCGCCGCATCAATGTCACGGCCAATGGAGAACTCAAGGGTGACACTGGAGCGGCCGTCACGGCTACGCGAGCTAATCGAGCGGATCCCTTCGAGCCCGGCGATGCTATCTTCCACCAATTGGGTGATCCGCGTTTCGACAATCGCCGACGACGCTCCCCGGTAACTAGTGGAAATATTGACCACGGGCGGATCGATATCCGGGTATTCGCGCAGTGGCAGTCGGTCGAATGCTACCAGCCCAAACACCACCAGCAACAAACTAATCACTGACCCCAGAACTGGCCGGGTAACCGAAATATCCGACAGCCACATCAGCCCGCCTCCCGGTAAATGAAACGCTCCTGTTCGCGGATCTCCACTTTTTGCCCTGGCCTTACCCTTTGCGTGCCGCGGGTGATCACCTGTTCCCCCTCACGGATACCAGTCAATATTTCCGCCTCTCCCCGGCGCCGGTACCCCAGTTCTACTTCACGCTGCTCAACGGCTCCTTTCTCTCCCACCACGAACAAGAAGTGTTGTTGCTGGCGGGACACCAAGGCTTCCTCCGGTACCACCAACCCCTGATGCTCGCCCACTATCAGTGACAAGGTCATTAGCATACCGGGCCGCAGCCGTAGTTCGGGGTTGGCAATCTCAGCCCGTATCACAATGGCCCGGGTCTGGGGGTTAATCCGGCTATCTATACTGGCCACCTGGCCACGGAAGATTTCATCAGGATAAGCCGCGGCACGGGCTTCTATTCCCGCCCCCTGTGAGACCATGCCGAGAAAGGCTTCAGGAATAGAAAAGTCGAGCTTCACGGTGGCAATATCATCCAGCGTAGTGATAACCGCGCCCGGCGTCACCAGTGCTCCGGGGCTGATCTGGCGAAACCCCAATACACCGGAAAACGGCGCGTGGATATAGCGAGCAGCCAGTTCGGCCTCGTTTTGAGCCAGCACGGCCCTGGCGACTTCGATATCGGTATAGATAGCGTCGAGCTCCGAGCGGGCAATGGTATTGCGCTTGACCAAGCCTTCGATACGCTTGTATTCACGCTGCTGCTCTTTGAGGTTGGCTTTGGCGGCCCGCACCTTGGCCTGCTGCTCGTCGGCATTGAGCGTGACCAGCAATTGCCCGCGCGAAATCGACTGGCCATCTTCAAACAGGACCCTGTCGACTTTTTCGGTCACCTTCGCCGTGAGCATTACAGATTCGCGGGATTTCACCGTGCCGAGCGCCTCGAGCTCACGCCGGACCATCTTTTTCTGTGCTTCGGCCACCACCACGGTCGGTGTCGGCATCGACCGGTCGGCTGTCGCTACGGAAGAGAAGTATTCCTTGTAAGTGATGGCCCCCGCCAGCACAACGAGAAGCAATAGACTGATCAGAGTCCCTTTCAATCGCACGCAGTATCCTTCTGAGGAAAATAGGAAAATTACAGCTGATATAGTCAGTATAGGAAGGGAGATTCAGGTAGGCGGTGAAAATGGCCGTCGAAATTCGCCACGATCACCGCTATGGGAGGCAACAGGTCAGGATTGAGTCATAGGGTTAACCGCGTCCCAGGTAGGTCAGTACCGAGCGAAGCTCGGCTACCGTCTTGATTTTGAATTTGCTTACTGGCGCGTAGGCAAGCTCAGCGATCTTCTGCAAGTTACTGTTGCGGCCGTAGCGCTCTGCCGACGGTGAGGTCGCCGGATAATCCACCCGACTAAGCCCCGAAAGCGGTTCGGCCACGTCAGCGGTCAGCAGCCACAAGTTGGCGGTCTTAGTTTTCTCCACCACCAGCACCCCGCAGGCTACTGGCCCCGAGCTGTCACCCGGTTTGAATCCGAGCGGCTTAAGGTATTTCGTCTCGCGATATGCCGT
Organism: Photobacterium gaetbulicola; assembly: GCF_003025515.1. NCBI lineage: Bacteria > Pseudomonadati > Pseudomonadota > Gammaproteobacteria > Vibrionales > Vibrionaceae > Photobacterium > Photobacterium gaetbulicola. The sequence continues at coordinate 207,868 of NZ_PYME01000003.1, read as the reverse complement.
ATGGGGGACCAAACCGTGCCGTTGCAAAACCCCAATCACGTCTTCTGAACTGAGCTTGTCGCTTTCCGCCCTCAGCAGCCATGTATCCCCCACGGTAGCTGGTGGCTTCGGCAGCCGCTTTTCCGGATCTGCCTGCTCGAGCAACCTACTGTCCTGCGCCGTAATATCACCATTCTCGCTGACCGCTTTGAAATACCGCCGCCCGGACAGCCAGTCCAGTAACGCCTCATGGCGGCCACCGTCTACCGGTACGGCATCATAAAGCAGGCTAAATTCTTTGTGTCCAATCAGCCGGGTAGGCTGGATGATATCCTTGGCCGCCAAGCGATTGATGTCTTCGCTCCCAAGCGGATAGTCGATAAAGTCACTGTCATAGAGGGCCACGTAGCTGAGCAGGTTTGCCGTTAATGCCGCGAAGTACTGCAGGGCTTGGTAATGCTCCAGATCCAGCAAGTCTCTATCGCCCCCCAGCCGTTCACACCAGTCATCCATGGCCCGGAGCGTTGATTGCAGCAGGTTCAGCCAGGCAACCGGGCAGAAATCCCCCTGCCAGTCGAGCAAATCACTGGTCCGCAGTGTCCCCCCCTCACAGCGCTCAAGCAATGGCATCAAGGGAGAGAGCCTTACATCCGATATCACGCCGGGATAAATCTGCCCCAGGCACTGCTGCAGCACTTCTAGTCGTTCTTCAAAACGCATAATTCTCGCGAAACCTCAAAATAAATCACAAAAAATCAATTTTCGGTAAAACTTGACCTAACACGCAGGATGCCTTAGCTTATAACCGAAATCAACAAATACACCGATATATTTTTAATTTCGGCAGAAATCACGAGTTTACACCATGACAGCTTTCAATGCATACCAGCACATCATTACATCCCTAGACTTTTCGCAGCCATCGGCATGCCAATCCGAGCCATTGCTTATTGGCCAAAGCGGAGCTCTGTCCGCCTATTACGCCCCGTTCGATTATGTCAACCGCGAAGCCCGCGTCGTGATCTGCGGTATTACTCCGGGTATGCAGCAAGCACGCATTGCCCTTAGCCAAGCTCAGCAAGCGATAGCGGACGGTGCCGATCACCAAGCCGCCCTGCGCCAAGCCAAGGAAACCGCCAGTTTTGCCGGTGCCATGCGTAACAACCTGGTGAATATGCTCGATACCATCGGGTTTCAGCATTACCTCAACGCACAGAGCTGCTCAGTACTGTTCGGTGAGCTCAAGGCGCAGGTTCACTACACCTCGGCCCTGCGCTACCCGGTCTTCAAGGACGGCAAAAACTACAGCGGCTCCCCTTCCATGGTCAGCCATCCTTTCCTGCGCAGCATGCTAGATACAACACTGGCGGAGGAATGCCGTGCCCTGGATGAAAACACCATTTTCATCCCGCTCGGCGGCAAGGTCGAAGAAGCCCTGCGCTATCTGGCCAACCAGGGCGTGATCCGCGACCAGCAAATCCTGGCCGGCCTTCCCCACCCATCAGGAGCCAATGCCGAGCGCATTGCCTATTTCTGTGGCAATAAGCCCCGACACACCCTGTCCAACAAGACCAACCCCGACGAGCTGGATGCACGAAAGGCACGGCTGATCCAATGGGCACTGGCTCTTTGATAGCTTGAGGGAGATAAGAGAAGAAGAGCAAGGAAAGAATATGACAGGCAAAAAAAAGCGAGCCGGTCGATGGCTCGCAAAATAACTCATATATTGCATTTCGAGAGGGTGACTAGGAAATCCCAGTATCCTTACCAGTGAAAACCTAACTCATCGAAAGGGACAAAGGTTATATCCGCTAAACATTTTGCCTCAGGCCTGACGGCTGTTGTCAGGAAAATGTCAGAAACAACAAAGCAATGCCTGTCATTGAGGTCGCGGTTCCAATTTTGCTGAAACCGCTTGGCCATTCCAAGTGCTGGCGGGAAGCAATGTCAGCTCCCCCTATCCCACTAGTCAAACGTGGTTCCCAACGACAGGTAGAAGGAGTTCTGCCCGCCTTCGGCCATACCATAGGCGAGGTAAACCGGACCAACAGGGGTATCCAGCCCCAGGAACACACTGCCGGCGCTCAGGCTCGAGTCAAAGTCAATGTCTGACTGGTTATCCCAAACCCCACCTTGCTCCAGCGAGGCGCCGACATACACGGGCACCGACACGGCACCGAAATTGTTATCCATCAGCCGGTAGCTGTATACCAAGGCACCAAAGAGTTTGTAGCGTCCGTTAAGCTCATAGCGGTGATAGCCGGACATATTGAACAGCCCCCCCAAATCCTGCACATAAACCGGCAGCACGTCATCACTGTCATAGCCGCCGGCCTGCAGCACACTGACAAGGCTGTGCCTTTCATAGCTGAAGGGCTTGAGCAATTTCAGTTCGGCATAGACACTATCGCTGGAGACCGTCTCTTCATCGTTGATGGAACTTCGACTTGATCCCAGCCCTACCTCGGTCCGGAGCATAAAACCTTCACGCGGGAAGAACAGGCTATCCAAGTCATCATAGACAAATGACACATACGGGCCGTGAACCGTATAGTCCTGTTTGTTATTGATATTGATTTCGCTGACCTCGCCAACCCCGCCGCGGTAACCAACCGACAGCGAGCTCCAAGGCTGCAAGTTCCAACCCCACTCCGCGTAGCCGCTGTAGACACTGTATTCCGTTTCGACCGAGCTGCCCGGCTCACGGTCAATCAAGTCCGCCTGCTCGCGAGACAAGATGAACTCGCGGACTTCGCGGTTCCAGCTGATACCGAACGAGGTATAGGTGTTTTTCTGGTAATCGAGCGGAAAGTAGAAACTGGTATCGATTTTCTTCCAGCTTCCCAGCAGCCATTCGAACTGCCACTCCCCTCCCATGTCAGTCAGGTTGGTGTAGATATACTGGGTACCGAACGCAAAGTCCGAGCGGTTAGCAAAGTCATCCTCGAAAGCAAACTTGAGGTTGAGGTAGCCCGGTCCCCAGGACTTCTCCCGCACATCCATCACCAGCACATTTTCTTCGTCCTGCTGCTCGATTTGGTAGGTGATCCGCTCAAAAATATCTTGCCGGTTGAGCCTTTTCACCGCTTCGTCCATCTCCTCGTTGGTGATCACCCGATCCGTCGCAAGATCCATGACTTCAAGCAGCGCCTGATCGGAGCGCTGAGTGTAGTTTTTCACCTCGATCCGGTCGATGTAGTAGGCCGGACTGGCTAGCAGCCGGGAGCGGCGGTCAAGCTTGTCATTGAGGTAGGTTTGGTAGTCTTGCTCCGACAGCTGGTAGCGCTGGAGCCGAGGCAGGGCATCGAGTGCCACTTTGCGCCCGGCAACGTAAGCCTGGTCCATTTTGTCGAAGTGGGGCGCCAGCATGAAGGAAACATCCGGCTGGAGGTATACGTCCCCCTCCGCCATCAGTGCCATTTGCTGATCGGCACTGGTATTGGTCATGAAGGTAGTGAGCTGGCCGATGATATTGAAGGCGCTATTGAGCTGGGGCTCCTCAAACAGTGCATCTCGGAGATCCACTGCGATGATCACATCGGCGCCCAGTGCCTGCGCCGCATCGACCGGCATATTGTTGACGATCCCGCCATCGACCAGGATCTGGTTGCCAATTCTTACCGGCTGAAGCGCCCCCGGTACCGTCATCGAGGCCTGCATGGCCGTGGCTAGGTGCCCCCTCTCCAGCACTACCGGCTGGACAGTCACGATATCTGTCGCCACGGCGCGATAGGGCACCGCCAGCTCATCAAAGCTCTCAAGGGCAGGGAGGTTGTCGGTAAGGTTACCGAGCAAGGTGGCCATGCCCTGGCCCTGGAAAGCTCCGGGTTTGGACTGGTAGTTCCCCTTGAGATCAATGCCGATATCGGTGTAGATCTGGTAATTGTCATTTTGCTGCTTGCGGCGCAGCTCCAGATCATTTCGCCCGACGCGATCCTCGTAGCCGCTCTGCCAGTCGGCGTCCATCGTCTTGTACCGTACTTCCTGGGCAGACAGGCCCATGGCATACATACCGCCGACATAGGCGCCCATACTGGTCCCGGTGATCACGTCAACCGGGATCCGGTTCTCCTCCAGCACCGAGAGCACCCCGATATGGGCGGCTCCCTTGGCCCCTCCCCCACTGAGTACCAGCCCGATTTGCGGACGGGTCTCAGCCGCCGCGCTAAAGGTTCCCGAAATAACACCGACCAATGCGAGCACTGCCCCGCCCCGCCAACGCCGATAAATGTTCAGCCACTCCATGACACATCCTACTGCTTGGATTAATAGCAATAATATACCCAAGTTAGCTGAACAGCAGGCATAAAAAAATCCGGTCAGTAGGTTGCTGGCCGGATTTTTTTATTATTTATAATGACAACTTAGCTACCGCGGGCGATATCATCCAACGCATTCATCACCTGCTCGTTGATATGGCCTTCATACACCAGTTTACAAACCTTACGTCTTACCGCGAGGCCTGAAATCAGCCGCTCAATCGACAGATGTCCCTCGTCATGCTGGCCGTTGTACAGCTCGATGGTCTTGCTCAGGGTCTCATAAGGCACCACCTCTCCGTTGACCTTCAGCCAGTCAAGCTTCTCCAGCAAGCCTTGGCACTCTTCACTGATCGAGGCAATAGAATGCCCACTCATCGCCGATAACGCCGTTATACTGCGTTGCAGAGCCTCTGAGGAGGTATATTTCGACAAGGTAATGGTCAATTCATCAGCATTGATCTCAACCAAGTGCTTGCGCAGCTTCACCCGGCGGCCCAGACGCCCCTTCGGACGGGATTCTTTGCGCTGGATCGGTTCGAACTCACCATCGATGATCTCGGAAAGCTGATCAAGCTCCTGCTTGGGCAAGATCTCGTTCCGCAGCGGGTTAGGCATGGTCGGAGCCATGGTCCGCTTGCCTTCATTGGTGGTTTTCGCCCGTGAGTAACGGATGACCTCATCGACATCACAACGGATATCAATCTGGTAATCACAATAGCGCTTGCCTTCCTCGTGTGGCGTAATGGTCAAATGATAACCCCACAAGTTTACGGCAAACACGTGATCGGTGATCTTATCCTCCGCCAGCTTGCGCAGCTCGCGGATCAAATCGGTAGAAAAACGGCGCCATTCGATGTTACGAGCCAGTTTCTGGTTCAGTTCGCTGAGCATCATCGAGTCATTGAGACGGCGCGACATCCGGCTACGGAAGAATGAATACAGCTGGAATACCAGCGTATGCTGGCGCAAGATTTCCGGTGGGAACAAGAAGAAGTAGTCTCGGGTCAGCAGCTCGTCAAAGAATGACGGCTCCCACACCAGAATATACAAATTGGGCTTGATCCGGATCTCGCCGTCCTCCCCTTCCTTCGGTGCTTCCTCTGACGCGGTAATGGTACGGGCAAGGAAGCGGAAACGGTCACTCTTGAACCCTTCCGGCATATTCTCGCTCATCCACCGACCGGTAAGTTCATGCAGCTGGAAATCAGTAAATTCAATACGATCTATACTTTCCCGAATCGAATCACGGGCCGGACCGCTGTCTTTCTTGCCCCTCAAAGCCAAGATATCGGTGATGTAGACGGGTGTCTTGTTACCCATATTGCGCGACTGGATCTCATAATCGGCAATATGGTGATCATGGTACTGTACCGTCAGGGTAAACAGCGCAAACAAGGTCATCAGATCGTCGACGGTCATGATCGACTTCGATGATCGTGTTTCAATGATCGCCTTGGTCCCGCTGATAGCAACCATTGACTTCTGATAGCTCTTCTTGGTCCGCGGCGGAGCCAAGGCCTGGTCGATGATCCCGGCCCAACTCGTCGGAGAGATCACAATCTGATCCGCTTCATCAGGCATGGTTGGGGGAGTCCCCAGGCCGTGCTCACTGAGCAATTGGCGGTTGACATGGTTTTGCGCCAGTGCTTTCGAGCGCTTTTGTTTCTCTTTGGCCTTGGACTGTTCTGAATTTAGGCTACCGGTACCTAGCTGGGAGATCAGCATGGCCGGGTTGATGAAATGATGCAACATGGTTTTACCCGCAAGGCCCTCTTCGAACCTCACAGGTTGTTGTTTAAACAAACCAATATTGACGGCGGCCCGCAGCCGTTGCTGGATTGCGGCGCGGGTTAACTGACCTTCAGTCGCCTCCACAAGCTCAGTGGTAGAAACCATCCCATCATGACTCGATAAGCCACGGAGTGAGATGAGGTTCAATAGTTCAATGATGCTCTTGGTTACCCCCTTGAAATGCTGGTATTGCGGTAACCAGTCGATCAAGTTCGCCGGGATCGAGAACAAATGCCCGTCTTTGTGGGATCGTGGAGCGGGGATCAATATCTTGTCAGTATTCTTATTGTTTGATGTAAGCGCGGAGTTCATTTGTCATTAGCCGTAGATGCATCATTTTTCCGTGAAAGATTAATGGAAATAGAACAAGAAAGAAAGATCTTTTGTTGGCTTTTTTTAAACTGATCTTTTTGTTTATTTTGATCTTATTGATTTAGTGATCTTATGATCTGGCTGCTTTTTTAGCTTTAACTATATGAAAAATAAATAAATTAAAAATGGCGCGATCGAAAGCATGATCATGGCGACTTCGGAAAAATGATCAACAAGTGGCTGAAACGATGATCATCAATGGCCTGGAAATATGATCATCATCAACCAGCAAGCATGATCAACAGGCCTATGAAAGCATGATCATCGTGGCTTCACAGGTTATCCACAGGCCCCTCAGCCCTCTCGGGTGAAATTTTGTTCGATAAAGGAAAATTATCACGACTGAAGCTGGCATGAGCGGCGTTTTGGGGCCGGAAAAATGATCATGGCAGGGCTTGCGGACGTTGGTTGAGGCGGTATTTCGGTTTTTTCCCTCTCGTGTGGCGGGATTTTGAACAAAATTGATTTGACACTTTCCGTATTCTGCCGGGGTTTTATCATGTGTCCGGGGTGGATGCATGATCAAGACTGTGGAGGTGTATTTCAATTTTGCAGTTCCGTGTGGGGTTACAGTAGGAAATAGCGCAATTTCCCTGCCTAATTTGTTGCTAAGCCCTTATCAGGCCTACACTCGCCGTAAATTAGCTGTGGTATTCCATGCTTTCGGCAAGGTTGAGCCGAGGATCGATTTACAGCCTCTTTTACTTGATCATTTTTCCGATCTCTCGTCGCCGTGAATGGCAATCGTTAGGGCTTGGTTTTTGCCTTGATCATGTTTCGAGATCTGGCGGAATAACCAGGAACGATGATCAAGTAGATGTTCATTCAACCCTGCCAAGATCATGATTTGTTATGATTTCAGGTTGATCGTCGGAAGCCCTGTTTGGCTGTGTCTGCCCGATCATAATGAAATTATTCAATTTCATTATTGTTTTGGAAAATTTGCCGGGCTGGCTGTTGTTATTGAGCCGTGAGTTTGAAATTTAGTCAATGTGGCACCTGCCGTAAATTAGCCAACTATTCTCACGCTTCCGGTGATATAGCCCTAATAGTCAATTTACATTGTAAAATAGTGACGCTGTAACACTTTTGGTTTTTATCACAAACAGGGTGATTCTCTTAAGTTTGTAAGCAGAAATCGAATTAAAAACGTCGGTTTTTTGCTCTGTTTGTTGCTTTATGCTGAGATGAATATCACATGGTGCCGTTCAGCTTTTTATTGTTTTGGTGTTTTTTTGCTGTACAATAAAGCAAAATGTTTCAAGGTGAATAAAGACAATGAACAGGGAACAAACCATAGACAACTTGCTCAATATTGCCGAGCAGACGAAGCAGGTCCAGGCGGACCGAATTGAAATTGTATTGGAAGAGCGTCGTGAAGAAGCTTTTCCTCCCATGTCGAAAGCTTTGATGGAAAGCCGCTCTGGCCTTACCCGCCGCAAGCTGGATGATGCTATCTCCCGTATGGAAGCGAATGGCCACCAATTTACCAAAAATAATGCCAACCACTACTCCATTAGCCTGGAAGAAGCGCATCAATTAATGGAAGCGACGAAAAAGCCCGCTTTCTATGAGCGTGAAGGTGCAGGACGCAAACCTTGGATTGTCAATGTCCAGAACCAGAAAGGGGGCACGGGCAAGTCGATGACAGCCGTTCACTTGGCGGCCTGCCTCGCGCTTGATTTGGATAAGCGTTACCGTATTTGTTTGATAGACCTTGATCCGCAGGGGTCATTGCGTTTGTTCCTTAACCCACAGATCAGCGTGGGCGATCAGGACACCATCTATTCTGCCGTGGATGTAATGCTGGAAAATGTCCCGGAAGGACAGGCGATCGACAAGGAATTCTTGATGGGTAATGTGGTGATGCCTACCCAGTATCCTAATCTGAAGACTATCGCAGCGTTTCCCGAAGATGCGATGTTTAATGCCGATGCCTGGCAGGATTTGGCAGAGAACCAAGACCTGAACATTGTTCGCCTGCTGAAAGAGAAAGTGATCGATCCGATTGCTGATGAGTTTGACATCATCATGATTGACACCGGCCCACACATCGATCCCCTGGTGTGGAATGCCATGTATGCTTCTAACGCCTTGATTATTCCATGTGCGGCGAAGCGTCTTGACTGGGCGTCGACAGTTAACTTTTTCCAGCATTTGCCTACAGTTTATGAGATGTTCCCCGAAGATTGGCATGGTTTGGAGTTTATCCGTCTGATGCCGACAATGTTTGAGGATGACAACAAGAAGCAGGTTTCGGTACTGACCGAGATGAACTACCTGCTACGTGATCAAGTGATGATGGCGACGGTTCCGCGTAGCCGTGCTTTCGAAACTTGCGCCGATACATATAGCACTGTGTTCGACCTTACGGCAGCCGAATTTGAAGGGGGGAAAAAGACCCTTTCGACAGCACAAGAAGCGATCCAACGTGTTGGCCTCGAGTTAGAGCGTGTGATGCACTCTCACTGGGCCAACCTAAACCGGGAGTAATTAGGGGATGGCGATTAAAACGAAAGATCTCAATGCCCGTTTGTTCGGCAAAGCTGACAAGCGCCGTGCAACAACGCCAACAGAAGCACAAACCGCAGCCCGCGATAAGGCGTCGGTCATCGAACTGGCCGTTGCCGGTGAAGAAACCGTCGCATTTGAACTGGTGAAAATCCAGGCCAATCAAGTTGCTGACAAAACGCGTGTGTTTGCGGAAAATGCTCGAGAACAAGCTTTCCTCAACGAACATGCACTTGCTGATATTCTGACGACACTAAAAGATCGCGGACAGCAATATCCAGCCGTGGGCCGCTGGTTGGATGATGGCCGGATTGAAGTACTGGACGGTAGCCGCCGTCGTATGTCTTGTATCCTGGCGGAAAAGGATTTCCTCATTTACGTGGGGAAGGGGATCAACAGCGATCACGCCAAATTCCTTTCTGATGTTGCGAACGCCCACAAGCCATTGTCGCTGTTTGAACGTGGCAAGGAAATGCAGGCGCTGCTTGAATCCGGAAAAGTGGCCGATCAGAAAGAGCTGGCGAAATATTGTCAGTGCAGTGAAGCCTTGGTCAGTGGTGCCTTGAAAGCGGCAGCTTTGCCGATGGAACTGTTGATGGCCTATCCGAGTGTTGGTGAGCTAGGCCGACCGACGATTGTCAAACTGCACCGATTGTTCTTCGGCCTGAATAACGAGCAGCAACAACAGTTTGTCAGTGAGATTTCATCCGCTGACGACGCAATGTGGAAGACGATCAATGCCTCAGGTATCACCCGTATCACCCGCGAAGTGACAAGTAAACTTGAGCAGATCGGCGAGACCCTTCAGCCCAAAATCGAGGTTGAGAAACCAAAGCCGCAAGAGCTAGTGAAGGGTAAAATCAGCTACCTGCGCGATGGCGACAAGCTCCAGCTTAAACTGAAGAAGCTTAGTGAACGCCAGGCCGAAGAAATCCTGGCTTACCTGGCTGACTATTTGAAGTAGCAAACCACGCCTATTTCATACTCTTACTATAAAACCACGCTATCAGGCGTGGTTTTTTTTCGCACCGCTATTGGCATATTGGTATTATCAAGATGTTGTTTGTCACTGAGTCATAGCATGTCCCAACTTTCTCAATTTTGCCGCACCCTCTCATCGATTGCGGCCAGTCAAAATATTCGTTTCCTCGTCGTTGCCAAGGGCAACAAAGAGTGGGCGCTGGAAGTGTTAGCTGCTTTCGATCCGCTTTACCCCGACCGGCTATTCTGCGGCGAGCCGCTGCAGAGCGAGAACCCGAGTATCCCATTTAAGAAAGCCAAGCAGTGGCTGGGCCGTGAATGCCAAATGCTTACTGTCAATGGTCATCGGGGAGTGGATGCACAGGCCCTTGGCGCGTTGTCGGGGACGGTTGTCGGTGGCGGGATTTTGTTATTGTTGCTGCCGAATGACTGGTTTGAACAATGCGATTCAAACTTTGACAGGCGGTTGTGTCAGTTGCTGCAACAACCCGGTGTCATCATGTTGGAAGCCGGTGCGGCGCTGCCGCCGTTACCCCGCTCTCACGAGACAGACATCATCAAGCCGTCACATGGCGAGGTTGCGGATGCGCAATCCGCCAGTACTTGTGGCGCCCCTCTTCGATTTGGAGCCGTCACCTCGTGCCAGGTTGGAGCGGTTGAAGCTGTCCGTCGGGTTGTCACCGGGCATCGTAAACGGCCTTTGGTGTTAACGGCTGATCGTGGTCGAGGGAAATCTGCGGCACTGGGGTTGGCTGCAGCCAGCCTGCTGGCTGAGCGAGAGATCAAGATCGTGGTTACGGCTCCATCATATCTGGCCAGCCAAACGGTGTTTCGTCATGTTGCCGAGCAGTTCGGACTGGAGTTTACCGATCAGAAAAGACTCGAGGTCGGCAAAGGATCAATTGTATTTGTTGCCCCTGATGTCCTGTTGTCGGAGTTACCCTCGGCTGACTTTGTGATGGTCGACGAAGCGGCAGCGATTCCTGCCCCTGTCTTGACTGCGTTGCTCGGTGAATTTAACCGTATCGCTTTTTCAAGTACCGTTCATGGTTATGAAGGCACCGGCCGTGGTTTTGCAGTCAAGTTCCGCCAGCAACTCGACACCGTCATGCCTCAGTGGCGCGCGTTCGAAATGCAGCAAGCGATTCGCTGGGCGGACCATGACCCGCTGGAAAAGTGGATTTTCAATGCGCTGTTACTCGATGCGGAGGTTTCATGCGAGGGGCTTGATCCCAAGACGGCTGACTATGAATTGCTTGATAAAGCTCAGTTGCTTGACTCTCCCAATCTTCTTTCGTCACTGTTTGGCTTGCTGATCAATGCTCATTACCAAACGTCGCCGGCCGACTTGGTGAATTTGCTCGACGATGATAGTTTGCACATTTGGGTATGTCGTAACAGCGACAGGGTATTGGGCTGTTGCCTGATCGTCGACGAAGGTGGATTTACTGATGAGTTAGCCCGGCAGATCCAATTGGGAACGAGAAGGCCACGGGGCCATTTATTGGCTCAGTCTTTGGCCGCCCATGTCGGCATTTTGGAAGCCGCGGTGCAGCATTCTGGCCGTGTACTTCGCATTGCTGTTCACCCGGACTTTCAGCAACAGGGTATTGGCCAGAAATTGTTGGCTTGCGTTCGTCAGTGGGGCCAAGCTCGCTATGATTTCCTTGGCACCAGTTTTGGTTATGTCCCCGAACTACTCAACTTTTGGCAGCGAGCAGGTTACCAGGCGGTGCGTTTGGGGTTACAGAAAGATGCCTCGAGCGGTTACCCTTCTCTGTTATGTGTTCAACCTCTTGGCCACTCCAGTCGACAGTGGTTTCCCAAAGCCAGGGTATTCTTTTCGGCTGGGCTGTTGGCCAATGCTTGTGAAGCTTTCAGCGATATGCCTGCAGCGGAGTTGTTGCCTCTGTTGGTCGATGCGCTGTCGTGTCAGGGGGTTCCCGCTCCCCTAGCAAGTGACTGGGTTGATGAGCAACTTTCGATTTATTGCCAGGGGGGGTTGGGGTATGAACTCGTGTTGCCGTCATTGCAGCAATATTTGCTGTTGCGGCTGGCCAATGCCGAACGGCCTTCTGAGCTGGCCGCTTTTAGCCTTCCTGTCGCCAAAGTTATTCAGCGTCAATCGTGGCATGAAATCGTTCAGTTTTACCAGCTTGCTGGTCGAAAAGAAGCCGAGCAACGTCTTCGAGCGGTTATCAGAGCCGATATTCAAAAGAATTTTATTGCAAGGAGCGAGTCATGAAATTTGTTGTCGACACTCATAGCCACACAGTCTCCAGTGGCCATGCTTATAGCACTGTACTTGAGAATGCCAAGGCGGCTGCGGAAAATGGATTGCAGTTGCTGTGCTTGACGGATCACGCCTCTTCTATGCCTGGAGCACCTCACTTTTGGCATTTTGCCAATCAGAAGGTCATTCCGCGCTTTCTGCATGGTGTCGGTATTCTTCGCGGCGTCGAGGCCAATATCATGAATACTGCAGGTCAGGTTGATGTGTTGCCCAAAGTCGAGGAACATCTCGATTGGGTTCTGGCCAGTTTTCATGAGCCGGTATTTACGCCCTCGACACCGGATGCACATACTGAGGCTTTGCTTAATGTGATTAAATCGGGGCGGGTCGATGCGCTGGGTCATTTGGGTAACCCTAATTTTGATTTCGATTTTGAACGTGTGCTGGCCGCCGCGGCCGAGGCCAAGGTTTTGGTCGAGATCAATAACTCTTCGCTATCTGGATCTCGCATTGGCAGCCAGCCTCGGTGCGAGCGTATTGCCGAAATTGGCAAAGAGGTCGGTGTTAAGTTCACAACCGGGTCGGACGCGCACTTTGCTTATGATGTCGGTAAGTTTGACTCGGTAATGGCGCTATTTGAGAAAACGAAAATCGACGAATCGGCAATTGTTACCACTAGCGCTTCTCGTTTTTTGGGATTTCTTGAGTCTCGAGGCCGGACACCGATTAGTGAATTTCAGTCTTTGTGCTAGGTGAATTTACACTGTAAATTTCTGAGTGAGTTATATGGAAAAGGTGGGGCTACCCACCTTTTTTATTGTCCAAATTTACACTGTAAATTCGGACAGAAAAGGGCTTTAAGAATTACATTTGTATTATTTTGCCTTGTTGACTAAGTTTATAGAATTCCCCCGCTTTTTTGATGCTTGCGATGTATGCTGACGTCCCTGCCGTCTTATTGTTGTTGTGGCAGGCATAAAATAATAATAAGGAGAAAGCATGAGTTTGGTTAAAGATTTTCCCCCAGCACTTAAAGAAATGTTTCACCCTGCTGTGTGCCAAGACGCCGACGCTGAAAAATGTTTCTCTGTTGGACGTGGCGGTATTGCGGGTCGCTTATATGGCCACCTGCTTAGTAGCGGTGAAACGATCGATAACCAGGACTATGGTGTTAGAGTTACCGCTAATCGGTTGAGCCGACAGTGCATCTATATTGAATCACCTATGCCACTGCCGCTCACTGCCTGCTATCAGCTGTATCTTCAACCGGTCGGCCGTCTCGAAGGCTACTTGCAACATGACCAGGTATCGGTCAATAAAAAGCACCCTTCACACAGTAGCTATATTTTTGTTACCGATTGCTGGCTGAGCGAACAGCAGATCCGCTCTATTGCCTTGGTCTGATTTAGTTATGCTGTCTCTGAAATAATCAATATGCAACTGCGTGCTCAATAATGATGTGTAGACATATTTCAGATAAAAGTGTGACTTAACAGTTACTTGGTAACGGTTTCGTTACTGTAATATTGAGGAGCAACCATAACATTTTAATGTTCGCTAATAACAGCAAAAGGAGTTGATATGGCAGAGCTTTTTCTGCGTATCTCTGAAGATGGACAATCAGTGTTATTCGCGGCGAGTCATGCCCAAGAATCGGTCCCGACCAGGGAGTTGTTGCTGGAGCAACTTCATTCCGTTGGGGCTGAGCGTTTCTATTTGTTCGAAAAGGCGATTGATTCCGCGTTAGCTATAACAAGCCAGGCTGCCGAGTTACAATCTGATGGTAGCGACGCTGAAACAATCGTTATTGCTGAGCGGCGTGATGCCAGTTTGGTGGTGAAAGCCGAACCTGATTTCATGCGCGCCTCAATCACGGTGACAGCGCCTTACGGCGGAAAGCCTGCAACAGGGGCCGATATTCTTGAGGCCCTCAAGCAGAACCGGATTGTCAAAGGGATACGCAAGTCGCAGCTCCACCAATTGCTCGAGCAGGCGAATAGGCTCTGCCCCGGTGAGAAGCTGACGTTACCGATTGCATTTGGGCGTTTGCCCGAACACGGTATCGATTCCCGTTTCGATCCCCTGGTAGATGATGCCAGCCATCGTATTCTTAAGCCTCAGGTAACCGATGACGGTAAGGTCGATATGCTTGATCTGGGGGAATTAATTACAGTAAAAGCCGGACAGCCATTAATGAAGCGCATTCCGGCAACCGACGGTGTCGCCGGTTTTACTGTGCAGGGCAAAGCGTTGCCTGCCAAACCAGGGAAAGAAAGTGAGTTTCAGCCTGGTGATGGCACCATGGTGAGTGAATACGATCCTAATTTGCTGCTGGCCGAAAAATCAGGTATTCCCGTGCGTAAGCCTAGAGGGATGCAAGTTGATGAAGCCTTAACGCTGAAAGGGGTGAATGTTGCAACCGGCCATATTGATTTTGATGGCAGCATTCTTATCACCGGCGATGTTACCCCTGGGATGCGGGTCTCGGCATCCGGCAATATTACGGTTTCGGGCTTTGTTGAGCTGGCAGAATTAAAAGCCGGGGGAGACATTTCCATTATCAAAGGGATCATTGGTCGCAAGCATGATGGTTCAAAACTCGGGTGCTCTATCGAAGCCAAAGGCAATGTGACCAGTAAGTTCGCCCAGTTCGCTGAAATTACCTGTGGTCAAAACGCCCAGTTTACGCTCCACGTTCTCCACAGCGTGATTCGTGCTGAAGGCGAAGTCATTGTGATGGATCAGTTCAAGCGGCAAGGTACACTGAGCGGTGGGATTACGGAAGCGGGCTACAGTATCCGGGTGGTCAACCTTGGCGCCTTAGCCGGGATCCCGACAGTAGTGAATGCGTTTACCAAGCATGAGTATCTGCAGCATCAGCTTCAAGCTAAGCACCGCGAATATCAGCTCGAAGCCCAGAATGTTGAAAAGATCAGAGAGGCTCAGCTGAAGTTGTTGAAATTACCCGAACATAAGCGACCTGCCGAATTAGCAGAGCGTATCCAACATGCGGCGGAGCAGCATAAATCGCAAATCAGCACACTTCAAACTGACTATAAGCAGCTGCGGGCTGAATATGAAGAGCTTCGCTCCCGTGTCATGATCACTGCCTACAATCGGATATATTCTGGGGTACAAAGCCGGTTGGAAAAAGAGAACTTGTTGATCACCCAAGAACATGGCCCATCAAAACTCCATATCTTCGAGCAGGCACTTCAGTGTACGCCATTGTGATCTTGTCATTTCGGTTTACAGTGTAAATTGAATTTACACTGTAAATTGTATTCGCTGAAACAGGACACGCAGGCAACATCCTAATGGAGTAAGGCTGAATGCCCTTTGCCAATCCGCTGTTCTTTCAATTTCTGCTCAGTGAAGAAGCCTTGGAAACCGCTGACGAAAAGATCCGATAACCTTTCTAGTTGAGTCTCAGTTTCTACCCGGGTCGCAATCGTCATTATATTGAGGCTATGTGCCGTCCGGCAGATAGAAGAGAGCAGTTGTTTTTTAAGTTCGTCATTCAATTGATGGGTATAGGAGTAATCGACTTTGGCATAGTCGGGACGGAACTCATCAAGGTATGCCAGTGATTTAAAATAGCGACCATAGCCATCCACCCCGAAGCGGAACTTGTGAAACCGGATGAGCGAGCATAACAGGCTACAGGCATCGGGGGTGCGAATAAAACACGCTTCAGGAATGTCGAAATGCAACCGTTCTGACAGGTGTTGGTTTCTCGTCAACGCTTGGTCGAGCCAGCGATTGAAAGCGGGATCGGTAATACTGTTTGTGGTGAGGTTGATGGCGAAAGGACCTTTGGCGGGGTCTGCGTTCAATATATTGATATGGTGGGCGATGACGTGTTTGTCGAGTAGCACGCCTGCCCCGACATCTTCTATCGCGCCTAAAAACTGATTGGCATTGTACTGGGCCTGCTTGGCCTTGAGCGATGAAAACACCTCGTAATGATATTGCTGCTGGAGTTCGTTGATCACTGGTTGGTATTGATAAGCCACCGTGTTGCTTTCTATCGCTTCGAGCAATAATGACTTCCACTGCTGCTTGCCGAAACTGGGAACCTGGTGCTGGTTATCGGCCAGCTGGAGTGGTTGGCCGGGATTGCGTGTTGCCTGTGCCAAGATGTTATCCAACTGTCCGAGAACGTGGCTGGCAGAGCTGGCCTGTTCGATAAGCAACAGACCCAGAAAGACGCTATCGGATGTGTCGCCACGGTGTGCTTTTTCCTGTTGTTGATGAACCTCGAGCATGGCTTGGCCAATCTGCTTGAGCTTGTCTGAAGAAATATTTGGTAGTAATACCGCAAATTCATCATAGGATAGTCGGGAAAGGGATACCTGGGTATGGACAATATTGCTGTTAAATTCATCAGCGAGCTGGCGGGTAAAATTGTCGCCGGTCACGAAGCCATACTGTTGGTAGATCTCATCAAGTAAAGTGGATTTAAGCAGAATTAAGCCCGCTTGCTGCGGGTTATCGAGCCAGGCATCAAGCTGGTTAATAAAATAATGGCGGTTTCCAAGCCCGGAAACTTTGTCCTGATAAGCTTGGGTTTTTAGCTTGCTGGCATCGAGCGCTTGACGCCGAAAGATATCCTCTAGCTGCTGGTTAAAATGCGTGATCATGGTGAGCCAAGCCTGTGCCTCGTGGCTGTTGGCGTTGACAGCCGGAAGAGCATGTTTGGCGGTGGCGGAGTGCTGGGCTAGTTGGCTCAGGGGGTGGAGTTTGCGCCTGAGCGCGATGAAGGTGATCAACATTGCCACTAAGTAGCTGGCGGCTCCAAGCAGTGCGCCCGGAAACACCTGTTGCCAGAATATCGGCATGAGGGCGGCGGGAGAGACTGAGACGGTAAGGCTAACGGCCTGAGTACTGTTTCCGAGCAAGGTCTGTTGCAATGTTAACGGAGACCACAACCGGCGGAGTAATTGTGAATGTGTTTGGGGCTGTCGTTCGAGTGATGCTGTTGAATATTGTTGGTCGGTTGCCAATACATGCAGCCGCGTTTCCCCTCGCGGCGAGACTGGGGGAAGCTGTTGCAAGAGCAATTGATAATCTGGCTGCTTTGCACTGGACTCGAGTCGGTACTGCAGCAGTGAGATCTGCGTGCGTAGTTGCTGTTGGGTCTGGTCGATGAGGCTAGTGCGGATCCCCATCGCATACAAGGCAATAAAGCACAGTAACAATGCCGTAAAGCAACTGGCAAACCAAGCATAGGTATAGCGGAATAAATTCATAGTTTATCTCAGCAAGCGTGAAGAGAATGTAGATAAATGGAAGCGTTCAGGCGACTGAGGTTGTCAATTCATGCTTTGAGTAAGTTACCAAACTTTGCCGCTATCTCGAGGTTAAGGAGGTGGGAACATGTTGTTTTCGGAAGATAGTTCGAAGAAATGTGCAATGTAGCCAAGGTTTACATCCGTCTCTGTCCATGGCTACCGCTGTTGTGTCTATGCTTTAAACTCGTTTTTATCAATGTGGTATTTTTTCATTTTGTCATACAGGGTCTTGCGGGCAAGCCCAAGCTCCTGCTGAACTTCCTTTAGCCTACCATGGTGACGGTTGAGGGCATCATGGAGCACTTTACATTCAAAATCGGCAACCCGCTCTGCCAGCGTGCTGGCCTGCAGCGGCTGGCTGGGATCCTGATGCTGGGGCTCGAGGGCTTTTGCCCCCATGAGAGCATAGCGTTCGGCAAACTGCCGTAGCTCTCTGACATTACCTGTCCAGCGCTGCTCTCCCAGCCATTGCTCCAGCTGACTGTCAATCTGAGGCGGCTCAATGCCAAACCGGCTGCAGTCCGTGCGGAGGAAATTATGGAATAGCAAAGGAATATCAGCCTGTCGCTGGTTTAGGGGCGGCAAATCCAAGGTGATAAACCCCAGCTTGAAATAGAGGGTATGAAGAAATCCTGACGCACTTTGGTGGTGGCCGTCGACATCAGCACTGACGATCACCCGAACGGTGTGTTCGCCCCGGCAAAGGGGCGTAATGAGATCTTGCAGTGTGGGTTGCAGTTGCTGCGGAGTGCGGTCGATATGCTTGAGGTAAAGGGTGGCAAATGGCGTTGCACCGCCGTCCATTAACTCGTCGAGCTGTGTCTCGGTCCCGGCGGCACTGCAATCAATCGTGACAAATGGCTGATGGGGCTGTAGGCCGTGGTCATGGACGAAGCGGGCAACTAAAGCCTTGCCGCAACCGCTCGGGCCGTGGATAAACAACGGCGAGTGGGTTTTTGCTTGGTGGGACAAGATACGCCTGAGTTGTTTGATGGCCGGATCGTTGCCTAAAATCCGTGGGCCTGGACCACTTTGTACTTCAAGCTCTCTGCGCAGCTCTCGGTTTTCCAATACAAGATCGCGCTTCTCGGCCGCCCGCTTGACGACATCAAGCAGGTGCTCGGTTGAAAACGGTTTTTCCAGAAAATCATAGGCGCCGAGCCGCATGGCTTCCACCGCCATGGAGATATCCCCATGACCGGTGAGCATGATCACCGACAATTCTGCGTCTAATGCCAGCGCCTGCTTGAGGAAAGTGAGACCATCAATGCCAGGCATATTGATATCGGAAATGATCACCCCGGGAAATTGGTTCGTCAGCTGCTTCAGAGCCGGTTTTGCACTGGCAAAGAGCTCGACGTCGTAATCCTCGAGCTCAAGGGTCTGGCCGAGGGCATCGCGAATAGATTTTTCGTCATCGATAAACATGACAGGGGTGTTCATGGTGTGTTCTCGCTATCTAAGGGCAAAGAGAGGGAAAATTCAGCGCCGTCGCCGGGGTGATCGCTGACGCTGAGTGTGCCGTGGTAGGCGTCGATGATACGTTTGGAGATGGTCATGCCGAGGCCTAATCCGTCATCCTTGGTGGTGTAAAACGGGGTAAAAACTTGCTGCTTCTGCTCTTGGTTCAGCCCGGGGCCATTATCCCATACCCGGCAGACAACGTGTTTGGCATCGGATTCGAGCCGAATGCCGACCTGTGCCTCCGGCCGGCCTTGGAGCGCGTGAAGGCTGTTTTGCAAAAGGTTCACCAGTACCTGCTCGAATTGGACGGCGTCGATGTTGATGAGCAGATCCTCGGGAATAGCCTCAAGCCGCAGGATGACTCCTTGTTTGATCAGTGCATTGCGCATTAGCGACAAGGCCGAGCGGATGGAGTCAGCCGGATTGGTACGCGGTGAGTTTTGGTGGAAATCGCGCTTGCGAGCAAAGACCTTGAACCGGGCGATGATGTCTGCAATCAGTTGGTTCAGCTCGATGATTTCGTCGAGGTTGCGGCCAACTGTGTTATAGCGTTGCTTCTCCAATAGCTTGCGGCTGTTCTCGGCATAGGTTCTTATTGCGGCAAGGGGCTGGTTGATCTCGTGGTTGATGCTTGCCGAGAGCTCACCAAGCATGGCAAGCTTGGCTGCCTGCAGCAGCTCATCTTGGGTTTGCTTAAGTTCCGCTTGGCTATGCTCATATTGGCTGAGCGTGATCTTGAGCTGCTGGTTAGTTTCTTGCAGGCGGCGTGTACGCTGGCTTACCCGTTTTTCCAGCCGGCTGTTGAGGTTGGCCAATTCGACTCTGGCCCGGTAGGTCTGCCACCACGAGTGTATAGCGATACACAGAAGGGCGTAGATCAGGATAAACAGCAATAGTACCTGACCCATATATTCAAAAGCTCGGGTCTGCGGGGTAAAGCCGTAGATGTACCAGCCGGCTTTCTCCATATCGTGCTGGGCGGTAATGTAAGTCATGGCTGCGCCTACTGAGGGGGAGCGCAACGGCTGAACCGTGCTCTGATTGAATACCGGCAGGCTAGCGGCACCGGTAAGGGCGGCTATCTCGGCGCGGCCATATTGACGCGACTGCTTGACCTGGGCTCGCACGGTTTCATCGAGCATAGACAGTGAGTGGTACAGCCAAGCAGGCTCAGAGCTGTAGAAGATGATGCCATGCTCATCGGTAATGGCATAGTCGATATCTTCATACTGCCAGATATCTGCCAGCATAGAGAGGTCGACCTTGATGGCTAGTACCCCCACCGGCTTTTGGTTGTGGATGATTGGGGCAGAAAAATAATATCCCCGCTTGTCGGAACGGGCTCCCAGCGCGAAATACTGGCCGTTTTGGCCTCTGGCGGCCTGCTGGAAATAAGGGCGGTAACTGAAGTTTTGCCCGACAAATGAATCGGGCTGTTGCCAATTGCTAGAGGCCAGTGTCGTGCCTGCCATGTCAATCAGATAAAGGGTATCGGCACCCAGGGTCTGGTTCCACTGCGCCAGCAATTGGCTGGCAGACATGAACGGTTCGGCTGCGGGGATGAGATAAGTGGTATCGCTCTCCGCTTCAAGGGGGGCAAGTAGCCGCGGATCACTGGCAAGGACTTCGGGCAATTGGCTGTAGCGCTCGAGTTGAGCGTCGAGCTTGGTGCCTAGCTGCGTGACGTCGGATGTAATTTTTTCGCTAAGGTGCTGTTGGATCTGCATGAAGGTCAGCCAGCCGATAAGCATGGCGCCTATAATCCCAGTCAGCAGGGCAAGGAAGAAGAATTTTTGTTTGCTCGACATAAGAAGGCCTTTTTCTGCCACTGTAGCAAATTACCGGCAGGGAAACGTCGAGCTTGATTGCAGAGTCCGAGCGGGTTATCGCTGTTGGCAATTTACTTGTGTTTCAACTAGACAAAGCGCACAATTTTAGCGTTGTTACAAACATCTAGAGAATAAGCGGAGATAACAATGGAATTGTCTGATATTCGTCGCGACTATACACAAGGTGGTTTGCGTCGTCATGACTTGCCGGAACAGCCGGAGCAACTTTTCAGTACCTGGTTGGATCAGGCGATTGAAGCAAAGCTGACTGATCCCACGGCAATGACGGTGGCGACAGTTGATGCGCACGGGCAGCCTTATCAGCGTATTGTGTTATTGAAGCACTTTGATAAAGACGGGTTTGTCTTCTATACCAACCTTGGTAGCCGCAAGGCGATCCAGCTGGCTGACAACAGCAAGATTAGCCTGCATTTTCCTTGGCACCCGCTTGAACGCCAGGTCCATATTACGGGCTGTGCCGAAAAGCTCTCCAAAATGGAAGTGCTGAAGTACTTCTCGTCACGTCCCAAAGAGAGTCAAATTGCCGCGTGGGCGAGTAAGCAAAGTTCCCGCCTTTCGGCAAGGCAAGCGCTGGAAAGCAAATTTTTTGAACTGAAAGAAAAATTTGCCAAAGGTGAAGTGCCTGTGCCGACGTTCTGGGGTGGCTACCGCGTGAAGATTGATACGATTGAGTTCTGGCAGGGCGGTGCGAACCGTCTCCACGATAGGTTCTTGTATACCCGTAAGCAGGATGAAAGCCAGCAGTGGGAAATTGAACGCCTGGCGCCGTAAAGGCGTGGTACTGAACTGAAAAGAGCAGCGGTGAGCTGCTCTTTTTTTTATGCTGCCATTTTCTGCTGGCTGGTCACGATGCTCACACCTTCCGGGTGGCGGACTTTCAACGCTTTTTCGGCACTGGCGATGGACTCAATCTCGTTCACTGCCTGGATTTGGTACTTGCAAGGGATGTTGAAATGGGGATGGACAACGTAGGTGATAGTAAATTGCTTCATGATATTTCCAGCTGATTGTCGGCTCTACGACCGGTTAATTTAAATACTGGGCGGATTATAGGAAATCGGCCCAGTACAAAAATTGATCTGGAAACAGGCTTTGGGTTGCAAAAAGGTAAACTAAGTCTGCGTGTTTTGCAGTTTATTGCCGATGCGCTTGGGTATATCGGTTTACTCTTTCAAAATTACCGAGAGTTGGCGTTTGAGCATACTCTCAGGGATATGGGAGCCAAAACCGAAGTCGAGTGCAATGTCGATCAGCTCGTTTTTTGAGCGGGCGTTGAATTTCTCGCGCAGACGGATGACATAATTCTCTACCGTCTTGACCGAAACACCGAGTACCTTGGCGATATACTGTGGTTTTTTGCCGTAAAGCAGAAGGAACAGTACTTCCGACTCTCGGGTGTTGAGGTTGATGGCATTGTGGTTGAGGTCGAGGTTGAACGAGGCCTGCTCTTTGGGATCAATTCCCGCTGCCCGGCAAATCCAATGGCCTACCTCAAGTACCGCCGTATCCTTGAGTTCAACACCCGAAAAAATGGTACCGACGATTTCGTTTTCATCGTTTTTCCACGGTGTTTTAGTGAATAAGTGTGCACGCCAGCTGCCGTCCGAATAGGGGTGAATATCCAGAACCCGCATCCGTTTTCCTGTTGTGACCACAAGGTTGTCTTGCTCTTGAAATGCTTCAGCACACTCAACGGTTGGGCTCGGCATATCAAAATCGGTGCGACCGATACAGTCTAAATGATGATCTACACCAATAATGTTGCCGTACTCGGAATTAGCATAAACGAAGACCGAATCCTTATCTTTACATCCCCAACATCCTGGGAGCTGATTAAATATATGTAGTAAAGACGGTTCTACTTTATTTTTCACTACGTGTGCCTGAATTAATAGATATAGAGCAGTTGCAACATTGAAGTTTAATTGAATGGACAGAGGTTACAATATGTTAGTGACGGGTTTTTGGGCATAATTGTAAAAAATGATAAAAAAAAGCCGGCCCAATAGGCCGGCAAAGACAAGAGTTTGACTCCGAAGAGCACAATCCTGTACGACGTGTAGAAGAGGTATCCAATCAGATTCATATTCTTTGGTATGAGGGTGTATACCAAAGTAAACCCGCTTGGCATGTATCCAAAGTTGGATACTGTAAACAGAAAACGATAAATACCGTCCGTTGTCTACGGAAAATACTATAACAATAGTGATAGTCGTGAGTAAGGGGGGAAATCACCTATTGACATTGTTTTTACATTATGTCTGTTGGTCTGGTTACTGTTTTATGAAACGTGAAGCGCATTAGTGCTGCGCTTCACGAGTCATCCCTTGACGCGGTCATCGAAGAAGCCTTGTCTGTCAGAAAAACGATAGCTTATTCAATTGCTTTGCATAGTTTTTTCCCGGCAATAACCCATTTTTTTGCAGTGTCCTTCCCTTGTTCGTATGGGCGTAAAAGTGCATGTCTGGATATGCATGCATCTGCGAGCGTTAGGTTTTATATTGTTTTAAATAATACGTTTATCAACAATTTTATTAAGATCAATAATTGGTTTTACTCGAGATTATTATTTCAGCAAAAAATAATGCGAGAAATTCCACTGTAATTTAGACAATCAGTTGTATCTCTATATCCTCAATGCTTATAAGGGCAAGATAATTGCTTGTACCACTTTAGGGTTAATTTACTAATTTAAAAGTTCTAAGCAGGGTGATCCCAAGACTGCTGGTGAATATCGAGCCCAGTGTTGTGACGGCTATTATGTTGGCGGCAAGATAGGCGTTTCCTCCCATACTCCTGGCCATGACATAGCTGGCTGCCGCCGTTGGCGCGGCACTCATGAGAAATATCAGCCCTAGCTCCAACTCTCGAAAGCCAATAGCAATTCCTGCCAGGGTAATAAGTAGTGGTGAGAGAAGGAGTTTGCCGACACTGGCAAATTGGGTGTTGGCTGGCTCTTGACGTAATTGATTGAAGTCGAGGCTGGCGCCAGTACAGAGCAGCGCTAGCGGCAGTGTCATCCCCGCGAAGTAGCCGCCGGACTTGGTGATGAGTTCGGGGAGGGGAACGGCGAGCAATGAAAATGGCAGTGCACACAGTATGCTGATGATTAGCGGGTTTTTGATGATTGAACGCAGGAGAAAACCCGCATTAAGGCTCGGTAGGTTCGGGTTCGAGCGCGACAAGGTGATAACAGCAAGGACGTTGTAGGCAACGGTGATGACGGCAACATAGAGCGACCCCAAGGCAAGGCCGGTTTCGCCAAAGGCGTTGCTGGCGTAGGCCAAGCCAATGATACCGGTATTAGCGCGGAAAGCGCCCTGGACAACCACTCCGCGGTCTTTTTTTTGTGGTATTGCCCGGCTGGCCACCAGTTCGAACAAGGCATAAGTAAGAATATTGGCTCCCAGCGCAAACAATAATAAGTCAGGGTTACCTATTTCAGAGATGTTGGCGCGGGCAACGCTTAAAAACAGCATTGCCGGAAGAGTCAGATTGAACACCAGCTTGGATCCGGTTTCGATAAAGTCTTCGGTCAGCATGCCGATGCGCTTGAGGTAGATCCCGAGGCCGAGCATCAGGAAGATGGGACCGGTGATGGAAAATGAATAATGTAATTGTGCAAGTAGCTCTGTCATGGTCGCCTATCCTTGTTAAGAAGGCTATTTGTAACACAAATAGCAGTGAGATAGGAAATATGATCAAGGATCATTGTTCCGATCTTGGCCAACAGGGGCTGATACCGAGCCAAGGTGCTGAATTTATATGGAACGATGATCAAGAGGTGCGGTGTGACGGCCGATGTATTTCCGACAGGAACGATGATCAAGCTAGATCATGATCTTGGTATTTTTCCCCCGAATAATGATCAAGAGAATGGCCGTTGCCTACAGGGAAAAATCGCGGCAATCACTCACTCAATGTCACCCTGAATTTTCGTTTCCATCATAAATGGTTGAAAATCAGCCAATTAAATTGACTGGGGTAATGGGCTGCCACCCCCGGGAGGAGTCGGTGGGTTTCAGCTTCTGGTTTTTAAATCAGCAAAATAACATCAGAATGACATTGGCCGTAAATTATCGTCACTTGATCATAGTTCCGGAGTATGGCTCTTGGGGGAAATATGGTATGCTCCCACTACGAATCACCGCCATATCCTTCGGTCATTTAGCATGAAAGCAAAGCTAAACTCGCCATTGTTCAAACCCTCTGAAATCGTCAAGTTGCCGGAGCAGATGGATCACCACAACCATGGTTACAACCAGGTGGTGATTGGTCTGTCGGGACAAACGGAATTTGATATAGAAGGGTCGGGTAACCTGGTCTGCCCCGGTCAGGGCTGTCTGGTAACGGCGGACTCCGAGCACGCGTTTTCTGGTATCGGCAATAATGAAATTTTGGTGTTGAATGTAGCCTCAGACCAGTACCTCGCTTCTTACTCTCAAGATCACCTTGCCCAGCTGTTCGAGCACTCGGGCTATTTCCACCTCGATCGCCAAGCGCAGAATTTGATCCAGGCGCTAACCGCAGAGATGGCTGCTCACCCTGACGATCTGTTGCTCAGCAGAGCGTGCACCGATACCTTGATGTGCGTGCTGCATCGTCACTTCAAACCGCTCAAAGACGATCGCCAAACCTATCGTTTGAATATGGATGTGATCGATCAGTATATCCTGCAGCACTTGACCCGGAAAATCTCCGTAGCCCAGCTGGCGGGGTTGGTTTTCCTGGGCGAAAGCCAGTTTCATTTCCTGTTCAAAGAGCAAACGGGTGTGACACCACACCAGTATGTGCTGAAAAAGCGCCTGGAACTGGCGCGCGATCTGATAGAGGAGTCCCAGTTAAGCGTCGCTCAGGTTGCCCAAACTACCGGGTTCGCCAGCCAGAGCAGTTTCACCCAGGCGTTTACCCGGTTATACGGCAAACCGCCGGCGCGCTATCGTCGTGAAAATCCGGCTGGCTAGTTTACCTAAACCAACCCTATCCGTCCCATTCCTTTTGTTGACGTTTTGTTGTTGTCGGCGCCACTTCAGCCTTTTCTACCTGTTGTTTATTCTGCCAAAGGCTGTTCATGATGGCCATGGGCAGCTTCTTCGTGTCTATGTCTCTTTGATCGTCCTTGATCATTGATCCGTCTGCTCTTGATCATTGTTCCGAAACTGTGTGTTAAATAGTCAATGATTGGTGTCTGGTTACGGAAAAATGCATTTTTTCTAAAAAATCTCCGTCAATTTTTGTTAAAGCTCGGACTTTTTCTAAAAAGTATCGGAGAATATAGCAAGACTATCGGAGTGGTGGAAAATAAAATCCCCTCAATGGTAACACTGATGTAACATTTTTCTTGGGTGGGAGGCAGCGAGTAATGGAAAATGCTGTTTGCCTGATCCGGTACACTATTGAGGGAATCACTATGTTCAATGCGGCAGAAGTACTTCAGCCTGGTTTTATTGAGCGTCCACTGGATGAGCTCTGGTCCTTGATTTCACCCCTATACAGCGTGGATGAATCACAGTGGCTCGCGCAGTTGATGCCGCTGGCTGAGCCAACAGAGCAGGAGAGGCAGTATACTGCCGAGCAGGCGACAAGCTTGATTGAGCGGGTCCGCGCCGATCAGAACGCAGTCCAGATGATTGATGCCCTGTTGCTGGAATACAGTTTGGACACCAAAGAAGGGATCTTGCTGATGTGTCTGGCTGAGGCCTTGATGCGAATCCCCGATGCTGCCACAGCCGATGCCCTGATCCGTGACAAGCTCAGTGTAGCGGATTGGAAGTCGCACCTGAAAAACTCCGACTCGCTGTTTGTGAACGCCTCTACCTGGGGCCTGATGCTGACCGGCAAGGTGGTCAGTCTCGATGCCAAGGAAGATGGTGCCCCGAGCCATGTCATCAACCGCCTCGTTAACAAGATGTCCGAGCCGGTGATCCGCCAGGCCATGAACCAGGCAATGAAGATCATGGGTCACCAATTTGTCTTGGGCCGGACCATTGCCGAAGCCATGAAGAATGGCAAGAGCAAGCGTGATAAAGGCTTTACCTATTCGTTTGATATGCTGGGCGAAGCGGCTTTGACAGCCCAGGATGCCCAGAAGTATTTCAAAGACTATGTCATGGCTGTCGAGGCTGTCGGCCGTGACAGCTATGCCAGCGAAAGTGGCAGTAATACCCGCTCGCCGGATCCGACGGTGTCGATTAAGCTTTCCGCTCTGCACCCGCGTTATGACGTGGCTAACGAAGCCCGTGTGCTGGACGAGATGTACCTGTTGGTGCTGTCTCTGCTCAAGCGCGCTCGCGAGCTCAATGTCGGTATTACCATTGATGCCGAGGAGGCTGATCGTCTTGAGCTCTCGCTGAAGCTGTTTGAAAAGCTCTACCGCGCCGAGGAGGTAAAGGGATGGGGCCGTTTTGGTCTGGTGGTACAGACATATTCAAAACGTGCACTGCCGGTGCTGGCGTGGCTGGCGGCATTGGCCAAGGACCAGGGTGATGTGATCCCGCTACGCTTGGTGAAGGGGGCGTACTGGGACAGTGAGCTGAAGTTGTCCCAGCAGAGCGGCTATAGCGCCTATCCGGTGTTTACCCGCAAGGAAGCCACCGATGCTTCTTACTTGGCCTGTGCCCGCTTCATGCTGGCTCCTCACCTCAACGGCGTGTTTTATCCTCAGTTTGCCAGCCATAATGCGCACACGGTGTCGGCGGTGATGGCGATGGCGAAATCGCACCGCAACTTCGAATTCCAGCGTCTGCACGGTATGGGCGATGCGCTCTATAACCATGTCATGGAGATGCACCAGACCAATGTCAGGATCTATGCGCCGGTAGGTAGCCACAAAGACTTGCTGCCGTATTTGGTTCGTCGCCTGCTGGAAAACGGTGCCAATAGCTCGTTTGTGCATCGCTTGGTTGATGCCAACTGCCCGGTAGAAAGCTTGATCCAGCATCCGGTCGATATTCTGAAATCGCGTCCGACCCTGCATAACAGCTTGATCCCGCTGCCGCCGCAAATCTTCGGCGAACAGCGCAAGAATTCGGCCGGGGTCAATATTGATATTGCTTCGCAGTGGCAGCCATTCAGTGAGTCCGTGCAGGCGTTTGCCCGCCATCAGTGGCAAGCTGGCCCAATTATCAACGGGGCGGCGGTCATTGACAGTGGCAATACCGTGGCTGTGACCGCGCCATATGATCGCCGCGAAAGCGTAGGCAGTGTCACCTTTGCCAGTGCCGAACAGGTCAATGAAGCGCTCTCAATTGCCGCGCAGAGTTATCAGCAGTGGTCATCGCGGCCTGCGGCCGAACGTGCACAGTGCTTGCTGCGTCTGGCTGATTTGCTGGAAGACCATACCGGTGAGTTGGTGGCGCTTTGCCATCGCGAGGCGGGGAAAACTATCCAGGACAGTATTGATGAAATTCGTGAGGCGGTGGACTTCTGCCGTTTCTATGCCAACCAAGCGACCGAGGAGTTTTCCCAACCTAAGCCGGTGATGGGCTTTGACGGCACGACCCGTCAGCTGAGTTACCAGGGGCGTGGTGTCTTCGCTTGTATCAGTCCGTGGAACTTCCCGCTGGCAATCTTCCTTGGCCAGGTTTCGGCCGCGCTGGTTGCGGGCAATACCGTAGTGGCCAAACCGGCTGAGCAGACTTCGCTCATCGCCTTCCGTGCCATCGAGCTCATGCTAGAAGCGGGTGTGCCTGCCGGTGCGATTCAGTTGCTGCCGGGTACCGGTGCCGAGGTGGGTGCGCCGTTGACGGCCGATAACCGTATCGCCGGGGTGGCGTTTACCGGTTCGACCGAAACCGCCCAGCGGATCAACCGTAGTCTTGCAGCCCGAGACTGCGAGCCTGTTCCTTTCATCGCTGAAACCGGTGGTCAGAATGCCATGATTGTTGACAGTACTGCGCTGCCAGAGCAGGTGGTGCGTGACGTGGTGCGCTCGGCCTTTGCGTCGGCCGGCCAACGCTGCTCGGCATTGCGTGTGCTGTTTATCCAGCAGGATATCGCGGACAGGGTGATAGGCCTGATCAAAGGGGCAATGGCTGAGCTGTCTGTCGGCCGTCCTGAGCTGCACAGTACCGATGTGGGCCCGGTCATTGATGCAACGGCGCGCGACAAGCTGCAGACCCATATCCAGTCTCTGAAAAACCAGGCTACGTTAGTGGCACAGGCGAGTGTGCCAGTGAGCTGCCAGCACGGTGATTTTGTCCCGCCGTCGGCGTTTGAAATACCGTCTATCGATATTCTGAAAAATGAACACTTCGGCCCGATCCTGCACATCGTCCGTTTCAAAGCGAGCGAGCTGGATCAGGTGATCGACCACATCAACCAGACCGGTTTTGGCCTGACCATGGGGGTACACAGCCGCAACGAGCGTACCTACAGCCATATCGAGCGCCGTGCCCGTGTCGGTAACTGCTATATCAACCGGGATCAGGTGGGGGCGGTCGTTGGCGTTCAGCCGTTTGGCGGCCAGGGGCTATCCGGCACCGGCCCGAAAGCCGGCGGTCCGCACTACCTGTACCGCTTTACCCAAGACCGTGTTGAAGCCTAATGGCTGTCGAGAAAATTAAGGAGTGATCATGACTATTCAAACATTGGTAAATACAAGCTCGGCGGCATGGGAAGGCTGGAATAACCTTGGCTATCAAGCACGGACACGCATTCTGCGCCACTGGACCGATCAACTGGCGGCCGAATGCCGCGCCATGGTGGAGTATCAATGCCGCCAGGCCGAGGAGCATGTCGCCCCGACATTGTTGATGCCGGGCCCGACGGGGGAAACCAACGAACTGTACTGTGCCGGGCGGGGCAGCTTTGTGGTGACCGCCGACAATGAAACACCGTTGGTGGCATTTTTCGGCCAGCTAGCAGCGGCTTTGGTCACGGGCAACACGGTGTTTGTTTGCCTGCCTGCAGACTACCCGGTCAAGGCCAAAGACGTCGCTGTGCAGCTCGAGCAGAGCGGCTGTGCTGGCGGTGTGATCACCGCGATTGATAACGATCAGCTTGCCGATCTGGTCAGCCATCCCGCTGTGGCTGGCGTGGCCTATGCCGGCAAGCTGTCAACAACCCAGGCGCTTGGGCGCCAACTTGCTGCCCGAGACGGCTTGCTTGCTCAGCTTATCAGTGAAACTGATACCGAGCAGCTGCCGGTTATCGGCAGTCCGACATACTCACTGCGTTTTGTGACCGAGAGGACACGGACGATCAACATTACTGCGGTTGGCGGCAACGCCACCTTGCTTGAGTTGGGGAGCGGTGAGGAACATTAACCAGAGGGTGGGCCGCTGCATGCAGGAATTTAGCTTGCAACCTGCTGGCGGCCGAGCAACCCATCGCTGATTATCAGCGCTAAAACCAAATGCCCCTGCTATGGACAGGGGCTTTATGTGAGGGAACTCAAACAATGATAGAGAATAGCTTTGCTATTACAGCAACGTTTATCGCCTACCTGATCGGTATGCTGGCCATTGGCTACATTGCGTATAAGCGAACGTCAAATTCAGCCGATTACTTCCTTGGCGGACGTACATTGGGACCTTGGCCCGCAGCGCTTTCTGCCGGTGCATCGGATATGAGTGGCTGGCTGCTGCTCGGTCTGCCGGGCTACGCCTATGCGGCGGGTATCGAGTCTCTGTGGCTGGCTGGCGGCTTGCTGCTGGGGACCTGGCTCAACTGGCTGATCTGTGCCAAGCGCCTGCGTACCTACAGTATTACTACCGATAACGCACTGACCATGCCGGAGTTTCTGGCCCGTCGCTTCAACGATAAATCCAAGCTGATCCAAACTATTTCAGCATTCTTTATCTTGCTGTTTTTCCTCTTCTATACCAGCTCGGGTTTGGTTGCCGGTGGAAAGCTGTTCGAGACCGTATTCGGCCTTGACTATACCATTGCGGTGATTGTTGGTACGGTGTGCGTGGTGTCTTACACCTTGTTCGGTGGTTTCCTGGCGGTGTCTTGGACCGACTTGGTGCAGGGCCTGCTGATGGCGGCGGCATTGATGATTGTGCCGATTGCGTCGATGAACGGCAGCCCGGTAGATTTGGCTGTGGCGCTGGAAGCGAAAAACCCTGAATTGATGACCCTGTTCAACGATGTGAAGGGCGAGCCGCTATCGGCTATCGCGATTATTTCCCTTGCGGCCTGGGGCCTGGGCTATTTTGGCCAGCCGCACATTCTGGCGCGATTTAAGGCGACCCGCAGCAATGCCGATATCACTACTGCCCGCCGCATTGCGGTTGGCTGGACGGCGCTGTCGATGGCCGGTGCGATCCTTGTCGGTCTGGTTGGTATTTTGTACGTTGATAACCAGCTGGCCGGTAACCTTGACGACGGCGAGCGTATTTTCATGCTGCTGGTGAACTCAATGTTCCACCCGGTAATTGCCGGTATTTTGCTGGCGGCGATCTTGGCTGCCATTATGAGTACGGCTGACTCCCAGTTGCTGGTATCGTCATCGGCGCTGGCGGAAGACTTCTACAAGCAGGTGTTCCGTCCGCAGGCATCGTCGGAAGAAATTGTGAGAGTTGGTCGTATCGCGGTGATCGTGCTTTCTATCATTGCCCTGATGCTGGCGATGAACCCAGACAGCACAGTACTTGGCCTGGTGTCTTATGCTTGGGCGGGCTTTGGCGCGGCATTTGGCCCGGCACTGTTGATTAGCTTGTTCTGGAAACAGATGAACCGCAATGGCGCATTGGCCGGTATTGTGATCGGTGCGATGACTGTGGTGATCTGGAAGCAGCTCAGTGGCGGTATTTTCGACTTGTACGAAATTGTCCCTGGCTTTGTTTTTGCTACTATTGCGATTGTGGTGGTGAGCAAGATGACAGGTGGGGTCTCGCAAGACGTTGCCGCACAGTTCGACACTTACCAGAAGAATCTCGTCGAGTTCAAGTAATCCTCTGGGGTGATTGACAATTAATAAGGCGGCGTCTGTTTTCAGATGCCGCTTTTTTATGTCCTTGGCAACTGCATCTTTATCCATCTTTTCAATGCCTTCTGGCTATAAATTCATGCTCTCAATGTAAAGGGATATTGCGCTCATGAACAGCGTGATGCTTATTCCGCATTTTTGTTTTTGACGAGATTAATGCGTTTCATTTCATTGCTTACCCCTCACAATTTATGAGCTTATTAATGCTATTGCTGCCTTGCCTAAGCCTTCCCAGCTTGCGTGTTGGGATCCGGCCAATAGGTGTGATCAGCCGTTTACTCACGCTGATGTGTGGTGGTTGCGTAAGGTAGCTTGGCGTGAATGGAATGGATAACATTATGAAAATAAATCAGAAAAAAGCAGTGTTACAGAACAGCCTCACTCTTGCCCTTATAGGTATGGCAAGTGCGGCAGTCAATGCCGAACCCTATGAGATGCTGCTCAGTGATGTGCTGGCCGATGAACAAGCCATTATCGCAGAGCAGCCCGAAGGGCTGGCATTGGTGATGGAGTCAATCCGCACCTTGGACAATGACGCCGTCGAGGCGATCACCGTCGGCAACCCGAATAATCCGGAGAATGTAAAACGGGTAGAGTCGATTGTCAGTGAGCAGGATTGGAACTTCCTCTTTGTTGAGCGCCACGCGCAATATACCTATCTCAATTTCCTCAAGGGCATCGGCAAGTTCCCGGCGTTTTGCGGGAATTATGATGATGGCAGAGATGCCGAGGCGATTTGCCGTAAATCGCTGGCGACCATGTTTGCCCACTTTACCCAGGAGACGGGTGGGCATAATGCCTATAGCGAATATCCGGAGTGGCGCCAGGGGCTTTACTATTTGCGCGAGGTGGGCTGGAGCGAAGGCACTTCCGGCGGATACGGTATTTGTGATCCGGGCTTGTGGCAGGGTGAGGCCTATCCGTGCGGTCAGTTTGAAGATGGCTCCTACAAGAGCTACTTCGGCCGTGGTGCCAAGCAGCTCAGCTACAACTACAACTATGGTCCATTTTCCCACGCCATCTATGGCAATGTCGAAAAGCTGCTCAACGAACCTGAGCTGGTGGCAGACTCTTGGCTTAACCTGGCCAGTGCCGTGTTCTTCTATCTTTACCCGCAGCCACCCAAACCCAGTATGCTGCATGTGCTCGACGGCACCTGGCAGCCAAACCAGGCTGACTTGAACGCCGGCCTGGTGCCCGGGTTCGGGGTGACTACCATGATCATCAACGGCGGCGTTGAGTGTGGCGGTTCGAGTGAGCATATCCAGTCGCAGAACCGCATCGATTACTATCGTGAATTTGCCAAGTACCTCGACGTACCTATTGCCGAGGGTGAAGTGTTAGGCTGCGCCAATATGCAGGCCTTCGATGCTGGCGGTGCCGGCGCACTCAACGTTCACTGGGAAGAAGACTGGGGTTGGACACCGGATACACCGACAGGCCAAACCTACAAGTGCCAGCTGGTGGCCTACCAAGGTCCATTTTCTGCCTTCGTCGAAGGGGACTACCGCAAGTGTGTCGAAGATAAATTCGATGTCAATATCATCAATGATCTCGAGGGCGTGCCGCCTACTGCTGATGCCGGTGGCGATATAACCCTGTTCTCGGATAATACCCGGGTTACGCTTGACGGCAGCGGCTCGCATGATCCTTATGGTGAAATTGTCAGCTATCAATGGCAGCAGGTTTTGGGCAATACCCTTGAAATTGCCGCAGCCGATCAAGCGAAAGCTTCTGTCGTTGTGCCCAAGGTCGAGACGGAGATCCTGTACCATTTCGAGCTAACGGTGGTGGATGATGATGGCCAAACAGCATCGGATACCATGACGATCACTGCGAAAGTCGTGCCAGATAATTTCCCGCCTACGGTCACGCTCGCCGGGCCGCAATCAGTGAAAGCCTCGGAGCCGGTTGTTATCACCGCGACCGTCGAGGACCCGGATGATACCGAGTTCAGCTTTAACTGGCGTGCGTCAAACGGTATCTCGCTGGATGTGGCTGAAGATAATCGCTCTGCCAGTTTTGTTGCACCTGCGGTTGAGAATGAAACGACTGTTACGGTCTGGCTGGATGTTACGGATAGCGTCAATGAGCCCGTAACTGCCTCACACAACCTCGTCATCAAGCCGGCTTCAACCGGTGAATACCCGGCTTGGGAGCTCGGCAAAAACTATGTCGAAGGGGAGCGTGTCACCAATTTGGGCGATAACTATGAATGTAAGGCGTTCCCATACAGTGGCTGGTGCGGTGTCGCTGAGGCCTACAAGCCAGGAGAGGGGCATGCATGGCAGGATGCCTGGACCAAGCTATAGCTGATATGACTAGAAGCTGATATTTATGCGGTGCTCAGCGCCTGAGTGCCGCTTCTTTATCTGAAGAGCAAAGTTTTGTTGGTGTATTTGACTATAAAACGAACACTTGAACGCAAAAGGGAAAAATAATTCTCAGTAGGTATGTTGTGGCTAAGTAATTGACTTTGGAGTGTTATTTTTATCTGGCTTAGTTTTTTAACGCAATATCCCGCTTACTTGTGTACTAGTTTGCTATTACATTGTTATGGGGGTTCTGATAGTTTGTGCTGGTCACCACGCACTATTGTCAACACTATCACTAGAAGAGCCTGTTCCATGAAGTTGAAAATTTCCTCTGCCATCATCTCCACACTTTTACTGGCTGGCCAGGCATCCGCCATCACTCTTTATGAAGATGAGCAAAATAAATTCGATGTCGGTGGCGTTTTTGTCCTCGACGCTTTCCAACCGGTCTGGGGCGAAGACGATATCTTCTCTGCCACCCGCAGTATCCTCAACCTGGGCTTTGAGCGCCAGCTGCAATATGGCTGGACGCTGGATGCCAAGTTCGAGTGGGATCAATTTCTGAATAATCCGACGTCTGGCAGCAGCAACTTCCGTAACCGCTTGGGCTACGTCACCATCAATAACGATGAGCTGGGTAGCCTGCGATTCGGTAAACAGTGGTCGGCATACCATGATCTTGCCCGTTACATGGATAACCTGATCATCATCGACCCTGATGCGACACCGATTTACTCTGAAGGTACTGACGGCGGTTTCGCGGCAACGGGCCGCGGTGATAACCTGGTGGCTTACCGCTACAGCAACAGCGGCGTGAATGTTTCGGCGCACTACGGTTTTACCAGCAACGGTGAATCCGGCAGTTTTGAAGATGAAAACAACCAAGTTCAAAGCGATACGGTCAAGCGTGATTACAACTACGCGCTATCGACCAGCTATGACTTTGACTCGGGGCTGAGCTTGGGTGTGGCTTACCTGGAAAACAAGGTTGAAGTTGCGCAGGCCTCTGAGGTTAACGGCTTGGAAGACGGCGACAAGCAAACAGCATTGACTGTTGGCGGTCAGTATGTTGCTGGTGGCCTGAAGGTGGCAGCGGTTTACACCAAGGGTGAGAATATCCACAAAGCGGGCCTACAGGGCGCTCCTCGCGCAGAATGGGCAGATGCCAACGCAGTAGACGTCTATGCGCATTACGCGTTTGGATCAGGCCTGCGTCCGTACGCTTATGCTTCACACGTTGATTTCGACGGTGAAAATGGCGTAGATGGTGACCGCCAGGTATATGCAGTGGGTTTGTCTTACGCCTTCACGCCGAAAACCGTGCTGTCTTTCGAAGCCAAGCGAAACGAGCTGAACGAGTTCAGTGGTGAGCCTGGCCGTACTGATAACGGCGGTGGTTTCAACTTCGCGTACGTATTCTAATTCTGCTTTCAAGCACTAATAAAAGGCTGGCATGGTTGCCAGCCTTTTTCATGCCGCTATTCGCATGGAGGAGCCAGGTGGATCATCGCCAGGCCGCCGAGTGAGGTTTCGCGGTATTTCTTGTTCATGTCCTTGCCGGTTTGGTACATGGTATCAATCACCTTGTCGAGCGAGATGCGCGATTTGCTGTTGCGCTTGAGGGCCATGCGCGAGGCGTTGATCGCTTTCATTGCGCCCATGGCATTGCGCTCGATACAAGGGATCTGAACCAAGCCGCCAATGGGGTCACAAGTCATGCCCAGCGAGTGCTCCATGGCAATTTCAGCCGCCATGCAGATCTGCTCGTTGCTGCCGCCGCGGATCGCCGTCAGGCCGGCTGCCGCCATTGAGGATGACACACCAATTTCACCCTGGCAGCCCACCTCTGCACCGGAAATAGACGCATTCATCTTGTACAGCATGCCGATGGCGGCGGATACCGCAAGGAAGTCTTTGATTTGCTTGTCATTAAGCTCGTGGATGAACTTGTTGTAGTACATCAGTACAGCTGGGATCACACCTGCCGCCCCGTTGGTTGGCGAGGTAACGACCTGGCCACCGGCGGCATTTTCTTCGCTGACGGCAAAGGCAAACACGTTTACCCAATCCAGGACCACCATAGGATCGTTCTCGATCTCTTGGTTGGACTCGAGCTTCTTCAGCAGTGCCGGGGCGCGGCGTACCACATGCAGGCCACCTTCCAGTATACCTTCGGTCTCAAAACCGCGGGCCATGCAGTTCGCCATCACCTGCCAGATCTGGTTTGCCTTGGCATCCAGCTCTTGCTGGCTGCGGAAGGCTAGCTCATTGCGCAGGAACATGGCGCCAATACTTATCCCCTCTCGCTCGGTGATTCTGAGGATATCTTCCGCCGAGTTGAATGCGAAAGGTACCTTGACTTCGCTGGTGGCTTTGCCGTTTTGTAGCTCGTCGGCAGTAGCAATGAAACCACCGCCTATCGAGTAGTAGGTCTCGATAAATAGCTGCTTGCCGGCGTGGTCGAAGGCGGTAATGGTCATGCCGTTTTCATGCAACGGCAGATTATCACTGTGAAACAGCATGTCGGTATCGACATTGAAAGCGATGAGCTTTTTACCCGCCAGTAGTAAGGTTCTGTTGGCAATCCCATCGGCCATCGCCTGGTTGGCGGCCTGGATATCAATCGCATCGGGCTTGTTGTGCATCAACCCCAGGATTGATGCTCGGTCGGTGTGGTGGCCTTTGCCTGTTAGCGACAAAGAGCCGTACAGATCCACTTGTACCCGGGCCACATCGTCCAGCATGGCATCCACTTTCTGGCAGAAATCAAAACCGGCCAGCATAGGCCCGTTAGTGTGAGAGCTGGACGGGCCTACCCCCACTTTGTAGATATCAAAAATAGATAGCATGGTCTTTCCTTAAAAAATCACATTTATTAATAAGTTTGGCAGAAAGAAACAAGCCGACACGGGAAAAGCAGGAAAAAACCGAAACAATAGTAGAAAATTGGCTAGAACATTGAGAGAGAAAAAAATAAGAGACAAAAATTTGTCTCTTATTCTATTTTCATCAATTGTTGAATTTGTATTTTCTCGGTGAATGGTTTGAGGTTTCTTATTTGATATATAAGTTATTTTCTGAAAGGTGATCCCAAAATTATTAATTTATTTTGATGGCTAATTCTAAAAGTTATTAATTTAAATCAGGCGACAAAACGCTTGGTGGGAATGATAATAACATAACTAGGAATATATCATGGAAATAAAGAAAACCTTTTGCTCCTATATTGCAGCGTCAATAATTTGTTCTTTATATTCAATGTCAGTGACAGGGGCTGAAACGGAAAATATTGCCTCGCCTGACTTTGCCTTTGCTAATACCAGCTTGAGCTATGGCGATAACGGCTACCAGGAAGATCCGCTGGGGATGATCAGAGCGTTTGACGGAAACCCTTATACTTCATGGCATCCCGCTCTTCGCGAGGACTCTTGGCTTGGGCAGCTGTTTCCCGAAGCCATGGCGGTAACGGGGTATTCAGTCAAAGGCAATATTGAACATTTTAAAATTCAGGCTAGTCACGATGGGATTGCTTGGCAAACCCTCGATACTCAGCGTGAGCAAACCATCAGTTCGCAACTAACCTACTTTACAATACCGGAAGAAAAGGTAGGGGCTTATCAGTATTATCGCCTATATACCATTGGGGATAATTATTCAGCCAATATAAATATGCTTGAACTATATGGCCATCGCGGAGAAAGCAGTGGTGGTGTGCCTGAAGATGTTACGATGCCGCAGTTTGCCTCTGCCAGTTCCAATGCCTGGGTTATGACAGATACGGCCTTTGAATATTTACCGAACCTTCACACCTTGGCATTCGATAATATTAGCGGCGGTTATAACTTTTCGGAAAATACCTATTGGCGCCCCGTTAGCCAGAATAATGAATGGTTGGCTCAGTCATTTACTCGTCCCCAGCGAATTGTCAGTTATACCCTTGAGGCCCCCTCGCAATACATGGCCCCAGAGCACTGGTTGCTGCAGGCCAGTATTGACGGCAGTACATGGTTGACGCTGGATGAACGCCAGAACCAGGAGCTGGGAAAGGAAAAGCAAAGCTACGAGATAGCATTTGAGCAGCAGGGCAGCTACCCATACTACCGTCTGTATTTCCCCTCTAATGTGAAACCGATTGGGGTCAGTGAAGTTGAACTGCTAGCGGCCGGTGCGACAGCCGCGCCCGTGCCACAGGATGATGCGGTGATGGTGGTGATCAGGGATGCGTTTGGCGACGCGCCATGGTACGAGGAAGGCTCGCACGGTGGCTTTGTCATGGCCATTGCCCAAGGTCACTACAATGCTGAGTTGGATGTGGATGAGAGTGTCGAGTTCCGGACATCCAACATCAATGATGACAGGCGCGACAGTGCGCCGATAGATCTGTCCGAAGAGGCTTTTAAGGCCGATGTCATCAATATGAGCTCCAGCAGCACGACCTATGATGCCGGCAAGAAAGCGGTTAAATCGCTCAATGACTATTACCCGCAGCAGCCGCTCAAAATTACCTCGGCTGGTAATGCCTCGACGGTCTGCACTGCTGAAGCGGCTGAACTGGGTCGCCAGGTGGGATTGAGTGCCTCCGCGCTGGAAGCGCACTTTGCTGGTGTCCCCCAGTCCGAGTGGGAGCACTATTACAAAGCCTGTGATATGACGGTCGTGGCAGCCATCGATGCGCAGCAAGAGGAGAGCTGGATTGTCGTGGCGGGCTATATGGGTGATCCGTACCGCCCACAAAAGCCGCTGGGGATCCTGAAAGACCGCGGGGTCGTCGCCCCCTATAAGATTGATGGCCGCGACGGCACCAGCTTTTCGGCCCCCTATGTGAGCGCGCTGGCTGCCATGATACTGCAACGTGCCCCCGAGCTAACGGCAAGTGAGGTTGCGGCAATCATATTCGCCACCGCTGACGATCTCGGTGAGCCCGGGGTTGATGAGGTGTGGGGGCACGGACGTGTCAATCCTGCAAGAGCGATGCAATATATGGATGAGCAGGGATACGGATACCCTTAATAGTGAGGCGGCCTAATGGCCGCCATTTTTCGCTGAACAGTGCCTAATTGCGGATCAATGATCGAGGAACAGGTAGTTCTGCCAGCTTTTCATTCTGATCAGGACTTTGCGCATTACCGATACATGTTCGAAGCTATCGGAATAGACCGCTATTTCGATATTGGCCCCTTGTGGCAATTGATACTCACTGAGATCGTCGGTGATTTTCAGTTTGACCAGCGGGCGCCCTTGGCGCAGCAGCAAGTCACTGCCGTAAAGTACCCCTGCCGCTTGGATTTGGCTCTCACCGATAGCCGGCAATACTTCCACCACCTCGCCCTGGAACGTCTTGCCGGGCAGGGCTCGGAAGATAAAATCGGCCTTGAAACCGGGGCGCAGCCTCAGCAAGGAGTTCTGCCTGAACGCACCAATAAAGAACTGCTCTTCCTGATGGATAAAGGTCATTACCGGTTTGAGTGGCAAGGGCACGGCCATCATGCCGGGCCGCAATGTTACTTGGGTGACAAAACCGGCGGTAGGGGCATGAACCACGGTTTCTTCAAGATTGAACTGGGCCTGGATCAGCTGGGCGCGTACTTTGGCGATAGCGGTGTTTTCTCCCATGATCTGTGACTCGAAGGCCAGCTTGGCGCGTTGCTCCTCTGCCCTTGCCGCAGACAGTGAAGCTTCAGCGCTGCGGTAGAACTGGCGGCGGTTATCCACTTCCGATTTGGTAAAGGCACCGCGCTTGTATCCCTTTTCGTAGCGCTGGTATTGGCTCAAGGTTCTATCCCGCTCGGCAACAGCCCGTTCCGTGCTCGCTCTGGCCGCATGGAAAGCCGCCTCTAGGCCCATGACATTTTGTTTCGCTTCGGCCAACGCCGCTAATTGTAACTGGACCTCGGCTTCATACGGTGTGGGATCGATACGAAACAGGATATCGCCCTTTTTGACCGGGGTATTGGCGGCAACCGGTACCTCAATCACTTTGCCCCTCACGCCGGGGACTATCGGGGTGGTGACGTAAAACTGCCCGCCCATGTTGCTATGAGGGTGGTTGTAGTTCATCAGTAAAATTAAGGTGCCGATCAAAATGATACCGCCGAGAACCGCAGTTGGGACGGTCCACTTGTTGAGTGGGATATTGAAAATCTTGAATACGGCAATGCACAGGGCGGCGTAGGTCAGAATGAGTAATAGGTCCATTAGTCTTCGTCCCCCTGCGTGCGGTCTGGTGGTGTTTCGTTGTGTGATTGCTTGACCTCCAGCTCTGAGACTTTTTCGGTCAGGTGTTCGACCCGTTCTGATAGCTTGAGGATTTCGTGATGAAGCTCGTTTTGTTCGTTCTGGAGTTGGGTGAATCCCCAGCCTCGATCTTCGCGCCATAGCGTGGCCCAAATCCACAGGAACGGCCATAGCGCATGCAGGGTAAACAAGCTGACCCAGCCGGCATAATGGATGGCATCTTGGTGGGGGTGGTTGCGTTTTTTTGATATTTCATAGGGAATATCGTGGATGGCGATGATCCCATAGAACAGGAAAACCGCGACAAAGCACAATACGCCCAGGGCAAAATAGTCGAGAAACATCCTTGCTCCTTGTCCTTATCAGATCGGCGGTGACGTTGTGCCGGCTTCCGGGCAAGGCACATTCCAGTCATGATCAAATTTAGCATTGATTTACTTTTATGCTTGTTTTACTTGGTTTTATTTTGATATCGGCAATGTGAATAAGAAGGGGGATGCCGTATATTTGTCAGGAATTTGTGCTCCAGTTATTGGCCTGGTGGTCGATATATGTAGGCGAGAGAAAAGATAGCCGCTCAGGGGAAAACGGGGGGCTATTTCACCGAGTATTGTATGGTGTTCGGTAACCTGTAATAAACACTGACCGTCGAGGGGATATGCCTTACCTATTGATTGCTACCGGCCTGTCAGCGGGCCTACTGGCGTGGATCCTATACCGTTTTTTTGCCTCCAAGGCGGAGCAGCAACAGTCTTTGGAAGAAAAGCGGCAAAAAGAGGCCAGGTACCAGCAAGTGTTGGAAAAAGCCAAAGTGGCCGAGCGTGAGGATAAAATATTCAAGGCGCAGACAGGGCATGTGCCAAGTCAGTTGTCTT
The DNA here is from genome assembly GCF_003025515.1 of Photobacterium gaetbulicola. Lineage (NCBI taxonomy): Bacteria > Pseudomonadati > Pseudomonadota > Gammaproteobacteria > Vibrionales > Vibrionaceae > Photobacterium > Photobacterium gaetbulicola. Next base: position 166,774 of record NZ_PYME01000003.1, on the reverse strand, counting down.
TGGCGAAGGAGTATGAATTAACCAATACTCGTGAAGCTATCTACTGGTATGGAAAAGCAGCAAAACTCGACAATATTATTGCTCAGAATGCCTTGGCACGCTTGTGCCGGACCGACATCGACGATCCTGACGGCGAAGCAAAGTCGCAATACTGGGAGCAGGTGGTTAAAGCCAAGCGTGGCGAGGCGAAAGAGCTGTTCGAGCTTGGCTTGCTATTGATCCGTGGCCTGGGAACCGACATCGATGTTGATGCCGGGCTGGACAAGGTGCGGGAGGCAGCGGATAAAGAGTGGCTTGCTGCTATGCTATTTCTGGGTGATTGGTATCTTTCTGAGTTTTCTCAACCGCACCAGCCGGTGGAGGCTTTCTTGTGGCGTTTTCGGGCTGCCAGGCTAGGCGATATCAGCGGTTTCATGAAAACGGCTTTTTGTTACCAGGCTGGGATCGGCGTGAGCAAGGATAGTGCCCGCACCATGTATTGGCTGGAGCGGGCTGCAGAGCGAGGAGAGGGGGAAGCCCAGTTGCTGGTGGCCAAACTGCATAACCGGGATACGATGTCCGATGCTGCGATCGCTTATATCTGGTATTCCTTGGCTTACGCCAATGGTCTTAAGCAAGCGAGGAAGGCCCGGGATGGCGTGGTACAGCAATTTGATATCGATACCATTCTGGGCGTACAGAATGTGGCAAACAGGATCTATAAAATGCTCAGGCAAGGTGGCGAAGTGGAAGCCCATTCGGTGATGCACTTGCTTGATAAGCTATACGATAGAAGCGGTTACCGGCCAACGGAAGAGATGCTTGATTCGATAGCGTTGGGAGAGCTGGCCAGTGAAATGTCGACGTTGCAGCCTATTGAACATGAACAACAAGCTCACAACCTGCCGCAGAGGTTTGATGGCGAGGCGCTGTCTGAATCGTCTGATGAGCTAAACACGGACACATTGCCTGCCGATGCCGTTGGTAGCGTCCCTAGCCAATCGGCTATGTCGGGCTATCAGCAGCAATCGTGGCACATGTCTTGGGATAGCCTGCTGTCAGGTGGCGATATTCGGCAGGATAAGCCCGAGAAAAAGCAGTGACGATGACAAAAAAGGCCCTGGTTGGGGCCTTTTTTGTTACAGGGCTTGGATATAGTCAAGCAGCTGGGGCATCTCGGTCAGGGTGATCACCCGCGGATCCTTGATTTCCGGCGCATGGGGGGCGGCATAGTGGAAGGTGGGGATCCCGGCATTGAGGCCGGCCTGGACGCCCCGCGCGGTGTCATCGACGAACACGCAGTCCTGCAGCCGGTACCCCATATTCATCGCGGCAAAGTGCAGCAAGTCCGGGTCTGGCTTCCAGCTACTGGCTTCAAAGCCGCTGAATAATTTCCCTTCAAAGAAATGCAGCATGTCGGTCAGGCCGAGGGTGTGCTCCATTTTATGGACAGGGCCGTTGGAGGCAATGCACATGTCGATCCCCTGCTGGGTCAGTTTCTGGAGCAGATCGGGTACCCCGGCAATCGGCGTTAGGTGTTCGTTGAAGAGTTTGCGGCATTCTTCCCGGTACATCGGCTCAAGGATATCGATAGACGCCGTTACCCCGGTACGGCGCCGGGTTTCGGCCAGGATATCGACAATCTTGCCGCCTTGGAAATGCTCGATACACTCATCGAGGCTGAGCTGTCCGCCGAGCCGGGAAAAGATGTTCACTAAAGCCTGGTTACACAGCCGCTCGCTGTCTACCAAGGTGCCGTCGCAGTCAAAGATGACACAGCGGGTGTGATAGGGCTGATCCTGTCTCATAGTTTTATCCTGTCTATCTCGCTGCTTTGATTGTTAATCCAGCCCTACGCTTCCGACAATACGAAGATTGGTATTTTGCTAGCTACATCGCCAACTGTTTGTGAAATAGCAGAAATAATTTGAATCAGCGCGCATTGAGCAGGCCACCAACCTTACCTTGGCGGGGCCGGATGATAGAAGCTTCGAGCATAGCGATGCCTGAACCGACTTGTTGTTGCGCCACTTTGGCGCCATGGCCTGGGTAGGGAATACTGATAGACGTTAATTCTGTTTTTAGTTTGGTCGCAGTGATTTGCTCGACATTTATCAGAAGTTGCCATTTATGGATGTGGCTATCGTCACTATACTTGTTGGCAAAAGCAGTGAAAAAGGCAATGCCATACAGTTCACCAAGGTAGGCAGAATAAAGCGGGTTTGTTTCCATGGGCACAAGCCTGTGTTGATAGTCTTTGAGGTAAATGCCTGCTGAGGCAGTAGTGGCGATTATAAGGGGTGGCTATGACATCATCCATATTTCCCTCATGGCTTGGCGGCTATGAGGTCAGGGAACACGTGAGGAACCCGAATATTTCGGTCGGGGAGCACACGTATTATTCGGGGTATTACCACGATAAGCATTTCGAGGATCATTGTGTCCGGTATTTGCTCGGCGATCATTCAAGCCGGGCGGTGTGGGAGTCTGGGATTTTCGGCGAGGTCGACCAGTTGATCATCGGCAGGTATTGCTCGATTGCTTCGGGAGCCACCTTTATGCTGGCGGGGAATCAAGGGCACCGCCATGATTGGATTTCATCGTTTCCTTTCGATGTCGGTAAGTTTGGTAACAAGGTCAAATCGGGCTTTGAGCGTGCTGGCGATACGGTGATTGGCAACGATGTCTGGATCGGTAGTGAGTGCGTTATTATGCCGGGCGTGACGATTGGCGACGGGGCAGTGATTGGCGCGCGGGCAGTGGTGACCAAAGATGTGGCGCCTTATGCGGTAATTGTGGGTAATCCCGGTCAGGAGGTCAAAAAGCGTTTTAGTGATGCGGACATTGCCAAACTGCTGGAGATGAAATGGTGGGACTGGCCGATGAAGCGGTTACAGGAGAACATGGATTTGATGTGCAGCTCGGATATTGATGCCCTGTTTGAACGATACCAGCGTTTTGAATAATAATTAGTGTTTATTAGACATCGAGGAAACCGGCCAGCTTGCTGGCCGGTTTTTTATGGCCTGAGGCTCATAGGAAGTGGGTTGGGCTATGGCCGGTCCAGCTTTTGAACGCACGGGAAAAGCTGCTGAGATCGGCAAACCCAAGCCGGAAGGCGATATCGGTCAGATTGATATTGGGCTGGTTTAGCAACAGCAAGGCTTTTTCCCGCTTGTATTGCTCCAACACTTGCCGGTAGTTCAAGCCTAACTCGGCGAGGCGGCGGTTAAGGGTTCTGACGCTCATCAGCATCTGTGAGGCGACTTTTTCCCGCGAGATAATTTTCAGGTTGCTTTCGTTGTCTAGCAATTTGTAGATCAGCAAGATGATATCGTGGCTCTCCAGTTGGCTGACCGCTTGGCGCAAGCGAGGAATGGCAACGGAATAGATATCGGGATCCCGTCCTTTTAGCCTGATCATATCAGCATTTTGGGGAAAGCAAATCTTCAGCAGCGGCGAGCCGGTCTCAATCTGGCAGCCCATTAACTGTTCGAATTTGCCTTGCAGCTGGGGAGTGAAGGGCCAGCGGGTGATTTTCAAAACCAGATTATTGATGCCTCCGGTGGCTTGCTGGATCATCTCGATTAAGGTGGCGACATACATCATAAAACCCCGATCGGAAACTTTTGATTTGTCATTGAAGGGATCACGGTTGATCACCCACAGCTCGCTGTTTCCCTGGGGTGTTTTGTGGTGCTTCAGCCTGATCGGGGAGCCTATCAAGATACAGTACTGGCAGGCGTCCTGAATTAAGGTCTTGAGATCGTTGGCTGTCCATAACGCCAGCGAGTAGCAGCTGAAGGTGAGCGGCGAGGCATGCTTGGCGGCAAAGGCAGGGAACAACGGTTCACCACTATCCTGGCACAGTTGGTTGAATTGGCTACTGAAGGCACGGAGATCTGCTGGCTGTATTCGAATGCGCTCGCTCTCAGCCGTATCAGGAAAATACAGGCTCGGATCGAGGCCAAATTGCTCCGCCGCTTGTTGAAGCATTTCCCGCCATCCTTTATGGATAGACATGGAAGCACAGGGAACTGGTGGCATGGAAGTACGATAGGTTATGTGACTTAATGAGTATCGTATTCATTAAATAGCCTGCGTGCATTCAGGCGGCAGTAAAAGTGTGACTGGGGGGAAAATTGTCACTCCCATATTCAGCTCTTATTCAGAAGACGTATCATTGATGGCTGATGTGTGCTCAGCCGGAAGATTGCCGAAGTTGGTGCCAAATGCGCTGTAGAGCCAGCTCCAGCGGGGTATGTTGGAGCTTAGTTTGCTGCCAGTCAGAAGAGCGGAGCGGCAATTGCCCGCCTTGCTGCCATAACGAACGCATGTTGATGAAACGGCGGAATAATGGGGAGAACACCGAAATGGCCTCCATGACCGTCCAGCGCAGGGGCGTGACTGTGACTGGCTTGCCAGTACTGAGAGCCAAGCCGCGGGCGATGTCCTTGATACTCGCCAGATGCCCCGGGTAGTAGTTAACCGACAGGGGAGGGCTGCACTTTGACTCTGCAGAAAGCTGCCTGACCAGGTTCTCGGCCAGATCTGGCAAATAGGTCCAGTAATGGTTGGTGCTGTAGGCGCTAGGGGATTGCAGGATGAACTTGTGGTGGGTTTCTTTCACCAAGATGCCGAGGTAGCTGTGGGCTAGGGAAAAATTTAGGTTGTGCCCGTAGCACAGTACTTTGATATTCGCGCCGGCGTTGGCGGCCATTTCCAGCTTAGCGCTGATTTTTTTAGGTAGTACATAGGCTACGGGCTTTTTCTTGCGCCAGAATGCAAGACTACTGAACAGGGGCTGCCGGGTATCGTAGACATTGGTGGTGATGACCAAGTTGCGCCGGTACTGGGCCACCTGTTTCAAGATGTTGTCGAGTGAAAAAAACACCTGTCCTCCCTCAATCGGGTCGGGCAGGTGCAGGAAAACAGTGTCTGTTTTGGCGATCAAGTCGTTGAGTAATGCGTTATCTTGTGATGTCAGCTCGGCCAGGGTCATGTTGGCCGATAACGAAATGGGTTGGCTGGGATCGGCAACAGTGGCGGTGATGTGCCAATTGAACCGCTCGAGAGATTGACAAAGCAGGGCCCCCATTTCATGTTCTGCACCTAGAACCAAGGCTCTTCTCATATTTCCCTCCAACCTTGCGATTCATTTCAAAATCATAGTCATCAGTTAAGTGCTTTTTCTCGTTATAGTGAACAGACAAAAACACATAGTGGGTATTTGAGAATGCATAGCATGGAGTGGGACAGCATTCGTATTTTTCTTGCTGTCGCCGAAGAGGGGAGCATGTCAGCTGCGGCGCTCAAGCTAGGTATGTCCCAGCCGACCGTTAGTCGACATGTTTTAGCCCTGGAAGAAAAAGTAGGCTTCAACTTGTTTGATCGCTCGACCCAGGGATTGGGGCTGACTGCGGCCGGAAAAGAGCTGTTAGGTACCGCCAAAGAAGCAGAAAAAGGGGTGGACGGGTTTATCTATAAAGCCTCGGCACACAGTGGTAAGCATGCGGGGCATGTGCGGTTGGCAGCCAGTGATGCGATATCTTACTATTGGCTGCCTTCATTGCTGAAGGCGTTTCAGCGCCAATTCCCGGCGATTGAAATTGAGATCCTGGTGGCTAATAAGGAGGTTAATCTCAACAAGCGCGAGGCGGACCTGCTGATCTCCAAGGTGAGACCAGAGCAGTCGGACTTGGTGGTGAGCTTGCTGCACAGTGAACCTATCGGTTTTTATGCCCACCGGGACTATCTCAAGGAATTTGGGTATCCTACTTCGGTGGTGGAAATGCACAACGACCACCATCAGGTTATCGGTTATGATCAGCAGCAGGTATACATTGACACGGCCCGTCAGTTTGGCGACCGGCTCAATAGATCACAGTTCAACTTTCGAACCGACAGCTTCAAGATGCAGCTGGAACTGGCAAGGGCCAAAGCCGGGATTGCTGTCGTATTTCACTCTGTCGCCGAGCGCTATCCTGAACTGCAGCCAATTCATTTTACCGATATTGAACTGCCCGATGCCCAGTGGTGGCTGGTCTGCCACCATGACGTCCACATTAACCCGCGGATCCGCCATTTGATGGCTTTCATCAGCGAATGGTTTCGCTCTTCCCAAGATAAAGTTCTTTTAATCAGCTAGTTACGTGGTTTGTGCTGCTCTCGTGAGGCAGAGCAGTTGCCGTTCACTGTCTCTGCATGTTTTTTCCTCTTTTCTGAATTAATTTTTTCTATAATTTGTTTAATACTATCAACAATTCTTAGTGTGTTTTGGTCGCTGCTGGTTACAAAGTAGGCGAGCGAAAACGTTTTCGTTGCTTCAAACTTGATCTGAACCAGTGAAATTTCAATTTTTTTCAAAATTATCGAAACAAAAGTTGAGTTATTCAAAAAAAATTGAATAATGTAATCAAAAGCTATAAATCAGAAGAAAATGCTGCTCCACACTTTTTCTTCTGGCCAGGTCTAGAAGACCGGATAGACGTGTAACGGAACATTTTGTTCTAGAGCCCAAATTAATCTGATGAGATAACCCATGAGCAACTCTCTAGTACTTGTAATCAACTCTGGCAGTTCTTCACTTAAGTTTGCCCTTATCGATACTGTTAGCGGTGAAGCAACCCTAAGCGGCCTTGGCGAATGTTTCGGCCTGCCTGAAGCGGTAGTAAGTTGGAAAATTGATGGTGAGAAGCACGAGCACATGCTTGAAGCTGAAGGTAACCACCACCAGCAAGCCGTTGACCGCATTGTAGCCCTGCTTGAAGAGCTAGGCATGAAGCAAGACATCGTTGCTATCGGTCACCGTGTTGTACACGGCGGTGAGAAATTCACTAAGACGGTTAAGATTGACGAAACTGTACTGGAAGAGATCGACAACCTGAGCGATCTGGCTCCGCTTCACAACCCTGCTCACGTTATTGGTATGCGTGCAGCGATGAAAGCGTTCCCAAGCCTGTCTCAGTACGCGGTTTTCGACACTGCTTTCCACCAGACAATGCCTGCTAAAGCATACACAGGTGCTATCTCTCAGAAGCTATACAAAGAGTACGGTATCCGCCGTTACGGTTTCCACGGTACTAGCCATTACTATGTTAGCCGTGAAGCGGCAAAAATGATCAACAAGCCGGTTGAAGACAGCAACTTCATCTCAGTTCACCTGGGTAACGGTGCTTCTGTTTGTGCGATCAAGAACGGCAAGTCGGTTGACACCAGCATGGGCTTCACCCCGCTTGCGGGCCTAATGATGGGTACTCGTTGTGGTGACCTTGACCCAAGTATCATTGAGTTCCTACTGAAGAAAGGTTGGTCTCAGCAGGAAGTGTTCGACGAGCTGAACAAAAAGTCGGGTCTGCTAGGTGTATCTGGCCTGACAAGCGACTGTCGCGGCATCATCGAAGCGATGGAAAACGGCCACGAAGGCGCGACACTGGCGTTTGAAATCTTCTGCTACCGCGTGGCCAAGTACATCGGCTCATACATGGTTGCCCTAGACGAACTAGACGCCATCATCTTCACTGCCGGTATCGGTGAGAACTCTCAGCCAATCCGTAGCAAGATCCTTGAGAACCTGAAGATCTTCGGCTACCGTGAAGACGAAGAAGGCAACGCGGCTGCACGTTTTGGCAACGCGGGTGTTATCACCAAGCCAAACACGCCAATGGCTATGGTTATCCCAACCAACGAAGAGTGGGTAATCGCCAAAGAGTCAATGGAACTGCTGCACGCTTAATCGGTTCTGATCCTGCAGGATTAACCCAGTATTTGTAAACGGCCCGGAGTGTTTATGCTCCGGGCCGTTTTTATTTTTGCCGGTTGCACTGGCAAGGGGCGCTGACCGCTCAACCCGGATCAGTCTTCGCCGGGTACCGCTCTGCAGCTTTGATGTTACGGTTGGTGCGAAACAGATTATCAGGATCACTTGGCTTGCCTGGGCCTCACGGGCTTGGTTTTCTGGCTTAAGGATAAAACCGCTCTCGGGCTTGGCATAACTTCTGCTCAAAAGCACCCAGTAAATGGCGGTTAATTTCTCTGGTTAGGGGATCCATATCTTTTTCCAAGGGAATGATGACTTGGAGTTGATAATCGACCAGGTGGTCGAAGGGTTTTGCCACCGTACCTTGGGGAATATCCATGGCGGAAATGCAGTTGATGATTGCCAGCCCTTTGCCGCCGGCTACCAGCCGGCTGGCCATATCACTCAATGAGACGGACCAAGTTTTGCTGGGCGTGATCTGGGCCTCATGGAAGAGATCGGAGATCGAGGTGCGAATGTATTCGTTCGGCTCACCGCCAATCAGCGTCTCGCCATTGAAATCAGCTATTTGGATAAAGGGCTTCTGGGTGAGAGGGTGCGTTTCGGGAAGCAGGCAGATATTGGGAACAGTATAGAAAAAACTTTGATACCGGGGATCTTCGGTCAAGTCGGTGGTGATGGCAAAATCAAATCGTTGAGCGGCCATCTCGGCAATAATCTGGTTTGAACGGTAGGAGTAGAGCCCGATATCCAAACCGGGAAACTGGCTGTCGATAGCAATGGCCAGCTCAGGCAGTAAGTTTACCGCAAAGGCGGGCATACTCACGATGTTAAATTGCCCGACCACCTGTTTTTTGAGCCGGTCGGCAAAGCCTTTTAAGTGGGTTAAACCGGCATAGACTTTCTCGACCTCATCGTAGAACAGTTTCCCTTTTCGGGTGGGGAGCAGGCGGTTGTTTACCCGGTCGAACAATGCAAACCCCAGTCTCTGTTCTAGTTGTTTGATTAACCGGCTAATCGCAGGCTGGGTGATCAGCATTTTTTCAGCAGCCTTGGTCGCACTCCTGGTACGCATTATCCACAAAAACGCCTCTATCTGGCTGTCGGTAAACCCTCGTGATGCCATAACATTTCCTTATGCTTTGATAGTGCTAAGTCATTAGATATCTACTTATAAACCAGTATACAGTAACTCAAAAGTCATGGGTTACGAGTATACCGGATAGGCCATTACAAGTTGTTATGGCTGATAGGCTAAACAGGAGAGCAAGATGATCGAAGCGCTTCAAATGAACAATGAGATGTTCACAGCATGGCGGCGTGATATACACCGCCACCCAGAGCTCGGATTCGAGGAATCTCGGACGGCATATCTGATCGCAGAAAAACTCAGGGCGTGGGGGGTTGACGAGGTACATACTGGGATTGCGAAAACGGGGGTGGTCGGTGTGCTGAAAGGCAGGCAGGCGTCGAACCGGGCGATAGGCCTGCGCGCGGACATGGACGCGCTGCCAATGGATGAGGCCAATCAATTTGATTATGCCTCATGCCTCCAGGGAAAAATGCACGGCTGTGGTCATGATGGCCATACCGCGATTTTGCTGGCAGCCGCGTGGTATTTGTCGCAGCAGCGTAATTTCAGTGGCACGGTGTATTTTATATTCCAACCCGCCGAAGAAGGCTTGGCTGGCGCAAAAGTGATGGTTGAAGAAGGGCTTTTTGAGCGCTTTCCCTGCGACAGAATCTATGGATTGCACAATATGCCCGGGATCCCCCAGGGCAAGATCTGGTTTAGGGAAGGCCCGTTGCTGGCCAGCTCCGATCGCTTTGTTATTGAGATCACCGGCCGGGGAGGACATGCCGCCATGCCCCATATGGCGACTGACCCGACAATCGTGCTGAGCAATATCATCATGGCAGCCCAAACCATCATCAGCCGGAATACGTCTCCTTTGGACGCTGCGGTGATCTCCTTTACCGATGTCCATGCCGGCTCCGGTACCCATAACGTTATCCCCGATCATGCCTCTCTCAAAGGGTGTCTGCGTGCGTTCGATGAACATGTGCGGCGTGAGTCTATCGAGCGGCTGGGGCGACTGGTCGGGCAGGTTGCGGCGTCCTACGGTGCCTCGGCAGAGTTTATTGTAAAACCAGGTAGTTATCCTGCAACGGTGAACGACAAGGGGGCCGTAGCGGTCGCCAAATCGGCTGCCGACGCTGTCGTTGGTTGCGATAGCGTCGATGCCAAGTGTCTGCCGTTATCGGGCAGTGAGGATTTTTCCTTTATGCTCCAGCAAGTTCCTGGGTGCTATGTGCTTGTCGGCAACGGCAGTGAAGGGAGCCGAGGGGGGATTAGCGTCCATAACCCAAGCTATGACTTCAATGACGAAATTATTCCGGTCGGAGCGTCATTTTTTGTCGAGGTGATCCAGCAAGAGCTAGCCATTAAATAACATATTGACGGAGGAAATCATGGAAGAGACCAAACTCCAATCCAGCCGCTCCTTTTCAGTTGTAATGGAATTGATTGAAAAGTTAGCCAATCGCTTGCCGCCATGATGTTCAAGACGGTGGGGCGCAACCCACTGGTCGGCATTATCGCCTCCTTTGTCGCGGTATTTGCGGGCTTCTCGGCCAACGTCTTCATTGCCGGAACCGACCTGCTGATCTCGGGGATCTCGACCGAGGTTGTGCAATCGGTACGCCCTGATCATGAGGTCAGTGTTCTGGCGAACTGGTTCTTTATGTGCGTGTCGGTACCTTTGATCACATGCATCATCACGGTGATCACCCACAAATATGCCGAGCCTGCCTTGCAGCGTTTCAGCCATTCAGGCGAGGACGCAGCCGAGCCGGTAACCGCAGAGTTGTCTGACACCGAGCAAAGAGCACTCAGAAGGACGGGCATCGTTGCCCTGCTGTTTATCTACAGTGGCTCGGCGCAGTGGGCGTTGATGGCGCCGGTGTTTCTGCCGATGCTGATGGGGCTCGAGCCAGAAGCGGTACAGGCGGCTTATCGAATCGCCGATTCATCCACCAATGTGATTTCCCCCATCACCCCCTACTTGCCGCTGATCTTGGCTTTCATTCACAGCTATAGCCCGCGGTTTACGATTGGCAACCTGCTGGCGACGGCACTGCCGTATTCGCTGGCGATCCTCTCCGGTTGGATAGTGCTGTTCTTTGTCTGGTACGCCTTAGGGTTGCCGTTTGGGATATATTGAAAATGATCACTTGGAGCCTGGTGGTGTCGGTAAAAGTTGCATGAGGGGGAAAACGGCTCGCTGTGAGCCGTTTTTCGGTCCTTGGCGGAGCCAACTTTCAGGGGCGATTTACAGTGTGAATTGGTTGGTGTTATTCACCTTTCCGAAATCGTATTAATTGTATTATTATACTTCTTGTCTGAGCTGTTCGTTGGCTCGGTACGGTATTGCCTTTCAACCGGATAAAGCCCATGTCTCACACTTTGCTGCCGAACATCATTGAATTTCTTACCCATGTCGACCCTTTCGATAAACTGCCCAAGGACTGCCTCGGAAAAATTGCCGGCTGTATCAAGATCAACTACCTAGGGCAGGGGGAGCGGATTGCTTTCTCGACCGATCAGGAAGAGTGCTACCTCTATATTATCCGCTCCGGCGCGATGGAGCAGCGCAAGTCCGACGGGGTACTCAGGGCCAAGCTGGGCGAGCAAGATATCTTCGGCTTCAGCTTCCTGCAAACCGAAGGGGACAGCAGTCAGGCAGAGATGGCCTATACGGCGACGGCGATGGAGAACACCCTGCTCTATTTGATCCCCCATGCCAAGCTCAAACATATCCTGCGCTCGTACCCGGAATATGCCCAGCACTTTGCCGCCCAGGCCCAGGTCCGGATCCAGTCGGCCCTGAGTGTGGTGTGGTCGGATGATGAAAAGGGGTTGTTTTTCAAAACGGTCGCAGAGGTGGCCAGCGACAGGGTTGCCGTCGTGCCGGCGGCTATGTCTATCCAGCAGACGGCTCATCGAATGACGATAGAGACACCTTCGCCGGTTGCGGTGGTGAAAGACGGCAATACGATTGTCGGTGTGATGACCGATCGCGATTTGGCAAAAAGGGTGTTGGCCAAAGGCGTTGACCCTGAACGGCAAATCCGCGAAGTGATGACCCCGAACCCGCTGACCGTCGCCCCGGATGATCTGGTGATGAAGGCGGCATCACTGATGATGCAGCACAATGTCCGCAGCTTGCCGGTGGTCAAGGACGGGCTGGTGGTTGGGGTATTGTCGACCACGCATCTGGTTCAGAAGCACCGGGTACAGGCGATTTTCCTGATTGAGAAGATCAACTACTCCGACTCGCTGGAGGAGCTGGTCGAACTGGCCCCTGAGCGGCAGGCGATTTTCGAAGCCCTGATCGAGGGTAACGTTGGCTCGGAGATCATCGGTCAGGTGATGGCGATGATTATGGATTCGTTCAACCGCCGTATCTTGCAATTGGTTGAGCAGCGGATGGGGCCGCCGCCTTGTCAGTATACGTGGGTGGTGGCGGGCTCCCATGCCCGAAATGAAGTCCATGCCCTGTCCGATCAAGACAATGCCATTATCTTGTCCGATGATGTGACCGACGATCAGCGGATGTACTTCAAGCTGCTGGCAATGGATGTCTGCAAGTGGATGGATGCCTGCGGTTACAGTTTGTGCAGCGGAAACTACATGGCATCGGTGCAGAAGTGGTGCCAGCCTTTGTCGGTGTGGAAGGCGTATTATACCAAATGGGCGGAAAACCCCGAGTATGAGCGACTGCTCAATATCACGGTATTCTTGGAAGTGAGGGCCATTTTTGGCCAGACGGCGCTATCGCAAGAGCTGCAGGCTCACCTGATGAGCTTGCTGGGGAAAAACAGTAGCTTTTTGAGTATCTTGGCCAAAGAAACGGTGGCAACACAACCGCCGCTGGGGATCTTCAATAAGTTCGTTTTGGAGAAAAATGGTGAGCATAGCAATACCCTCAACATCAAGAAATATGCGCTCAACCTGATTGTCGATTTGGCGCGGATTTACAGCCTGGCGGTCGGTTGCACCCTGACCGGTACCGAGGAGCGTTTCCACTATGCCTGCGAGCACGGCAGCCTGAGCGAAGAGAGCCTCAAGGATATTATCGGTGCCTACCGCTTTATTACTCGGGTACGCTACAGCCACCAGCTTCAGGCGTTGAAGAAAGGCGAAGTGCCGGATAATCATATCTCTCCGGATATGTTCGGTAGCTTTGAGCGCAAGCACCTCAAGGATGCGTTCCGGATCATCGCCGAACATCAGGATGCGGTGAAGCTGCGCTTCGGACAGGCCTAACAAGTAAGGAAAGCCAGAATAATGAAACGTGTGCTGTCGTATTTCAAGCCGCTGAACCGCCTTTCCAGGGGGCAGGCCAAATGGCGTGATACTTATGCTACCCGAGCCAGTGCCGAGCGGGTTGTCAACTTGCTCGGTCCGGGGCTGCCGGCCCCGGACAGCACCTTGCTGGATCTCGATATTCTCTGCCTCGACTTTGAAACCACGGGCCTGAACCCCGGCAAAGATCAGATCCTGAGTATCGGCTATGTCGAGATGCAAAAGGGGATGCTCAACCTCAGCAGCAGTGAAGAAACATTTATCAAGGACAGCTGCGGCATCAATGCCCATACGGCCATTATCAATCAAATTACCCCGGAAATGCTGACATCTGGCCAAGCACTCGATGAGGCGATGGAAGCCTTGTTTGAAAGGATGGCGGGCAAGGTGGTGCTGGTCCATGGCCTGTCGGTCGAGAAGTCGTTTCTCGAGCACTATGTGCAACAAAGGGTTGGGATCCCGTTGCCGCCACTACTGTGGCTCGATACCTTGCTGATTGAAAAGATGCTGGTGACCAACCGCCACATGCGCGAAGAAGGGGATTATCGGCTGTCCTCTATCCGTCAGCGCTATGGCCTGCCGGAGTACCCGAGCCACGGGGCGCTGATAGATGCAGTTGCAACGGGGGAGTTGTTGTTGGCATTGATGACCAAGTGCTTCGGTCATAGTTCACCAAGGCTGGAGGAGGTGTATGACCTGCACCACTATGAGCTGACGATGAGTCAGTGAGGCTGTCTCTGCGGGGCCGAGAGTGGCCCTGTTACACCGAAGCGCTATGGATGCTGTAAGCGATAAAAATCAAGAATGCCGTCATGTAAGATTCTCTTGTTGTTCGAAAGGCCGCATCCTTGTCGCTTAATACCAATGTCCGATTTCTTCTGTTGGTGGCAATATTTTGCTGTCGCAATTATACATATTGAACGCTGTTTTTAAAGTGGGGTAAGTTATCGCGGTGATCTGTTTTTCACTATAACCACTAGTCAGTGATGACGGCTTTGACGCGCTAGACGGATATCTGGCTTTCTCCTGAAAGTGAGAAACTGACTTATAGTTAAGATGAGATCCGCTGAGTGAGATCGGCTAATGAAATATCGGTCAAGCAGCATAAGGCTTTGCCTGCAAGCCATTATAGTGGGGGGGCTGTTCCTATCCCTGACTGGGTGCGAGAGCAGCACGTTCTCGCGCAGTGATGCCGAGCCGCCGATGAACCGCCACTACATGGAGCTATACCGCACCACGGAAATAATGGACAGGCCTCCACCACAAATCTATCGCTACCCGCGCCCTCCGGTAAGTTGACGTTGCTCGGTATCGGCTACTTGCATTCTTCCATAATCCGCAGATAAAAAAAGCCCCAGCCAATGGCTGGGGCAAACGGATCAATTAATGTAGTAACTTTGGCAAGTAACTAAAAATATTAAAAGCAAAAATGATCGACTAAGATCAGAAATTTCATCGGGGGTGAAGCACTTACTGCACCTTGGCAACCGCATCTTTGACGAGCAGGCCCAGTTCGTCCCACTGCTTGTTGTCAATCAGGTCGCCCGGAACCATCCATGTACCACCACAAGCCAGTACCGAAGGAAGGGCTAGGTAGTCATCAATGTTGCCTAGGCTCACACCGCCTGTTGGCATGAATTTAACTGGGTAAACCGCAGTCAGTGCTTTTAGCATAGACACACCGCCAGAAGGCTCGGCTGGGAAGAACTTGAGGGTACGCAGGCCCATCTCCATGGCTTGTTCAACCAAGCTAGGGTTGTTTACGCCAGGAACGATAGCAACGCCTTTTTCCTGGCAGTACTTAACGGTTGTTGGGTTGAAACCTGGGCTTACGATGAAGTCAACGCCAGCGTCAATCGCTTCGTCAACCTGCTCTTTGGTCAGCACTGTACCGGCACCGATTAGCATCTCAGGGAATTCTTTGCGCATGTTGCGGATTGCGTCGGCTGCCGCTTCAGTACGGAAAGTGATTTCAGCACAAGGCATGCCGTTGTCGACTAGGGCTTTACCGAGTGGGATTGCGTCTTCAGCGTCTTTGATTGCGATGACAGGGATAACTTTTAGCGCGGCTAGTTTGTCATTTAGGTTGCTCATTACTCTTTACTCCGTGTGTTAAATTGTTGGCATCGCGTCGGCTGGGATCACTGCACCACGGTACTGGATAACCGTTGATGCAACCTGGTGGCCTGCGTGAGCGGCTTGGGTTGCCGAGCCGCCGGTGAAACGCTTAGCGAGGTAGCCACCGCTGAACGAGTCGCCTGCAGCTGTGGTGTCGACAACCTTGTCGGCCACTAGGGCAGGGACAAATACATTCTGCTCTGCGGTGACAACAAGGCAGGCATCTTTACCGCGCTTGATGGTAATTTCGGTCACGCCGGCACCTTGGGTACGTGCGATACACTCTTCTAGCGTCTCATCACCAAACAGCAACTGCTCGTCGTCGAAAGTCAGCAGTGCGATGTCCGTTAGCGATAGCATGCGAAGGTAAGCTTCCTGGGCTTCTTTCACACAAGCCCAAAGCTTTGGACGGTAGTTGTTGTCGAACAACACCTTGCCACCTTTGCCTTTGAAATCTTCAAGGAATGTAAATAGCTGCTCGCGGCTTGCTGCGGTCAGGATCGCCAGGCTGATACCACTGAGGTAAATTGCATCAAAGTCCATCAGACTGTTTAGCAGCTCTGCACTTTGCGCTTGCTCAAGCAAGTATTTTGCGGCTGCATCATTACGCCAGTAGTGGAAGCTGCGCTCACCCGTGTTGTCGGTTTCGATGTAGTAAAGGCCAGGTAGTTTACCTTCCAGGCGTAGCACCAAGTCAGTATTGATCCCTTCCTCGTTCCAAGCTGCCAACATTTCATCACTGAAGCTGTCGTTACCCAGAGCTGTTACGTAGGTGGTGTTGATGTCCTTGCCTTTGGTTAGGCGGGATAGGTATACCGCTGTGTTCAGGGTATCGCCTCCAAAGGTACGGGTTAGTTGGTCATTGGCTTGTTGCAGTTCAATCATGCACTCGCCAAGAATGGCAATGTTCATTGTAGCCATACATACTCCGGAAAAAGGGGACGGGAAGTGCACAACCGTGCCCTTCCCATCAGGGTAATTACTTCAAAAAGTCTTGACGAACAGGTGAGAACATGTCTAGCAGGATGCTGCCTTCTTCCAGTGCGACTGCACCGTGAACGGCTAGCTTAGCAGCGATATACGCGTCGCCTTTTTTTAGTACGCGTTTCTCACCGTCAACTTCTGCTTCGAAGCTACCTTCAACCACGTAGCCAATCTGGTCATGGATATCGTGAGCATGTGGGTGGCCGATAGCACCTTTAGCGAACTCTAGGTGTACTGCCATTAGATCTTCAGTGTGGCCGACGATTTTGCGCTTGATGCCATCGCCAAGATCTTCCCATTCGTTGTTGTTGATTTCGAAAAACATTGTGTGATTCTCCCAAAAATAATGTGTTGAAATAATACAATTTAAAGTAGGGGACAAAGGTTCAGACTTTGTTGTTATTGGTTAAGCCGTGCTCGTCTCGGCTGTGGCTTCAGGCTTTTTTCTTGAAGCACTCACCAGCAAAATACCGACCGTTAGCACGATAGAGCCACACAAAATAAACAGTCCACGGCCTGAAGGGTCATTAGGAATCAGGGCCATAGCCAGAATACCAAAGCCTGCTACGCTGATTAGGTTACCCAGCATTGAACGCTGCGCTGTATCTAGCGATTGCTGCTCGTCACCACCAGAAACCAGTGGGGTATTCCAGTTTTCAAATAGTTTCTCTACTTCTTTCTCACGCTCGACCGTTAGGCCTTTGTAGAAGAATGTGGTCATGATGAACCAGCCACCGGTGAACACAACGTGTGCTGCCAGGCTCAGGCCAACCACCAGATCACTCCACTCACGCCCTGTTAGCGGTTGCTCAAGGCCAAATAGGCCTTCGATGTGGTGGGCTTTCAGTGCAATACCGAAGATGAAAGATACAACACCACCGACGATTAGCGTTGACCAACCCGCCCAGTCAGGCGTCTTGCGGATCCACATACCCAGAAGGACTGGGATCAGCATCGGGAAGCCAATCAGGGCACCGATGTTCAGTACGATATCGAACAGGCTCAGGTGACGTAGAGAGTTAATAAACAGACCAATCGAGATGATGATGAAGCCCATCATGATAGTGGTCAGCTTACTGACAATAATCAGCTCTTTCTGGTTTGCATGAGGTCGGAAGATTGGCTGGTAGAAGTTACACACGAAGATACCAGCGTTACGGTTCAGACCTGAGTCCATGGAAGACATGGTGGCGGCAAACATTGCTGACATCAGTAGACCCACCATACCGGCAGGCATGATGTTCTGCACGAATGCTAGGTAGGCTGCGTCACCCGCTTTGTCACCCATTGATGCGTACTGAGCTGCGAAATCTGGCATGAAGGCGCTTACGTACCATGGTGGTAGGAACCAGATAACTGGACCAATAACCATTAGGATACACGCAAGCCCCGCTGCTTTACGCGCGTTCTCACTGTCTTTTGCTGCAAGGTAGCGGTAAGCGTTGATGCTGTTGTTCATGACACCGAACTGCTTGATGAAGATGAACACAACCCAAAGAATGAAGATACTGATGTAGTTCAGGTTGTTACCTACCAGGAAGTTGCCCTGGAAGTTGTCAACGATGTTACCAACACCACCACCGTGAAAGTAAGCAGCAATCGCACAGGTGATCGTTACCGCCATGATGACCAGCATCTGCATGAAGTCAGAGGCGATAACAGCCCATGAGCCACCCGTTACCGCCATCAGCATCAGGACGATACCGGTGAAGATAATGGTCGCTTCCATCGGGATGTTGAATACAGCAGCAACGAAGATTGCAAGACCGTTCAACCAAACACCCGCCGAGATAAGGCTATCTGGCATGCTACCCCAGGTGAAGAACTGCTCTGTGGTTTTACCAAAACGCATACGGATGGCATCAATTGCTGTTACCACACGTAGCTGGCGGAATTTTGGTGCGAAATACAGATAGTTGAGGAAATAACCGAACGCATTTGCCAAGAACAAAATAACGACGGCGAAACCATCTGTAAATGCTTTCCCTGCTGCACCAGTAAACGTCCATGCTGAAAATTGCGTCATGAAGGCGGTAGCACCTACCATCCACCACAACATCTTACCTCCTCCCCTGAAGTAATCACTGGTAGAGGTGGTGAATTTCCGGAACATCCACCCGATAGCAATGAGAAATAGGAAATAGGCCAGAACTACGAAAGTATCAATGGTCATCTTTTTCAGCCTTAAGTTTATCGAATTGGCGCTAGTGTAATAACTGAAAAGTTATATTGTAATACAAGATGGGTGTTTTCGTGACCTTAATCAAGTTTATTTTCCGTGCTGCAAAGTTATTTTTGTTTTGCTTTTAATTTTTATTCTTTTGTATCAGTATCTTAATCTTGTTGTTTGATATGGATCAATTCGCATTTTGAAATGTGATGGCCGTCGGGTTTTTTCAATGTGGTCATGAAATAAAAAACCATTTGTATTATTTTATGCTCATCAAAAAGGTGTGGTATACGCTCTAACCTAGAGGTTAATATGAACACAACAACACTGCCTGTGTTACTTTCAAATGAAGAACTTGCTGATTTGCATAAAGAAATCGGCCGACCTTCATTGATGGGCAACACGATTGCTAAGCTGCAGGCCGAGCTTGAGCAATATATGGCATTACCCATGGACGTTCCTGGTCACGGTGAAGCTGGTGGCTATGAGCACAACAAGCACAAGCAAAACTACCAATACATCAACCTTGCTGGTCGTTTGTTCCTGATCACTAAAGATGAGCGCTATGCTGAGTATGCTGGCAAGCTATTGGCTATGTATGCGGACAAATACCTCACCTTTGATTTCCATATCCAGCGCAATACCAATCCTCCGGGCCGTTTGTTCCACCAAATTCTCAACGAGCATATGTGGTTAATGTATGCAAGTTTAGGCTATTCTTGCATCAGTGCGTGGCTTTCTCAGGCGCAGCGCAGCCACATCGTGGAGCGGCTATTCAAGCCGATGCTGGAAATGTTTACCGAGAAGTACGGCCATGATTTTGACCGTATTCACAACCACGGTATCTGGGCGGTGGCGGCTGTCGGGATCTGCGGTATCGCCATTGGTGAGCGTAGGTATCTTGAGATATCGGTGTTCGGCCACAATGGTGACGGCGAAACTGGTGGCTTCCTGGCTCAGATCTCCAAGCTGTTTGCCCCTTCTGGTTACTACATGGAAGGCCCGTATTACCACCGCTTTGCCATTCGCCCTTTGGCGGTGTTTGCCGAAGTGCTGCACCGCCACATGCCTGAGTTGGACATCTACAACTACAAAGACCAGGTGATTAAGCAGACTACCCAGGCCCTTTTGGCTACTGCCTACCCGAACGGGCTGTTCCCGGCGTTGAACGATGCGTCAAAGACCATGGCTATCACAGACATGGGAGTCGTGGTTGCCGTCAGCATGTACTTCAAGCGCTACGGCTTTGATAAGAACTTGCTGGGCATGGCCCAGATCCAAAATCAGGTCTGGATGCACCCGTGTGGCCAGGCCCTTTCCGAAGCGTGTGATGCCGAGGCGACGATCGATCCGCCGTTCTGGCCGAGCGTGGAGCTGAACGAAGGACCAGACGGTACGTGTGGCGCACAGGGCTTCCTGCGTATGCAGGCGAAAGACAAAGACATCTGCCAGCTTTCCATGAACTATGGCCAGCACGGTATGGACCACGGCCATTTCGATACCTTGGGGATCGCTTTCTACAACCGAGGCCAAGAAGTACTTCGTGAATACGGTTTTGCCCGCTGGGTGAATGTTGAGCCGAAATTCGGCGGACGCTACCTGGACGAGAATAAGAGCTACGCCCGCCAGACCATCAACCACAACAGTGTGACGGTGGATGAGGGTTGCCAGAACCAGTTCGATATCAAGCGTGCAGACAGTGTGCACGGCAAGCCGCATTTCTTCATGGGTGAAGGTACCGAGCTGCAGGCGATGAGTGCCTTTGCCGACGAGCATTATCCGGGAATGGGGATGCAGCGCACGGTGATGATGCTGAAATCCGATATGCTGGAAAGTCCACTGCTGATCGATCTGTACCGCCTAACGAGCGAAAAACCGCACCAGTACGACTACTC
Source organism: Photobacterium gaetbulicola (assembly GCF_003025515.1). Taxonomy (NCBI): domain Bacteria; kingdom Pseudomonadati; phylum Pseudomonadota; class Gammaproteobacteria; order Vibrionales; family Vibrionaceae; genus Photobacterium; species Photobacterium gaetbulicola. The sequence continues at coordinate 146,501 of NZ_PYME01000003.1, read as the reverse complement.
GCACCAGTACCAAGGCCAGATCATCCGTACCGACTTCGAGTACAAGACCAATACCGAGCTCCATCCGCTGGGTGATAACTATGGATACCAGCACCTATGGAGCCTGGCCCGTGGCGAAGCCGGTAGCAATGCGTTGATCAGCTGGCTGCAGGGTAACAGTTACTACACCTGGCTTGGCACCAGCTCAAGCGCTGACAACGAAGTGATCTTCACCCAGACCGGTGCCAATGATCCGCAGTTTAACCTGCGTTATGAAAACAGTTTTATCTTACGAACCACGGGCAAAGACTTGCTGTTCGCCTCGGCATTGGAGACCCATGGTTACTTCAATGAAGCGGTGGAAGCCTCGGTCAATGCCCGTGGCAAGCTTCACCAGATTAAAGTGCTGGCTCACAGCGAGACCGGCTCGGTAGTTGCCATTGAAGGGGAAGGCATCCGCTTCACAGTGATGGTGAGCAACCAGCCTAATGTGACCGACACGACCGAACATCGAATTATCATCAACGACAAGACTTATAGCTGGAAAGGATTCCTTGCTGTTGAGCAGGAGACGAAATAATGACGTATCAACCATTACTGATGAGCTTCGACGAAGCCGCTATCCTTCGTGAAGATCTGGGTAAAGATACCCTGATGGGCAATGCACTGGCCCGTGACATTGCAAAACTGGAAGACTACATCGCAACGGTTGGTATCGAAGTACCTGGCCACGGCGAAGGGGGCGGCTATGAGCACAACCGTCACAAGCAAAACTACATCCATATGGATATTGCCGGCCGTTTGTACCTGATCACCGAGAACGAAGCGTACCGTGATTACATCCGTAACCTGCTGGTGGCCTATGCCGAGGTTTACCCGACGTTGGAGCTGAACGTCAGCCTTGACAGTAATCACCCCGGCCGTATCTTCCACCAGACGCTGAACGAGAACATGTGGATGCTTTACGCGTCTTGTGCGTACAGCTGCATCCACCACACGCTGTCTGACGACGAGCGCCGCCTGATCGAAAACGATCTGTTCCAGATTATGGCGGATATGTTCGTCGACACGTACGCCCACGACTTCGATATCATCCACAACCACGGCCTATGGGCTGTAGCAGGTGTGGGGATCTGTGGTTACGCTATCCAGAACCAGGACATCGTGGATAAGGCGCTATACGGTTTGAAAGGCGACAGCGTAAGCGGTGGCTTCCTGGCTCAGCTTTCTCAGCTTTTCTCGCCAGACGGCTACTACATGGAAGGCCCTTACTACCACCGCTTCTCACTGCGCCCAATTCAGTTGTTTGCTGAAGCCATTGAGCGCCGCCAGCCAGAAGTGGGTATTTTCGCCCACAAAGACGGTGTGATTAAAACGACCAGCTATGCAGTAATGTCAACGGCATTCCCTGACGGTACGCTACCGGCTTTGAACGACTCGTCGAAGACCATGGACATCAATGATGAAGGTGTTCTGATCACGACAAGTGCGTGTTTCGGCCGTTACGAAGAAGACGCCAACCTACTGGCGATGGCTGCTCACCAGAAAGATGTGTGGGTGCATATCTCTGGTAAGAAACTGTCTGACGCGGTAGCAAAAGAAGAGAATATCCCTGCATTTAACTGGGGTAGCTTGTTTGTCACTGACGGCCCTAACGGCGACAAAGGTGGCCTGACTATCCTGCGTCACCGTGACAGCAAAGACCAAGATACTATGGCATTGCTATGGTTCGGTCAGCACGGCTCTGATCACCAGTACCATTCGGCACTGGATCACGGTCACTACGACGGCCTTCACCTAAGCGTATTCAACAAAGGTCACGAAACCCTGCACGACTACGGTTTTGGTCGCTGGGTTAATGTTGAGCCTAAGTTCGGTGGTCGCTACATTCCAGAGAACAAGAGCTACTGTAAGCAAACTATCGCCCACAACACGGTAGTTGTTGATCGCAAGACCCAGAACGAATTCAATACCGCGATGGCTGAATCTCGTAACGGTGAATTGCACTTCTTCAAGACTGACAACGAAGACTTCCAGGGCATGAGCGGCATCGTACGCGAATACTACGCCGGTGTTGATATGCAGCGTAGCGTGCTACTGGCGAAAGTTGACGGTATCGAAAGCCCGTTGATCATCGACCTGTACCGTTTGATCTCTGAAGACGAGCACGAGTATGACTTCCCTGTACACCACAGGGGCCAGATCATCCGTACTGATTTCGACTACCAGGCAAACGCGAGCTTGAAGCCAATGGGCGAAAGCGATGGCTACCAGCACATCTGGCAGGTTGCGCAAGGTGAAGTATCAGGCAGCACGCTGGTAAGCTGGTTGCATGACAACAGCTACTACAGCATGGTGAGCTCTGCGGGTAACCAGGGTGAAGTGATCTTTGGTCGCCTTGGTGCTAACGATCCTGATTTCAACCTACGTTCTGAGCCAATGTTCGTACTGCGCCAGAAAGCGAAATCTCACCTGTTTGCTAACGTGCTGGAAACGCACGGTTACTTCAACGAAGCGGTAGAGGCATCAGTTGATGCCCGCGGTAAAGTAGAGCGCGTTGAAGTGGTGGGTATGGATGATGTGGCCTCTGTTGTTCGTCTGCACCTTGTTGAAGGTCATGTACTGACTTATGCAGTATCGAACCAAACTGGTGGCCTGCAAGACGGCAAGCATGAAGTGAGCTTTGAAGGCGAGACCTTCAGCTGGGAAGGCCCTTACGCACAGCTATAGTTACATGCCATAAGGAAAGCCGGGCTCTTTAGCCCGGCTTTTTTACGTTTAAGACCCTGATGCAGAAATGCACCAGGGTTTTGTATTATTAATGGGCTCGTGATGGATGTTTAAACGAGATCTGGATCACGGAATTGTCAAGTTTTAGCCAATGAAATGCGGATTTAGTGCCATGCTGCTCTTGATATATTGTATTACAAGTTGAGTGATCTTATAATGCAGCCATCAATCGAGATAGCCGTTCCTCAAGTGGCTACCCTGAGACTGACTTATTATAACAATCTACTTCCTAACTTAAGCTTTGCCTTGTCTAACAGCGCTCTAGGACGGAGCGCTATTTTTTTAGCTAAATTGCAATGCTGAGCTTTGTTCCTCACGTGCTTTCTCTATTCTGTAATTCTACAAATCATCACTTATGAAACCGTGTTTTACTATTTTAAGTATAATGTTTTGCATTTTGGTTTTCTTCGCTTATAATGCAGCCATTAATCAAGATAGCTGTTCCTCAAGTGGCTACCCTGAGACTGACTTATTATAACAATCTACTTCCTAACTTAAGCTTTGCCTTGTCTAACAGCGCTCTAGGACGGAGCGCTATTTTTTTGCCTGTCTTCTTTTCGCTATTCTCGTCAAAGATGTCTCAGACATCCTCTCTGTGAATTTAATCCGTCGGATCATTGCCTGGTTGCTAATGAAATGGAGAGAGATCGATGTTTTCTATTTCACTGACTGCTTGGATGGTGGGATGCTGAGACATCCGTTTGAGATAAGTTGCCAGGTGGGGAAAGTGCAAAGGGGACTTTTTGATAGGCAGCGACCACTCGGCCAGCATGAACAGGAAGAAGTCGCAGGCCGAGAGGTTATCACCTAGCAGGTAAGTACTGCTGGCCAACTGGTTATCGATGACAGCCAAGGCATCGGCGATGCGATCGTCTTGTGCGGCAACCACGTTGGGAATGGTGTAATAGAAAGTGCGGGGCGAGGCTGGCATTGTTGGGGTAGTAATACAGTTGGTACACACATGTCTCCTTGCTAGCGAGTATTAGCTAAATTGCTCAAACAGTTCGCCAATCACTGGCAGTACAGAGGCTACCAATAAACCGGACATGGATAAATTGAACCACTTACGGTGTGCGGCATTGTTCAAATACCGTTTGAGCCATGAACCGAAATAGAGCCAGATCCCGACGCAAGGAAACGAGATAACCAAAAATGTGCCCGCCAGAGTTATCGTCTGGGTACTGAACTCACCGCCCGATACGGTGAACGCTGCAATGGCCCCTGTTGCAACCACCCAGGCTTTGGCATTAACCCACTGGAACAAGGCGCCGTTGAGAAAAGTCAGCGGTTCAGATTGTTGTTTTGCCCCAAGGCCGCCGCTTGAGCTTGAAATCAGCCATGCCAAGTAAAGCAAATACAACACGCCAGATATTTTGATGAGGACATGTAAACGCGGGAAAAGCTCGAAGACTTGGCCGAACCCCAAGCCGACCAGCAGCAACATGAAAGAAAAGCCGACGCATATTCCGCACAAGACAGGCAGGCTCTTCTTGATGCCAAAGTTAAGGCCTGAGGTCATCACTAAAATGTTATTGGGGCCTGGCGTTGCGGATGATACCACCGCAAACAATATTAAGGAGTATAAATAGTCCATTACTTCCTCGTGGTTGAAGGCTCGGAATACTTGCCGTACAGGTAAGCGGTGCTCGTGCCGAAGCTCCATCTCGGCGAGCCTTTTAATATGAATTGAAGTGAGTAAAAGGTAAAGTCAAACTGGACTATAAGGGCCGTTTTTGCGGCCGGGACGAAGTCATTGCGAGATAAGTGCCAGCGCCCCGCATCGGCCAAGGCGCTGTTGGGTAGTTAAATGCCTTCAAGTGCTTCCAGAGACTCTGGCAGGATCTGGCCGCCGTCGACCACGATAGTCTGTCCGGTAATGTAGCCCGCCTCATCGGAGGCAAAGAACAGCGCGGTATTGCCGATATCCTCGACATTGCCCAGGCGGTTGAGCGGAATAGAGGCGGCCATGGTATCGAGGTACTCCTGACCGAGATCCTGCAGGCCTTCGGTATAGATATTCCCCGGCATGACGGCATTGATGGTGATGCCTGAGCGGGCCAGCTCGATGGCTGCGGTTTTGACAAAGCCGAGCTGGCCGGCTTTCGAGGCTCCATAGTGAGACCAACCCGGGAAGCCGGTAATCGGACCGGTAATGGATGAGGTGACGATGATCCGCCCCTTGCCCTGCGCTTTCATTAACGGAGTAACCGCCTTAACGCTCAGGAATAGGCTCTTGAGATTGGTGTTCATCACCTGATCCCAGTTTTCTGGTTCCATCTCGCTCAGGCGGGCTTGCGGAAAGATCCCGGCATTGGCACACAACACGTCTATTCGGCCATATTTTTCCCTGACATATTCAGCCATGCGTTGCATGTCTTGCCAGTTGCTGACGTCAGCCAAGATGTAATCGGCGTTCAGCCCCTGCGCATTTAGCTCTGAAATGGCTTGTTGCGCGGCTTCCTCACCACGGGCAACGATAACCACATTGGCCCCTTGGCGGGCAAATACGCGGGCAATACCCTTGCCGATCCCCTTGCTTCCGCCTGTGACGATAACTGTTTGTCCTTTGATTGGGCTGAGCATGATGTACCTTCTCCTAAGATATGCGACGTAATATGGGAAGGTATAATAATGTGGTGTTGGTATGATTTTTTATGCTTGATTGTAAGAAATCTTATACAGTGGTGCCTATCCCAAATTTATGTAATCCATTCTGGCTGTTTTCACAGATTCGAGCGCTGTATGACGAGGCAATCGCAGTCACGAGAGGTAAGTGGGGCAGGTAATTAAGGCGCGAGATGGCAAAGGAAATGTTGTCCGTATACATCCAGGCGGCTTGGGGCGCCACATGGATATATACCGTTGAAAATTATTAGCGAGTTAGGCCACTTCGCTTGGCAGGCGGTGCTTTTCTTCCTGGAGCAGGAACTGAGACGCTGCTCGGGCCTTGTCGGCATTGCCAGCCATGATCGCGTCATAGATAGCACGGTGTTCATTGATGCAGACACCGCCGTCTTTGGATGAGTGGTGAATGAAGCTCATGAAGATGGTTGCCAATACATTACCGAACGGCAGGTAGAAGTCGTTACCGGTCGAGAAGAAAATCAAGCGGTGGAAATGCATATCCACTTCAGCCCAGCGGGCTTGGTCGAAGTCGTCGGCAATCTCGCACATCTGCTGGAATGTCTCAGACAGCTCGATACGCTGCTCAGCGGTGGCATGGCGGGCCGCCAGCGCGCAGGCTTCTGGCTCGATGGCTTTGCGCAGGCCGAGGAACTGGTGGTAGAAGACTTGGGCGTTTTGCAGGCCTTCCATCCATTCCAGTAGTTGCGGGTCAAGGAAGTTCCAATTCAGGCGGTCAACGACTTTGGTACCAATTTTAGGTTTTGACTCAAGCAGACCTTTCGAAGTCAGAAGCTTAACGGCTTCACGCAGTGCCGTACGGCTAATGCCGAATTGTTCACAAAGCGTCATTTCGCCAGGGATCACTTGTCCTTGCTCAAGCTGGCCAGAGAGAATGCGACGGGCGATTTCACGGGCGACCTGAACATGCAGGCTGCGTTTGGATCCCGCGATCGCGGTAAAACTAGAAGACATGTTAATCCTTGGTTCAATAACTATATGTATGACTATATGACTACAGTATACTGGATTTAGACTGTTTGCCTGAGTAGTTTTGCGTATTTCAGGCAAAAAGCCGACTCTCGTCGGCCTTTTATCGTAATAAACTTTGCCGCTAGGGGCAATTTTTAGCTCAAAAAACAGTTCATAAGCGGAAGCCGGAGCTGTTGATCAGAAGCTGTAAGTAATGCCCACCCGGCTGCGTAGCTCACGGGTATCGCTGGCATCTTTGCGGTTGTAGTTGACGTCACCAAACTCTACGTAAGGGCTCCATGCCCCCGGACGGTAACGGATACTGATGTTGTTTTCGTAGTTGGTGTCTTTACCATCGTACAAGTCGTAACCCTCGGCCTTGTAGTAGTTCATCTCTAGTCCAAACTGCCATTGGTCGATACGGTAGCCAACATTACCCGTTACCCGGTGGCGTTTTTGAGTTGAACGATCATCACTGTAGGTTTTGAAGTCGTGGCGGTAGCGGCCGCTCAGTGTTAGGCCCTCAACATTATCGAAGGCATAAGTCAGTCGAAGCTGAGGCTTATAGGTCATGCCGCTGCTGCGGCCTTCAATTGGCATACCTGGTTGCAGGGTCCAGTTGCCGTTACGGAAGCGGTATCCCCAGTCGAATTCCCAGCCATTGTTTTGTAAGTCTTCCATAAACTTACCATCTGCACCTTTAAATTTCAGTTCACCACTGAAATAGAGGCTACCGATGCTTTCGTTAATTTTGACACGGCTTGAGTGCTGTTCTGACTTGCCTCTGTATTCGTGGCGGAAGTCGATAGAAGCCGCGCTGACCTGGCCTGCAACTAAGGCTGAGCCAATAAGTAGCATCAGGGAAGAGTGTTTGAACATAGTGTTTATTCCTGAATTATAGAGCGTTGTTGAAAAAGTAATACAATATTATTGTTTGTATTCTTGTCGTCAATGAAGGGTTGAAGATATTTGTGATCATGATCTTGGGTGATCTTGATCACAGTTGTTGTTTTTATCTATATAATTCAACTGATTATTATATCTGGTGGTGTGGTTTTTATATTGTTTATAAATTTAGCAAACGTGAAATTGATCATAAAAAGTATGATTTTTGTGTTTGTTTAATAATGGGATATACGCTTTATCTATCTGTTCTGTATGTGCAATATTATGATTTATAAGGGTAATTTTATTTGTGTTATTTTTTGTTAGTATCTCTTCGTGATCAATATCGCGATTAATGAATATTGTAGTACAAGACGTGATGCGAAGTTCTTATAGTATTAGCAAATTAATACACAAAAGGACTTTTACGATGGATCTCAATACCATGATCGTCGGCATCTACTTCCTGTTTCTGATTGCAATTGGATGGATGTTCCGGACATTTACCAATACCACCAGTGACTATTTCCGGGGGGGAGGCAGCATGCTGTGGTGGATGGTGGGTGCTTCAGCCTTCATGACCCAGTTCAGTGCTTGGACGTTTACCGGAGCGGCAGGTAAAGCCTATGATGACGGTTTCGCGGTTGCGATTATTTTCCTGGCCAATGCCTTCGGCTACCTGATGAATTACCTGTATTTCGCACCAAAGTTTCGTCAAATGCGGGTGGTTACAGTGATCGAAGCGATTCGCCTGCGTTTTGGTAAGCACAATGAGCAGGTGTTTACCTGGTCAGGCATGCCTAACAGTGTGATCACCGCGGGTATCTGGCTAAATGGTCTGGCAATTATCGCATCGGGCATTTTCGGTTTCGATATGACCATGACCATTATCCTGACTGGCCTGGTTGTACTGGTGATGTCGGTAACCGGCGGTTCATGGGCGGTTATTGCTTCTGACTTCATGCAGATGGTGATCATCATGGCGGTAACGGTGACCTGTACTATCGTTGCGGTTATCCAGGGCGGCGGTGTTGGCGAGATCGTCAGCAATTTCCCACTGGAAGAAGGTGCTTCTTTCGTATCGGGTAACAACCTTAACTACCTAAGCATCTTTGGGATCTGGGCATTCTTCCTTTTCTTCAAGCAGTTCAGTATTACTAACAACATGCTGAACTCATACCGTTACCTGGCGGCCAAAGATTCTAAGAACGCGAAAAAAGCCGCATTGCTTGCGTGTATCCTGATGACCATGGGCCCATTGATCTGGTTCATGCCTTCTTGGTTCATCGCTGGTCAGGGTGTTGATCTTATGGCGCAATACCCAGAAGCAGGCTCTAAAGCCGGTGACTTTGCTTACCTGTACTTCGTACAAGAATACATGCCAGCAGGTATGGTGGGTCTGCTGATCTCTGCGATGTTTGCCGCGACCATGTCTTCGATGGACTCGGGCCTGAACCGTAACTCAGGGATCTTCGTTAAGAACTTCTACCAGCCAATCCTGCGTCCAAACGCCCCGGAGAAAGAGCTAGTCGTGGTCTCTAAACTGACATCGACCTTCTTCGGTATCGCGATCATCTTGGTTGCCTTGTTCATCAACTCACTGAAAGGTTTGAGCCTGTTCGACACCATGATGTATGTCGGTGCGCTGATCGGTTTCCCGATGACCATCCCTGCCTTCTGTGGCTTCTTTATTAAGAAAACACCGGACTGGGCTGGCTGGGGTACGCTGGTTGTCGGTGGTATCGTGTCTTACTTCGTTGGTTTCGTTATCACGGCCGACATGGTTCAGAACTGGTTCGACCTTGAGCCGCTGACTGGCCGTGAATGGTCTGACTTGAAAGTGGCCATCGGCCTGATCGGTCACCTGATCTTCACCGCCGGTTTCTTCATCCTGTCAACGGTGTTCTACAAACCGCTATCGGATGAGCGCCAGAAAGACGTTGACCGTTTCTTCAATAACCTGGCAACACCGTTGGTCTCAGAATCTACCGAGCAGAAGCAATTGGATAACAAGCAGCGTCGTATGCTTGGCTCGCTGATCGCAGTCGCTGGTGTGGGAGTGATGGCGATGTTTGTGCTGCCTAACCCATTCTGGGGCCGAATGATCTTCGTGTTGTGCGGGGCAATTGTCCTGGGTGTTGGCTTGCTGCTGGTGAAGGCGGTGGATAGCAGCGTTGAAAACAATGCCGAGTTGGCAACCGAACAAGACTAGGGAGCGAATATGTTGAAACGTACACTAACTTCATTGGCCATAGCCGGCGCCTTGTTTGCCGCTCCAGTGTTTGCCCTAGACGGTACGCCAAGCACGGTATTTTTCGATGCCGATCTGATTGCTGAAAGCAAGGCGCGTATTCACAACGATACGGCAACAAAGGAGGCCCAGGCGAGTTACCAGCGCCTGCTGGAAGAAGCGGAAGCCGCGATGAAAGTGGGTTTGCTGTCGGTGACCGACAAGACCCTGATGCCACCAAGCGGTGACAAGCATGATTACTTCTCTATCAGCCCATACTGGTGGCCGAACCAAAAGACAGAAGATGGCTTGCCATGGGTCCGCCAGGACGGTAACACCAACCCGGACTCGAAGACCGATGCGACAGACTCTGTCCGTATCGGCCTGTTCACCCGCTCGGTGCGCGCTCTTGGTGTGGCGTACTACTTCTCCGGTGAGGAAAAGTACGCCGAGCAGGCTGCAGAGATGCTTCGCCATTGGTTCATTAACCCTGAAACGCGGATGAATTCGAACATGCGCTACGCCCAGGCCGTGCCGGGCGTCGATGACCAGCGCCGCAGCGGCATGATTGACTCGCGCAGTTTCTCGGATCGCCTGGTTGATGCATTGGCACTGATTGAGCTGTCGGAGCACTGGACCGAGCAGGACGATGCTGCCATGCGCGCCTGGCTGGGTGACTTCCTTGACTGGTTGATCACCTCCGAGCAGGGCACCGCCGAGCACTTTGCCCCGAATAACCACGGGACTTGGATGCAGGCCCAAATTGCCGGTATCGCTTACTACCTTGGCCGTGAAGATATCGCCAAGATGGCTGTGGCCCAGACCAAGTGGCGGATCCGCGAACAGCTAGATAGCAAGGGCACACAGCCAGAAGAGCTGGCGCGTACCCGTGGCTACCACTATAGCTACTTCAACCTGGATGCCATGGCTTATTTGGCACAGCTTGGCGACAAGTTGGGGGTTGATATCTGGAATCATGAATACCGTGGCCGCAGCATGAAGTCGGCGATAGATTACGTGGCGCAGTACCAGCGTATCGAAGACTGGCCGCACCCTGACAACGATGTGAAGAAGGGCCGCTTCCAGACCTATCGCATGCTGACAGTCTACCGCAAGGCTGATTTGGCCTGGGGCACCGACTACTACGATCAGGTTATCGACAAGATTGGCTTTGGCAATGCCGAGTTGAATAACCTGTCACAGGTTTGGGCGGAGCGTGACGCGTACCTGCTGTATCCAAAACTGTAAACCCTCTTCATGAAACACCCGGGCGGCAATTACGCCGCCCGGTATAAGGAAAACACCATGAAAAAACACACGCCTATCGCGCTGGCTTTGCTAGCTGCGCTGTCTTTCAATGCCCATGCCACTTCGCCGACGCCGGTACAGTTGCCGGAGACGGCGGTTGTACAGCCTATCGCCGAGGTTTCACTACAATCGCTGACGGCTGAACAGCTGGTTGCCGGCCAAAGCCGTGAGCTGGTCGATGCCAGCAAGGTCGAGGTTGCGGATAATGCGGCCGCAGAGGCTTTGAAGCAGCAGCTGGAAAATGCCAAGCCGGGTGAGGTGATCACTATTGCCCCGGGCCGTTACGCCAACCTGGGGGTGATTGAACTGACAGCGGATGGCATCACAGTGAAAGCTGAGCAGCCGGGCACAGTGCTGCTGACGGGCTTGGTCCAGCTGGTTGTCAAAGGCGATGACATCACCTTGGATAGCCTAGTGTTTACCGAGGGTGGCCCGGCAGAGCGCTTTGGTGGCGTGCGCCTGGAAGGGATGCGCAATACCCTGCAGAACTCGACCTTCTACTACTTCAATGATGATTACGAGTACCAGCCGGACGAGCGACGCAGTGAGTACCCACGTTACCTATGGGTATCGCTATGGGGCAAAGATGGCAAGGTAATTAACAACCGTTTCGAAGGCAAGCACAAGCGCGGTACCCTGATCGGTATTCAGAAGAACATTGACGATCAGGCGGATAACCACCTGATCGAAGGCAATATCTTCTACTCGCAGAAAAAGAACCGCTACAACGAGCTGGCGATTGAAAAAGCGGTACGCTACAACGGCAACAGCTGGGAGGCGATACGGATCGGTGATTCTAAGAGCAGCCAGTGGCCGTCACGTACCCAATTCGTCAACAACCTGCTGGTGGACTCGGACGGTGAGCGCGAGCTGATCTCGGTCAAATCAGGCGAGAACCGCATCGCGGGTAATACCATCTTCGAGAGCGCGTCGATGATTTCCCTGCGTCACGGCAAGGCCAACGTGGTGGAGAACAATGTGATCATTGGTAACAACAAGCAGGATACCGGTGGTATCCGTATCTACGACGAAGATCATGTGGTTCGCAATAACTACCTGGTTGGCCTGCGCGGCTCGGGCGGCCAGATCGCCGGTAATGCCGATGTTCGCGGTGGCGTGGTGATCAACACCGGCATCATCGATGTAAAGAATAACGAGCAGCTTGACCAGGAAGTCAAAGGCAAAGAGCTGAACAAGCAGTGGACGCCGAAGAACGTCACGGTGGAAAACAACACCATGGTTGATGTGGAGTTCGGAATGGTTCACGGCAACCAGGGCCACCGTGTCAGCCTGTTCGATAACAGCCAGGTCGAGACGATTTTCACTGGTGATCACATTAGATTCAGCAGCAATGTGGTGTTCAACTTGGATGAAACGCTGCAGGCATTGCGTGCTGATCCGGCGACCCCGCTGACAAACCCAACTTACAGTGATGAGGTTTACTACGGCCAGGTACACGGTGTAGACGGGGTGCCAGCAGGCGTTACCCAGCAGAAGCCAACTTACACTAAGGTAGGCGACTTCTACCAGTTTGCCGAAGGCGGTGCGGATGTCTCGAAACTGCACGTGCTGACTGCCGATGAAATCGGCCCAAGCTACCGTTTGCAAGAGGCACCGAAGCGCTAGGGAAAATACGCGGGGAGCGGCTTGAACAGACGGTGCCCACAATGTTTTCATATACCAGGTAGGCTGCCAACTCTATTAGTCATCAGGAGTGGTAGCCTACTTGCGATTAGAACTTAAGGCCAACCGTGACGGCGATCTGATCGGGCTCGTAGCGGTAAGGTCCAACATCAAATTTCAATACTTCATTGGACACGTTGATGTAGAACATGTCTGCCGTCAGACGTATACCGATACCATAATAGGTGTTGGTGTCAGAGTAATTGGCGGAGTAGCAACTTTTGCTCGAGCACCATCTTTCATCTTCTGTGGTACGGTGGAAACCCAGCGAAATATAAGGTTTGAGTGACACACTCGGGCTTAGCGGGAACGCATAACCTAAGTCAGCACCCAGCTTGACGGTACTGTAATCAACCGAGCCGCGCTGGTAACCATAGTAATCATAACCAGATTCTTCATAGGAAAGGTTAAATCCGACAATGCGGTTGAAATCGTACCCTCCCTCAAGCTTGAAGCCAGTATCGGTGTCGGTATAACGGTCTGACAGATAAGAAATTCCCAAGCCAACACGTGGCCCCTGATAAGCGTTAGGGCCACCATTGTGGTAATGGTGGTGAGTGTGGTAGCTAGGGCTATGGTGGGCACTGGCCACCATTGGAGCTGTCGTTAGCAGTGTTAAGGCTGCAGTTGCGAATAACTTTTGCATCATTGGTCTTACTATATTATTTGGGGGCGGGAGGATTATGGAGTTAACGGTACTATTTGTAATTAGCGAACGAAGTGAAATAACATAAAGCTGACAAAAGCCGACACTTTCGAAGCATTTGACTGCTAAATTGCATTAAGTGTGAAGAGGTGTTTCAGTTCAGGCCTTGGGTGAGTGTGAAGTCTATTCACAACGCTTTGTCATAAGTTTCTGGTTGACTATGGCGGGTGTGGTCGATGAGAGAGCAAGTAGGAGCCTCTGAATCGGTGACAACAGTATTTCTCCCTTCGAATTTAGCCTGATATAGGGCTTGGTCGGCCCTTGAGGCAAGAAAACAGAATGATAATGAAGTTGAGTGTTCTTATATCGAGAGTAAACATGTCCATGTCTAATACCAAATTTTTACATGGTGACAAAGTGTTGGAAGCGATATCCCACTTTTGTGGTAATTGAATGATAGAGTATTGTTAACATTATTCTCAGTAACTTGTGGGGAAGTGAGAGTGTAATCACACTAAATCGCTACTGTGTCGTTTGAATTGTAAACCCCGCAATCACAAGTAGAGTGTTTGCGGGTTTTTGTATGGGGTCGCCTATATGTTACTAGTTAATCTTGTCACAGACCGTCGTTTCCAACTTTACGTCATACACCTCTAGCAGTTTGACGTAAGCGCCGTTTTGGCACATTTCCTTGAGATTTGTGTTGAAGGTATCTTTGATTGCTTTGTCTTTGAAGCTGGCCTTGAATTCTGTCACGGGTGGGAACAGGCTGTGGTACTCGACATTGTCGGTCGGTTGCTTCATCGCCTTGCTGAAGAATTCAAAGATGCTGCGGTCGATGACAATCACTTGTTTGCTTGCTTTCCAAAACTGGGCGACCTGGTCGGCCTGGTTACCGAATTCATGGTAGTTGGAGCGGTATTCGGAGCCCGGTGAAAATAATGTCTTGAACTCGTCGCCCAGTTCAAGGTAGGCGTTCTGCCAAGTCAATACCGGATGGGTTTTGAGGTCATCGATAGTGTTTATTGCAAGGCTGTCGCTTTTCTTGCTGATAGCAAAATTCACAAAGGTAACGAGATGATCGGAATAGTAGATTTCGCCGCCATCGACCAGCACGCCTATGGCAATATCGGCTTTTTGGTTTTGTACTGCGCGTTGTACATACGTCAGTGGCATTTGAACAAACTCCAGCTCGTACCCTTCCAATGCCTGCCGGACAATATCAACTTCGAGACCTTTGCTGCCATTATCCATCACATAAGGTGGCATATCGGTAGAGATGGCAACAATAAGTTTGCGTTGTTCGGCAGATAGGTGGACAACAGCCAAAAGGGCTGAGCTGTATATGGCCAGTTTCAAAGGGAGCAGATAGCGAGGCTTTGAGTTGGTATTGTTCATGTTAAAGACCTCAGGCAGCCAAAATATTATGGGTCTTTCAAGTGTAACAGCGGGCTGAAAGTTTGCTGGTGAGGAGGAAGTGGAAAATCGCTTGAACCCCAAATAAGTTGGCTGAAAATGAAAAGGCAGTGGAATGTCCACTGCCTTGGAGAATGTGGTTGGTAGCTACAATAGCCAATTAGGCTACAACGTTGGCCACTTCTTTAACTAGCACTGCTAGCTCATCCCAACGCTCTTCGTCGATCAGGTTGCCAGGAACCATCCAAGTACCGCCACAGGCAAAGACAGATTTAACCGCTAGGTAATCTTTGACGTTGGCAGGGCTGACGCCGCCTGTCGGCATGAAGCTTACAGGGTAAACCGCTGTCATCGCTTTTAGCATGTTCACACCGCCAGAAGGTTCAGCCGGGAAGAACTTCAGTGTATTAAGGCCTAGCTCCATCGCTTGCTCAACCATGCTTGGGTTGTTCACGCCTGGGATGATTGGCATTTCGCGCTGCTGGCAGTATTTCACGGTAGTCGGGTTGAAGCCCGGGCTCACGATGAAATCCACGCCGGCGTCGATAGCTTGGTCTACCTGCTCGGCATTTAGCACGGTACCGGCACCGATTAGCATCTCAGGGAAGGCATCGCGCATGTTGCGGATAGCTTGTGCAGCCGCTTCGGTACGGAAAGTTACCTCTGCACAAGGCAGGCCGTTCTCAGACAGCACCTGAGCCAGTTTTACCGCTTTGTCTGCATCTTTGATAGCAATTACAGGGATAACTTTCAGCTCGGCCATGCGAGCGTTTAACGTAGTCATGATGTCTTCCTTAATTCGATTTGAACAACACAGGCATAGCTGTGGATGGAATAATGGCGCCCTGATGTTGGATCACGGTACCAGCTAATAAGTGAGCATTTTGGGCCGCTTGCTCGGTATTTCCGCCGGTTAGGCGTGTTGCTAGATAGCCGGCACTGAACGAGTCACCGGCAGCCGTGGTATCAACCACGTTCTCGACTCGGGTTGCAGCAACAGACTGGCAGCCTTCTGCGGTAATGACAAGGCAGTCTTCAGCGCCGCGCTTGATGATGATTTCGTTCACACCGTGTTCCTGGGTACGGGCAATGCAGGTTTCGACACTGTGCTCGCCGTACAGCATCACTTCATCGTCAAAGGTCAGCAGGGCGATATCAGTCAGCGATAACATGGTCTGGTAATGCATGGCTGCAACATCCGTATTTTGCCACAGGCGTGGACGGTAGTTGTTGTCAAAGACAATGTTGCTGCCTTGCTCTTTGCATGCTCTTAGCACCCCGAACAGGGTCTCGCGGGCTTGGTCAGGCAAGATCGCCAGGCTGATCCCGCTCAGATAAATCATTTCAAAACGGCTCAGCTTTTCGATCAAGGCTTGGGTGTCGATATTATCCAGCCAGTAACGTGCCGCTGCATCGTTGCGCCAGTAATGGAAGGTGCGCTCGCCGGTATTGTCAGTTTCAATCAGGTACAAACCTGGGTTTTTGTCTTCAGATTGGAAAACAAGCTCAGTATTGATGTGCTCTTGTTGCCAAGCGTCAAGCATGTCGCGGCTGAAGCTGTCAGTACCCAGGCCGGTCACATAGCTTGTCTCAACACCATATTGATGGGTGAGACGGGAAAGGTAGAGTGCGGTATTGAGCGTATCACCACCAAAACTCTGTTTGATGAGCTCGCCCTTGCGCTGTAGCTCGACCATACACTCTCCGATCACAGCGACATGTTTTAAAGACATAAAAAAACCCTCAATATTGGTTACTGAGGGTATTTTCAACAATAAGAATACGCAAGTCAATAAAAATGAAATTGTGTTTCTATTTTTTATGGGTAATTGTGAAACCCAAGCTGTTCCGAAACTTTTTTGCTGGCATTTTGCAGCAGTTCGACATAGTAGGACTTGCGTTTTTCATCGAAACGAATGGTTGGCAATGAAATTGATAGTCCGGCAATGACATTGCCAAAGCGGTCAAAGACCGGTGCTGCCAAGCAGCGAAGGCCTGGCTCCTGCTCTTCGTTATCTTCAGCGAAGGCTTGCTCTTTGACGGTTTTCAGTTCGCTGAGTAGTTGGTCGATGTTCTCAAGGGTTTTATCGGTGTGTTTGATAAAATCTACATCTTGCAGGGCGCTTCGGGTGAACTCTTCACTGCGGTAGGCCAGCAGAACTTTGCCGATAGCGGTACTGTAGAGCGGATTTCGGCGACCAATGCGAGATTGCATGCGCAGGTTATAGCCGGAGTCTATTTTGTGGATATAGATGATGGCATTTTCATCCAACGCGCCAAGGTGAAGGGCTTCGTTGGTTTGCTGCGAGATAAGTTGCATTTCTTTATCGCACAAATCGATGAGATCAACATGCTCAAGCGAGGTGGCACCCAGTTCGAACAGTTTTAGCGTCAGTGCATACTTATCTGTTTCGCCTTCTTGGGAGACATACCCGAGCATTTTCATTGTCTGCAAAAAGCGATATACAGTGCTCTTTGACATCATCAGGCGCTGCGATAGTTCGGTGACACCAATTTCTTTCTGTTCGCCAAGCGCTTGCAGGATCCCGAACACCTTCATCACCGATGAGACGGCTTCAGGTTGTTTTGTTGACTCCATCAAAAATTCCTTTCTATCTAATTCGTTTTGCCACCATTATACGACTTAACATTTTTTGTATCTATTTTTATAAAAACCTTTTTCAGAAAATATGAATCAACGCGAAATGTCCTCATTTTTGTGATGTGCGTCAACTCTGTTGTTATAAAAAATAAAACGGCTTTTCAAAAAACTTGATGTGGGTTTTCGGTGTTGCTATAGTTGCACCACATTAACGGGAACACCAATTTCTTGTTCGGGGTCTGACGGCCGCGGACACACACCGAGGAAACGACATGATTTTGAATACATTCAACCTAGAAGGTAAGGTTGCCATCGTAACAGGCTGTGACACTGGTCTTGGTCAGGGTATGGCATTGGGTTTGGCTCAAGCTGGTTGTAACATCGTTGGTGTCAACATTGTTGAACCTACTGAAACGATTGAAAAAATCAAAGAAACGGGTCGTGAGTTCCTTGATATCCGCGCTAACCTGATGAAGACGGATGACATCGCAAGCATCGTTGATCAAGCCGTTACAAAATTCGGCAAAATCGATATTCTGGTAAACAACGCCGGTATCATTCGTCGTGAAGATGCGATCAACTTCAGCGAATCTGACTGGGATGATGTCATGAACATCAACATCAAGTCTGTGTTCTTCATGTCTCAGGCTGTTGCTAAGCAGTTCATCGCTCAGGGTCACGGTGGCAAGATCGTAAACATCGCGTCTATGCTTTCGTTCCAGGGCGGTATCCGCGTACCTTCATACACTGCGTCTAAGAGCGGTGTTATGGGCGTAACTCGTCTGATGGCTAACGAGTGGGCGAAGCACAACATCAACGTGAACGCGATCGCACCAGGTTACATGGCGACCAACAATACGGCTCAGCTACGTGCTGACGAGAAGCGTAACGCTGAAATTCTAGAGCGTATTCCAGCGGATCGCTGGGGTGAGCCTTCAGATCTAGCAGGTCCATGTGTATTCCTAGCCTCTGATGCGGCTTCATATGTAAACGGCTACACACTGGCTGTCGATGGCGGCTGGCTAGCGCGCTAATATAATAATACAATATGGCGGCTGCCTCTGTAAGGAGGCGGCCGTTTTTTGTATTTATCAGCTGATATTTTTGAGCTATGCGGGTCAAAGCGTGGTTTTCGCTGGTAGTGACGGTTTTTTAGAGGGTCGGATAGTGATGAGTGAAATGTCGCTTGCACAAGCACTGGGGTTTGTCAGTTTCGCACTGGGGATCACGGCGTTTTACCAGAAAGATGACAAGAAGCTAAAAGTGGTGATGGTGATTTTTAATATCAACCATATGCTGCATTTCTTTTTGCTTGGTGCCGTGACTGCGGGTTTCAGTGCCTTGCTGTCGGCTTTTCGTACTGCTTTGTCAGTAAAGTTTCAGTCGAAGCTCCTCGCTTATTCCTTTATCGCCTGTAACTTGGTTGTGGGTTTTTATCTGGCTGAGCAGTGGCTGGATTTACTGCCGATTGCTGGGGCATGTATCGGTACCTACGCGTTATTCTGCCTCGAAGGTATCAAGATGCGTTTGGCATTCTTGGTTGGGGCTCTGTGCTGGCTTAGCAACAATATCGCGGTGGGCTCGATTGGCGGTACGCTGCTCGAAGCAACCCTGTTGAGTGTGAATGTGGTGACGATGCTACGGCTATATCGTCAGCAGCGGGTAGTCGTTGCGTAGCACCATGACGAGATTGAATCGTCAACGCATTGTTTCCCTGCATGAACATCTTTGGTGAGATTGCGCGTCAGTAATCAGATATATTCTAGGTTCATTCGAAACAAGCGTGTGTGAGGGAGCCATGAAGCTAGACGCGATTCTGTGGGATTACGATGGAACTATTGTCAATTCGGTGCCGAAAAATATCGATATTACCAAGCGGATCCTCTCTATTGTCGCCCCCCATTTAACCGGCGATAACCTCCCTTACTGCCTGCAAAGTGAAGCGGCATATCACCAAGTTAACCATGCCGCAAAAAACTGGCAGGAACTCTACGTGAAATACTACGGTATGACCGAGTCAGAAATGTTGGCAGCAGGCGCTTTGTGGACAGAGCATCAGTTGAGCAATACCACGCTAGTGACGCTATTTGCCGGTGTGGAGGATACGGTAAGACGCTTGGCGGCTGTTCCCCATGGCATATGCTCGCAAAATGCGGCCAAGAATATTAAAGGGGTACTTGCTGAGGCTCAGGTCGATACATTTTTTCAGGCGGTGATCGGTTATGACGATGTGTCAAAGGGGGGCCAGAAACCTTCACCTGAGGGGGGATAAAATGCTTGGAGCAGCTGTTTGCGACCCCTGACAACAAGGTGATCATGTATGTCGGCGATCACCAAGCCGATGTGCAATTTGCCCGTAACTTACAGTCGGAACTCGGGCAGGATTCTACTGTTATCTCTGTTGCGGCGGCGTATAGCGGCGCGATGCCTGAGCAATGGGGCAGCCAACCGGACTTTATTATTCGAACACCTCGTGAATTGCCCGCGATCTGTGAGCATTACCTGTAAACGAAGGGTAAGAATGGACAGCGAATGTGTCACACAGACAAACAAAAAGGCTCCGAGCATGCTCGGAGCCTTTTCAAATTCCATAACCGTAATGTTAACTTAGGGCAGTCAAATTACTTTTCAAGTACAGACAGAACGTACTCTTTGATTGCTTCGTCTTGGCAGTTTGCGAAGAAGCACTCTTGGAAGTGTGCGCTGCCAACAGCAGTTTTAACTAGCTCTTGGTCGATTGCGCGCAGGCCTTCAACTACATCTTTTGATACAGCTGCTTTCACTTCGTTAAGGATCGCTGCGTTAGCTTGCTGTGGAGCAGCACGCTCGATTGGGTAACCTTCGCCACGCTTGCCAGTAAACGCTTTTTCGAAGATGTAACGAACGTTCAGCTCACCAGCCCAACCAAAACCTTTCGCGAACGCTAGAGAGATAGCGTTACCGTTGTTGATTTGATTAAACAAGAATGCGTCAGATGGCTCTAGGCAGTAACCACAAACAACACCTGGGTGTAGGTTGCTGGCCATCAGTGCGCCTTGACCTGTACCACAACCGGTTACAACGAAATCAACAGCTTTAGAGTTCAGAAGAATGCTCGCCATGATACCTAGGTGAATGTACGTTAGGTGGTGGTCGTTTTCATCTTTCATGCCAACATTGAATACTTCGTGGCCAAGGCCACCTGCAACGTTGTTTAGCTCAGCTGCAACCATAGCATTTTTAGGCGCCTGGCTGTTTTCCATCATAAGTGCGATTTTCATAACAATATCTCTCTGTCGTTGATGAGCTGATTATATGTGATGCCGTGAAAAATGAAAAGCCTTTTCAAAAAAATAAAAATTAACTTTTTGCTAATGCTTCGGCTTGCCGGAAGCGGGTTCAGGGTTTGGTCGCTGCTAAATACTGGCATTTTTAGAGTAGATGAAAAGTACTAACAATTAAGTGTTAACGGTAAATTTATGTTTTTAAATGACTTTTATTCTATCGTGCTAACGGCTGTGTGCAAAAATAAGTCTATGTCGGTTTGAAAGGGCGGGTAATGGCAATATCTTATTTGTGAAACATGGTTTCATTTATTTTGATTATTTCGATTGGTGGTGTAAGATGTCGCTGTCGAGTGTTAAATGAAACTCTAGCAATAGAGGTAAGGTAGAGAAATGTTTGTATTCAATAACGAAGTTGCGATGGAAGATCTGGGTGAAGGGATCAGCCGTAAAATCCTAGCCCACAGCGACAACATGATGTCTGTCGAAGTCCACTTTGAAGAAGGTGCGATCGGTGCCCTGCACACTCACCCGCATGAGCAACTGACTTACGTATTGTCAGGCGAATTCGAATTTACAATTGGCAATGACACCAAAATTGTTAAAGCGGGCGATACGATGTACAAGGAGCCAGAAATTGTGCATGGCTGCCATTGTCTAAAGGCTGGTGTATTGATCGATACATTCACCCCGATGCGCAAAGACTTCATCAGCTAATTTGGTGCAAGTAAGATTAACGCAAGATCCCTGAGCTCTTAGTCGCTCGGGGATTTTTTTTGCCTATGTACCCAAGGATGCTAGGTTCGGCGAGATTTACTGGGTTGATAGGCAAAAAAACACCGAACGTTTTTTACGTTCGGTGTGAAGGCATTCAGGATATGCGTTTAACGTTTCCTTGCTGTGATTAACGAGCCAGCCACCCACCGTCAACGGCAAGGGTATAGCCTTGAATATAGCTGGCGGCGTCAGATGCCAGGAAGACGGCTGGGCCGGAAAGATCTTCCGGCTTACCCCAGCGCTCCGCCGGGATACGATCCAAGATTTCCTGGTTGCGTTTTTCATCCTGGCGTAGCTGAGCGGTGTTATCTGTTGCCATATAACCAGGGGAGATGGCGTTGACATTGATACCGTGTTTAGCCCACTCATTAGCTAGCAGTTTAGTGAGGCCGGCAATACCGCTTTTGGATGCCGTGTAAGAGGGCACACGGATCCCACCCTGGAACGATAGCATCGACGCAATATTGATGATTTTTCCGCCGCTCCCCTGGGCGATGAACTTTTTGGCGACAGCTTGGCTGAGGAAAAAAGCGGTTTTGAGATTAATATCCATGACATCATCCCAGTCAGATTCACTGAAATTGATGGCGTCTTCGCGGCGGATGATACCGGCATTGTTCACTAAGATGTCGACTTTGCCAAAGTGCTCCACGGTTTGTTGCACGATTGCAGGAATATCATCCAATTTCATCAAATTGGCTCGAATATCAATAAACTGACGACCAATAGCTTCGACTTTCTTCTGCGTTTCTACGCTGCCAGAAGAGCTAACGCCGACAATATGGCATCCGGCTTGTGCTAGGCCTACAGCAATACCCTGACCTAACCCTCTGTTGCAACCTGTAACAATGGCTACTTTACCATCAAGGTTAAATGAATTCAGAATCATGCCTTTTCCTCAAAGTGATGGCTGTTTGTGTAATGGTTGAGAGGGATAATACCATCATGATTCATCTTTTCAACAAAAAAGAAACGGCGTTTCAATTTCCGCAATCTTATCGATGTGTTGACGGGAGACTAATGGTCATAACGAATTGTGTTGCCGAGTCATAAATTTGATAGTGGTCACGTTTTTGGTTTGTTTTTTTTAAATTGAACCATTGTTTTGATTTTTTGTGTGCTTGTCCGTCGAGGTAGGTTATAATCACTTTAACTTGAAACATTGTTTTGATTATTGTGACGGTCGGGCTGTGTAAGTGTTCCTCTGCGTACTATGCTTACAGGTTATCCCAGCCCGGCGGCTGATTTAATATCGGAGAAATAGAATGGCAAAAGGTAACGTAATCGACCTGAGCTTTGAGGTTTTTGAAGACAGTGATACTGGGGTGAAAGTGACTCGCCTTACCCCGAAAGGTATGACTTGCCACCGTAACTACTTTTACCAAAAGTGTTTTACTAATGATGGTACTAAGTTACTTTTTGCCGGTGACTTCGATGGTAATCGTAACTACTATTTGTTGGATCTAGAAAAGCAGCAAGCTACACAGCTGACTGAAGGCGCAGGCGACAATACGTTTGGCGGTTTCATTTCAACGGATGAGAAAAGCTTCTTTTATGTGAAGAACGAGTTACACCTGATGAAGGTGGATCTAGAGACGCTGGAAGAGAGCGTTATCTATACCGTTGACAGCGAATGGAAAGGTTACGGTACGTGGGTGGCTAATTCTGACTGCACCAAGCTTGTCGGTATCGAGATTTTGAAATCGTGCTGGAAGCCATTGACAGATTGGCAGAAATTCCAAGACTTCTATCATACCAACCCAACGTGCCGCTTGATTAAGGTTGATATCCAGACGGGTGAACTGGAAGTTGTTCATCAGGATGATGCGTGGCTGGGCCACCCAATCTACCGTCCTTTTGACGATTCGACGGTTGGCTTCTGCCATGAAGGGCCGCATGATCTTGTGGATGCGCGCATGTGGCTGGTTAATGAAGACGGTTCGAACGTTCGTAAAATCAAAGAGCATGCCGAAGGCGAGTCTTGTACTCACGAGTTCTGGATCCCAGACGGTTCGGCGATGGCCTATGTTTCTTACTTCAAGGGCCAGACGGATCGCGTCATTTACAAAGCTGATCCGGTGACGCTTGAAAATGAAGAAGTCATGGTGATGCCGCCCTGTTCACACTTGATGAGTAACTTCGATGGTTCTTTGATGGTCGGTGATGGCTGTGATGCGCCAGTGGATGTGGCTGATAGCGACGGTTATAACATTGAGAATGACCCGTTCCTTTACATCTTGAACACCAAGACCAAAACGTCGACTCGCCTGGCGAAGCACTCGACTTCTTGGGAAGTGCTAGATGGTGACCGCCAGATCACTCACCCGCACCCTTCATTTACGCCTGATGACAGTGGCGTGTTGTTCACGAGTGATTTTGAGGGCGTTCCGAGTCTGTATATTGCAGAAATTCCAGAGCAGCTTAGATCATAGCGATCAAGGTTGAGTGCGATTGCCCTCAGACGCTGGAAAGAAAAACCCACTTCGGTGGGTTTTTTTATGAACGGCCATTGTCGATGCACGCAAACAATAGGCTAAATTGAGCGAGTCCAATGCGGACAGTAAGGCCAAGTCATTCTGTGACTTGGCCTTTTTTGGGCTTTCGTGATACTACAGGTCGAAGTAGCGTTTGGCATTGTGGTAACAGATATCGCTGATCAGACGTTCCAACAACGTCTCATCGTCTGGCAGCTCGCCGAGCTCAACCCACTCGCCGATCACGTTGCACAATATACGGCGGAAGTATTCATGGCGGGGGTAGGAAAGAAAACTTCTGGAGTCGGTTAGCATGCCTACAAAGCGACCCAGAGCCCCCAGATTCCCCAAAGTTTGCAGTTGGTTTAGGATGCCATCCTTCTGATCGTTAAACCACCAAGCCGCACCCAGCTGAACTTTGCCCGGCCCACAGTCACTATCTTGGAAAGCGCCGATCATTGCGCCAAGCACATAGTTGTCCTTTGGGTTGAGGCAGTACAGGATGGTTTTGGGCATGGAGTGCTGGTAATCCAGCGAGCTCAGCAGTTTGCTCAGGGGCTGGGCAATACAGGTATCGTCAATGGCGCTGAAGCCAGTTGCTCCGCCCAGTTGTTCGAAGCGGCGGCGGTTTGCGTCTTGCAGTACCCCGATGTGTATTTGCATGACCCAGCCAAGATCATGGTTCTTTTGACCTAGGTATTGGAACAATTGGGTCTTGAACTGCGCGACTTCTAGGCTTGACAATGGCTGGCCTGCAAGGGCCTTTTTGAATGCTCTGTTGGCGTCATCTGGGGTTGCATCGGTATAAGGGACAGTTTTGAGCCCAAGATCTGATAAGCGACAGCCGTGTTGATGGAAGTATTTAAAGCGTTGCTCTAATGCCCGGTAGAGATCTTCAATATTGTTGATTCTGGTATCGGTTAGCGAGGCAAGCTTGGCCACCCAGGTGACAAACTTTTTGTTGTTTTCGATATTGAAGGCATCGTCGGCCCGGAAGGTTGGCAGTACCTTTACCTTGAAGTCCGTCTCAGCTAAGTGGCGGTGATAGCGAAGATCGCTTAAAGGGTCATCGGTCGTACACAATGACTCAACATTCATTCGCTCTAGTAGCTGCCGGGCTGAAAAACCGTCGCCGCTGATCTGTTCATTGCACTGCTGCCAGATTTGGTGACAGTTCTCGGGACAGATCAGTTCGTTAATACCAAAGTAGCGCTGCAACTCCATGTGGGCCCAATGGTAGAAAGGGTTGCCGATCAAATAAGGAACGGTTTCACACCATTTCTCAAATTTCTCGAAATCGCTCGTATCACCTGTGATGTAGCGCTCGTCGATCCCGTTACTGCGCATTGCCCGCCAAACATAATGATCATGGGAGAGCCATGCATCGGCGATAGAGCGGTAGTGGATATCGTGGTAGATATCCTGGGCACTGAGGTGGTTGTGATAATCAATAATCGGAAGGTCTTTGGCAACGCTGTGATATAGGTGTTGTGCTGTTGGGGTGTGCAGCAAAAAGTGCTGATCAAGAAAAGGCTTCTTCATAATATACTCTTCAATGAAGGGGTTAGCCTAGCTGGCATGAAAGCTTGGTCAAAATAAAATGCCGCCTCAGGTCAATGAGGCGGCATTGGTTGGCAATATTTAGCGCTTAGCTCTGAGTCGCAAGTTGCGCCGCTGATTCCGGCTTGCTCTGGGCGCTCTTTTTAAGCAGGTAGCCCGTCAGCAAGATGATGCCCGAACAGCCTAGGAACAATGCGCGGCCCCATAGTGGGTTTGGTACCAGTACCATGGCCAGCAGACCCACACCCATCATCATGGTGATGGTGCCCAGTTTCTCACGCTGCATTTTGTCGAACTCGTCCTGAGAGTCGTCTGCAACACACTCGGTTTCAACGTTCTCGAAGAAGGTGTTGATCTCAGCTTTCTCTTCTGCGGTGAACGACTCTTCTTTGTAGAACAGGGTAGTTGCCCAGAAGAAGCTTGCGGTCAGGAACAGGTGAGCTGCAATGGTGATCATGGTGCGTAGTTCACCAATTTCACGACCGGTAAACTCGATACCTAGCAGCTGGCCAAGAGCCTGAGGCGTGAAGACATTGATACATAGCCAAGAGACGAACATACCGAAGACCACTGTTGCCCATGCTGCCCACTTAGGTGTTTTCTTGATGAACATACCCATAAATAGCGGAACTAGGATTGGTGACTGAGCCAGTGTTGAAACTGTCATCATCAGGTCAAACAGGCTTAGCTCTTTCAGGCTGCTAAATAGCTGGGCCATCATGATAACCACGATGCCGTTTGCCACACATACAATCTGGCCAACACGTAGCTGTGATTTTTCGCTGGTTGGTTTGTTCTTGCAGATCACTGGGGTCCAAAAGCTGCGAACAAAAATGCCCGAGTTTCGGTTTAGCGCTGAGTCCATTGAAGACATGGTCGCAGCAAATAGACCCGCAACAAGCAGACCAACTGTACCCAGTGGCATCGCATTTTCAGCAAAGACAAGGTAAACCGCATCTGAAGCCTTGTTACCAAGAGCTGCGTATTGCGTTGCCGCTTCAGGGTATAGGATGGCAGAGGCCCAAGGCGGGATGAACCAGATGATGCTACCCACAGCCATTAGGCCCATCGCCATCAGTGCTGCTTTGCTGGCATTTTTGGAGTCTTTGGCATTCAGGAAGCGGTAAGAATCCTGCATGTTGTTGATACTTTGTAGCTGCTTAACCACGAAGAACAGGAAGGTACCCACAAAGATCAGGCCGTAGTTCATATCAGGACCCATCATGAAGTCAGATGGGAAGTTGGCGACAATTTCACCCGGGCCACCGACTTTGATAAGGGCGACAACAGCACAAGCAATAGAAATGATGGCAACAACCAGAGTCTGAACGAAGTCCGATGCCACTACACCCCATGCGCCACTTAGTAGCGAGATAGCCAGTACGGCAAGACCAGTGATCCAAATGGTTGTTGTCATGTCGAAGCCAAACACGGCACCCACGAAGATCGATAGGCCATTTAGCCACACACCGGCATTCAATACACTCAGAGGGATAATCGCCCAGGTAAAGAACTGCTCATTGGTTGTACCAAAGCGGTTGCGTACGGCCTGGGTTGGGGTATCAACGCGGGTCTGGCGGAAACGCTTTGCAAAATAAAGGTAGGAAACACCGTAGGCAAGGGTGTTACCAAAGAATACTGCCGTGGCCATAAAACCATCGTTAAAGCCTTTACCTGCGGCCCCGGTGAAGGTCCATGCCGAGAACTGGGTCATGAAGGCGGTTGCCCCCACCATCCACCACAGCATCCTGCCGCCCCCACGGAAGTAGTCGCTAGAAGAGTTACTGGCCATTTTTTTAAAGGCGAGACTGATGAAAATCATCAGCATAAAGTAGCCGCCTATTACCATAATCTCTGTATTCATAGTGCTCTCTTTGCTTATGCCAACCATTGCAATCGATGATTGGGCTGTTGCGATTCATAGTTGAAAATCTTATGTGGCGAATTTTATGTGTTATTGAGCGATAAAACTGTGATCAAAATCCATTTAGGAAAAAAATGAAACGTGATTTTGTTTTTGTTGGTTGTATTGTTTCGTGTTTAGCTTTTGATAGTCATTTAATAACAACAGCTTAGCGGGGTGAGGCGTAAAAGCTATTGATATGCGTAGGCTTAAGTGCGATTTCTGGAGTGTGATCTTACTTTATCTTTGCGTAAATTTTACCAACATCCGATGCTGTTTGTGTATAATTGAAACGGTGGTTCATAAAAAATCGGGTATTTCATGCTTCAGTTTTCTAGCGAAGAAATGACTAAGATCAAAACCAAGGATTGCTCAGCGATCATTGATAATTTGATCCAGAACAATCAGACAGTTTTGACATCGGAGACCTTGGTTCCGCCAGATTCACGGGCGACATGGAATTTATACTACTTCTGTCCAGAACACGGTGTTCGCCTTGATTGGCAACGTAATAGTCCGTTGGAGCATCGTTGTCCGGTAGACGGTAAGGTATTTACCGGCGAACCGTACGATGGCGCATGGTGGCGCTGGCTTAATGGGCTAAACTCCAAAGCCTGTAATGAACTGGGGCTACTGTGGCACTTGACGGGTGAACAACAATATTTAGCTAAAGTTCGTGATATTTTGATGGCCTATGCGGATCATTACCCCGACTACGAAGAGCACGGCGGTATCCCGTACAATGGTCCAGGTAAAGCTAATGCCCAGACCTTGTGTGAAGCCAACTGCCATATGGACTTTGCCCGTGGCTATGACTTTGTTCGGGAAGCGCTGACAGAAGCAGAGCGTGGTCACATCGAACAGAACTTGTTGCGTGAAGGGGCGGAGTTCATGATGCAGCACCGCAGTGATCAGCTCCATAACCACGAAATGAAGATCAGCTCAACTATTGGTGTGATTGGTTTGTTGCTTGATGAGCAGCGGTTTATTGATTTTGCTGTAAATAGCCCCTACGGTCTTCGCTATCAGCTGGAGCATGGCATTATCGGCGAAGGACTGTGGTTCGAAGGTTCTATCCATTATCACTATTACGCGTTGCAGGCTCTTATGGGCTACGAGATGATGGCGCGTGGCAGTGAGTATTCGCTAAAAGATCATCCTAGTTTTTTCCAGATGCTCGCTTTTCCACTGCAGCTCGTGCAGATCGATGGCCGTTTCCCTCGCTTGAACGATTGCATTGCCGGTCAGGAAGTCCTTACTCACTCTCACTTGTTCGAGTACGCCTACAGTGAATTCAAACATCCATTGTTTGCTTCAGCGTTGGCGAGTATTTATCAAAACAAGAGCCGGGACAATATCGATGCCTTGCTTTACGGTGTTGAGGAGCTGCCTGCTGCTGAGCCTTTGGCAACCCAGCCAATCCATGCGCCGGACGTTGGGATAACTATCTGCAAAGATCAGCAGCGCAGCAATATGCTGCTGGTTAAGCACACTCCGTATGGCGGCGAGCATGATCACTATGATCGGTTAGGTATTATCATTTGCCGTGACGGCAAGGAAATTTTGCCGGATCTGGGTACAACTGGGTACGGTGCCGAGCTGCATTATGGTTATTATAAAAATACCGTGACCCACAATACCCTTGCGGTTAATCAGCAAAACCAGCCACCGGCAATACCGCAGGTACTGAGCTTCGAAGAGCATGATGGCGTCACTTGCCTCGATACTATTGTCGATTGGTCTAAAGCCCACCCAGGCTTGGACAGCCATACGCTGGTTCAGTGGGATGAAGATGCCTACCGGGACGTTACTTTCCGCCGTAGCGTGATTTGGCTCGGCCATACGGCGATTGAAATCAACCAGGTAGAAAACCCGCACGCCCAGCAACTGGATTTAGTCTGGCATGTGCGCGGCCAGCATCAGGTACATCCGGCCGCAGTTGAGTGCGACAACCCATTGCAGGGGCCGCTTGCACGTATGACCGACTGCAAGGTGCAACCCGTATCTGGCGTATCAGCACAGCAGTTTGACATTGAAGGGCAAGCGCCGTACCACTGCTATGTTGTTGCGCAAGGGGAGCTGCTGACCGGGCAAGCGCCGGATAACCCTGCAACTAGCAACCTGTCTTACATGCTGTTGAGAAGTAAGAATACCCACTACAAAGCCGCGGTGATCCATGATCTGGATAGTGCTCGAGCACTCGAAAATGTCGATGTCCAATGGGTCGGAGACAGTGCCTATATCAGCCTGAGCCGGGGCGGTGAAGCGCATTCAATCAAAGTGGCCTTCACGGATAGTGGTATGGAATACCACGTGTTGCGTCACGACTGATAACGTTGAGTAAAACCCAGCCAATCGAGGGAAGCCAGTACTGATGTGCTGGCTTTTTTGATCGGTATCGGCATATCGTTTTTATCGTCGTTGTAATGCATGCTTTTCAGCGTTTCCCTTTCTGTCAAAAGAACTATTCCGTGACATCTGTATGGTCAACTTAAATTGGCCACGGTTTTATAGTTATTCCAGTAACGCCTTTCAGACTCATTCGGTGTCAGCCCTCCATTATAGTGATGCTGCCTAAGCTGACTTTAATAACCGATTATGTATCGAATGATTTCTTGTCGAGCTTCAGCAACACTCCGATAGCCCGTTACTGAAATCCGTTCTGTTTTAAGCTTCTGAAGAACCTCTCCATTGGACTGTTGCCCCAGCAGTTTCCTCGTCTCAATAGCGAGACAATTTAACGCCCTGGGTAGATACTGCGGGGGCAGTTCATTCGGTATCGGTGGGACTAATGGCCCTATTGTGTTGGAGCAAGCTTCACCCGAGGCCGCCTCGGAACCATCCAGGCAAACGCAGTTTCTGCTCTGCTCAGCGAGAACCGCCTCGGCACTGAAGACGCGTTGTGAGGATCTTGCTGATTATTTCAGGGCGAATAAAGCGCTGAATTTGGACGATGCTGCCTATACCCTGCAGGTCGGGCGTAAGCCATTTGAATACCGTGCCGCCTTTGCGGTCAGCGAAAAAGACGATATAGCTTCCATTATAGGTAAGCAGTGGCATAAAGATCAGATTGACGGAGGGTTATCTGACCATAAACCTGATATCGTTTTCATGTTTTCCGGTCAGGGGAGCCAGTATCCCGGTATGGCCAAGGAGCTGTTGGTTGAGCAAGCCTGACAGGGGATTCGTGACGTGCTATTTAGCTCGGCGTCAGGCTCTGCCGCCGAACTCAACCAGACACGGTTAACCCAGCCTGCCTTGTTTGTTGTCGAATATGCCTTAGCCAAGTTATTGATGAGTCTCGGGATCAAGCCGAAGGCGATGATCGGGCACAGTATTGGTGAATATGTCGCCGCTGCCTTGTCAGGGGTGATGACATTCCTCGGACGTGGGATCGGTCAGATCTTTGGCAATAGCTTGGATATTGATCCGAATGAACTCAATGGACTAGAGCCAGAGGCCCAGTTCGAACGAGTACTAGAAAAAGCCAGCAGTATCAATGAGATGTCTGAGAACGGGGCGGCCCGTGAGCAACTGGAGCAAATTATTGATATGTTCAGGGGCGCCGACAGTGCCGAGCGTCAATACCAGCCCCAGCCGTACCATGGAAAAGTGAAGCTTATTCGGGTGCAGGATTTGGATGATTACGAGTTTACCGGCTACAAAGAGCATCCGGATATCAAGACCCCGACCTTTGGTTGGGATCATGTTGCGACGGATCTCGAATGCCGTATGGTGCCAGGGACCCATATGACAATGGTTGTTGCCCCCTATGTTAGAGAGGTGGCGCGGACATTGTCGGCAGTACTGGCAGAAGCCCACAGTGAGAGTGAGCAATCTCAGTTGTTGGCTATGGTATAGAAGAGAAAGGTGAAGAGCCCGGCGCTTTGATTGAATATGACCTCCTGCTCATACCATGATAATCGTCGGTTAATCACTAAGACTTATCGCACTACAAGTGGCATTTTCCGGCCAGGGCTATTGAAGAAATAGCCCGCTATCCCAATCAATTTGTGGAATCTGAACAGTGACATTAAACATAGGATGTTGAAAGTTAAAATGAAAGCTCAGTTGAAAGTTGTCAATGCAAAGCCCGAGCAAGCTATCGATACGTGGTTTGCCAACTTCACAAATCACGACAATGGAGATTACCGGTTGATTTGTTTTCCTTTCTCGGGAGGTGGAGCCAACATCTACCGCCAGTGGACTGCGCATCTGTCTCAGACGGAAGTGTGGGCGTTGAAGCTGCCGGGGAGGGAGGCTAGGTTCTCCGAGCCAGTGATAACTGATCTTGAATTGTTGATTGAAACGCTGGCGCCGATAGTAAAGGCTCTGATGGATAAGCCATGCGTGTTCTTCGGCCACAGCATGGGGGCGTTGATTGCTTTTGAGCTGACCCGTTATATGGAAAAACATTACGGTTGCTCACCTGAACTCTTGGTCGTATCAGGCTTCCGTTCTCCTGAAAGGAAGAGCAAGAAGCGACAGCTCCATGCTCTGCCTGAGTCTGAGTTTGTCAGTGAGTTGTATGATTACGGTGGAACGGTACCACAGATTCTTGAGCACAGAGAGACAATACTGCTGCTGTTGCCAATGCTTCGCGGTGACTTCAAGATGCATGAGACCCATCGTTTTGATCCATCCCAGACAGTCAGCTGTCCTATCCATGCGCTATACGGCCGTGCCGATGTGGTTGCCGATAGGGACGATATCGAAGGCTGGCAAAAATATACCCAACAGGCGTTTTTGCTCACGGGGTTCGACGGCGAGCACTTCTTCCTCAATACCGAGTATCCTCGGATCTGTGGTTTGATAGAAACACAGATGGGCAGTGTGACTTCAGGTCGGAGACGGTTCCGTGCTTAGGGGGGAAAGTTACGCTGACGATTTATCGGCTCACGATGTTATCTATATAATGAAAAATAAAGTAGATATCTGGCCTCGGCTTTATCGTGATCTTGCTAAGTGTGAACAAGATCAAGTCGATCGGTTCACCTTTAATAAAGACAAAGCCAGGTATACGGTCAGCCATTGGTTTATGCGCCGGATCCTCGCTGATCACCTCGGCTGCACCGGGAGCGAGTTAGTGTTTTCTCAAGGCTCCTACGGAAAGCCATATCTAGGCGGACAGTCCGGTTTGTTTTTCAACTTGAGTCACTGTGATGAGTGCAGTGTTCTGATTGTCAGCCGCTACGGTGAAGTCGGGGTCGATGTCGAATCGCCGCATCGGATGTCCGTCAGCGAGATCGACGGACTCAAGCAGGCTGTACTGACCCAGGCTGAGCGCGAAAGGCTGGATCGCCTGCCCGTCGAGCAACAGGCTGAATGCTTCATTCGATTTTGGACGCTGAAGGAAGCCTATTTGAAGCAGAAGGGCTGGGGGTTGTATTATGAGCTGGACAAGTTGAGCTTCTCACTTGACGGGCCGATAGGGGTGGAGGTAGCCGGAAAGCCGGATTGTGATATCAACCTCGGTAGTATTGCGGCGCAGGGGCACCTCGTGTCTTGGGCGACACACAATTACGCAGACCCGCTGATCAGGCGCCTAAACTTACCGGTTTGGGGTGAAAATTGCGCATAATACCGGCCACTTTGGTTATTTGGGCACTAACATCTGGGATTAAATCAAAAAATAATGCAATTGCTCAAATTTTTTTTGCGTTACTAAAATTATGTGATAAATTGCTTTCAGATTTGAGAGAATCAAATTATGAACACAGCTCCATTCTCCTTAGAACGGGGGAGGATGGCTAAAAGGTCTGATATTCATTTGCATGATTGAGGCCTACTGGGGAGACCCAGTGAATATCCTGCTTGGAACCCAGGGTATTAGGAACGGGAAACGGCCCTGAGTGAAAACTCAGGGCCGTTTTTTCTTGCTAGGTCACGGTGTGATAGCTTACCGATAGCCATGCAAGATGAAATAAATGAGTTGCGGTCATGTATTGGCTGTGTTGTAACGACGGTTGCGCCCTGCCCAAATCGTGCTTTCAGCCAAGTTCTCAATGGGATTTTCTTCTCTTACCCTGCTTCTTCTTCGGCGATGAATACTGCCTTGCGTATTTTTTTGGTAGTGGCTGTTAAGCTGCCGGAGGCTCTTGATATCACTTAATTTCATCGTTCTCTCCTTAAACAGATATTGATACCAGCATAGTGGTCTTACCTGAATGGAACTTGACGGGGTTATTCATTTGGTTGCATTTGTATCACAAATTTGGGCGGTGGTTCTATAGGGTGGGTTGATGTTTTTGTGGGGCGGGAAGCAGAACAGTGAAATGGGCCTTTTTCAACTAAAAGTAAAAAATATGGTAGGGGCTGAAAAAACGCGGGGATACATAGAGGAAAGTCTTTTTTCTTGTTCGCTCACCATTTTTTGTTGTTTTGTTACACGAAAACAAGGAAATAATTTGAGCTTGATCACACTAAATTGTAGTATTTTGCCGTTATCTGGTAATAAATTACACTGCAAGGTCAAAAAATGATTGAGATGTTAGCGTTAACCCAAATTTTCCTGGCTCGTCAAAAAGCAGAGCAGCAGAAGGCTGAGCAAAAAAAGACTGAGCAAGAGTAAGCCCACACTAGGGCTTTGCTGATTATTGGCTATGGCCATGATGACAGCTTAAGAAATGAAAAAGCGGCCTACAGAGGCCGCTTTTTTGTAGAGGCTATTCAGTGTTTAACCAGAGTTGATCTTGCTCGGCAACATACTCTTTGTAACCGGCTTCCCAACCTTGGATAGCTAGTTTTTCATTTTTAGTATTGAGGCACTGGCCCGTGTATTGTTGACCTTTTTTACCGTGTTTGTAGGTTTTGTAAGGTAGGCAGTAATCTTCAATACCTTGCTGGTAGCCAAGGCGATATTCGTTAATTGCGCCTGTCGGCAAATCGCTGAGTTTTCTGAGTTCAGCCTCGGTGCGAACCAAACGGCCATTTTCACCGTCTTTAACACCAAGCATTTTCCATTGGTTTTCCTTGGCCAGTTCCGTGTCATAGGACTGGCCGGTACAGGCCGCTAAGCCGAGGACTGCTACAAGAAAAACGAGGTGTTTCATCGTCTACCTCCGCAAGCAAGTGTGAAATTATCCCCCGTTAGCGCAAATAGTTGGCTATCTGGCTGCTGGACAGGTCTTACACTTCAATTATATACCCAATAAAAAAACGGGCCGAAAAGCCCGCTTTTTTAATATGGTTTCTTGTCTCAATGACTAGAAAGCAGCCTTGAGGGCGAGGCCTGAGGCCAGTAGTAGCCCAGGTAGTTCCAGCCTACCCAGAGAACAAGTCCGGTGGCGACACTCATTTCAAAGATACCCAAACGTTCTAGCCAAGACCAGTGCGGGTAATGAATGGCGAACCAATCAGTGAGGCGTTCGAGGGCAACAGCGCTGATCACTGATGGAAAGGTTACCGCAGCCAGTGAGGGCTGAAAGCGTTGCTTGAGCAAATTGAAGTAGCATAGGTAGACTAGGATAGTCATAGTGATCCCCACTCCTGCCAAGGCGCCGGTCAAGACCGGGTCCGGTTCACTAACATTGAGTAGGTAAGCTGTCAGTGAGAGGTTGACAGGAGCTGCCATGATCGCCAGCGTTGGCCTTGCTGGCCTAGGCAGCCGCCCGGCAAAGCATAAGCGGTAGAGCACTACGGGCAGCATGAGGAAGTAAATGGCGATACAGGCATCCGTCATGGCCAAGGCAAAGTCATGGTGCCCAAGCTGAGGACCGGCTAAGGTGCCACTGATCGCACCTACCGGGTAAAGAAACCAGCTAGGGTACATGTTGGTCAGCCGGAAATTTTTGATTTGGCAAAAAAAGAAGAAGCCCATCATAAACATATGCAGGGCTAAAGCGGGGTACCAAAGCACGCGAGCCACTTCAACATGGATTGATGACAAATAATCGGAAAGCACCAACATTGTCATAGACATGGGTGCCATTAAGCTGCCGTATAGTGGATGGCGGAGATCTTGAATGAACCGCTTGGGGTTGAGCAGGTACTTTAGCACAACAGGGAGTAGCAGGATTGCTCCAATCAAGGCCCCTATCCCACGGTACCAGTTGGCATGATCCGGGAAGTATAGTGACCAGGCTAGACCTGTTCCCATAGAGGCTAAAGCCAGCGCGGCTTGGGCTGTGGGTATATGTATCAAAGCATTAGTAAATGCTGGCATTGCGCTAAAGTAACCTCTTTTGGACATAAAACAAACTGAGGGGGGCATTCTACACTAATTTCGGGGGCGGGCGGCGTGGGGTGGATCAAAACAGAGTTTGGCGTCGGTCACAATTTAGTTGATGATGTGGTAAATCAGGTTTGCTAAAAGTAGAATTTAGTACCATATTTATGATGTGACCTGTAAATGAGCTGACTCATATATAGCTTACGGAGGAATGGGCTGTTTTCATTCATTGGCTCAAGGGTACAGGGAGCAGGTTGATGTGAATCAACTATCGCTAAGCGTCGGTATTGCTTAGTCTACAATTTGGTTAAGTGACAAACAAAGTGATGATACTTCTTCGCCAAACACAATTGATGCCCGATTTAAACTTGTGACTGTATCGGGCACGGCATACTCAACGTAATGAGTGGCGAAGCCTCAAGTTGTAATTCAATTAACGCTCTATGTGTGCTGTGTAGGTAGACTAGAGCAACAGAATAGAGATAAAAATCAAGCCGCATCGCAATGGTGCGGCTTTTCTTTTGTTGGTAAAAAAATCCCGTCATTGTCTTGAAAATACTAACCTTCTGTTTTTAAACGATTGTTTGATGTTATCCACAAAAACAGTGGGTAACTTCAGTTGGAGGGATCGCGCCGATGATTGAAATGCCAGCAGCATGGCTCTGATGTACCAGCCTCCTCGTGTGGAGGCTGGTTGCCTGGAGGAGTGCTTACTGCACCGTTGCTATGCGGCTGGTGCGATCGCCAGATACGGTGCGGACCTGAACGCCAGCGGTCACGGCTGGTGGGGCCTGCTGGTCAACAACAAGCCAGCTGTTGCCGTTATCTGTTGAATACTCAACCGTAAGACCTGGGAATGGGGAGTTCACTTTCAGTAGACCCGCTTCGATGATGGCTCCCGGAACAGGAAGGTTAAACGCAATGCCTGCTGCTTCCATTTTCGGGAATACTTTTTGTGCAACTAAGTTAGCGAAATGGTTGTAGTCTGCCTTTCTTGCCTCCTCGTCAACAACCACGTTCGCGAGATCATCAGCTTCCCATGGCGCTCGGTGCCAGGCACGCTCGGCCATCCCTAGCAGCCTTGGGAATACCATACCTTCGAATTGTTCCTCGGTACGTACGGTTTCCGCCCATAGTGAGCCTTGCAAACCAATCACTTTTTCTGGGCGCTCAAGTGATTTTACGCCTGCAGCCTCAATCACTTGATCTTTAGTAATAGGGGCGCCTGCACGAGTGAAGTCAGCGTTGGCGTACAGATCGTCCGGCATAAAGCCGAAAGTCTTGCGGGTATCGGTATATCGAGGTGCCCAGTAGTATCCACGCTCGTTCGGATCAGGTTCGTATGGGTGATCGAAATACATGTGGGTTGCTTGGTTGTAAACTACATCATAGCCATTATTTGCCAGATTATAGGCTCGGTCGGCGACACCCCATTCCCAAATATTCTGCCATGCGTTACCGGATACCTTGGTATTGGCTAGTTGGGCTCGAGGGTATACCTTGCCTTCATTCATCAGGCCGTCTTCCCAGCCACCAAGGTTGAGGCCGTAGTTGGCTGTGATCGTGGAAATACGCTCTACAAAATAACGGCTGAGATCGGTGACACTGTTGATCCCGTCGGTATTGTTGGCAATGAAGTCTTGGCAGATCGGGGAGTCTTTCCAAGCTCCGGCAATTTCGTCACCACCAAAGTGGAATTTCTTGAGCGGTTGAATACCTTGGTGAAGAGAAACTAAATTGGCTACGACGGTATCGACAAAGCGGTAGGTCGAGTCCATACAGACATTCATTGCGTTGTCCTTGAACATCTGGACTGAGAGGTATTCCGACTGATCATCAAGATCAGTCAGTAGATATTGCTCGGCCCCTGCTATGTCACCTTGCGCCATGAGCTTGGTATAGCGAGCTTCCATTGCTTTGATCGCCGCATGGGCATGGCCAGGCATATCAAGCTCAGGGATCACCTCGATATTTAGAGCATTGGCATAGCGAAGGATATCTTTATAGTCTTGTGCCGTATAATAGCCGTTGGATTCTGTCGTTCCGTCAGGACCCGCTCCCAAGAAAGGCAAAATACATTGTGTTCCTGTCAGATCATGACAGCGATTGGCACCGACTTCGGTTAATTCTGGTAGATCGGCAATCTCAATTCGCCAGCCTTCATCATCCGCAAGACGGAGGTGAAGTTTGTTGAGCTTGAATGTTGCCATCTGGTCAAGAAGTTGCATCACTGACTCTTTGCTGCGGAAGTTTCGGCTGGAATCGACCGAAAGCCCGCGGTAAGCAAACCGCGGTGCATCGACAACCTTGGCT
This sequence comes from Photobacterium gaetbulicola, assembly GCF_003025515.1. Taxonomy (NCBI): domain Bacteria; kingdom Pseudomonadati; phylum Pseudomonadota; class Gammaproteobacteria; order Vibrionales; family Vibrionaceae; genus Photobacterium; species Photobacterium gaetbulicola. The sequence continues at coordinate 108,908 of NZ_PYME01000003.1, read as the reverse complement.
GCCGGGATCGCTTGGCCATCTTTCAGCTGAAGCAAGGTTTGGGCAGCATAGAATGCACCAGCCTTATCGACCGCTTTGATGTTGATCTTTTCTGCAGCAGCATCAACGTCGAGCTGGTAGGCTTCGGCCCACTTGTTTTGGCCATCAATGGTGATCTGCCCCCAGCCAACATGGATGACTTTTTGCGTTTGTGGTGACCATGCTGCGGTTGATAACCCAAGCTGTTTGGCAAGGTACTCGGCTTGCTCTTCATAGCCATTATCGAAAACTACAACCCAAGTGTTGTCGAGGCTCACCTGATCTGTGCCTACTGTTATTGAAGCCGGGGTAGGGATCACGCCGCGAATATTGTCTATTACACTGAGATCAGCATTACGCTCGAAGCGGTCTTGTGCGGTAAACGGATCATAATAGTCGGTGATCAAATTACTGCCGTAACGCTTCCACTTTTCTGGTGAATCAAAGTCACCGACGAACGGTAGCTCTTCACTTGGTTTGACCGGGATTTTGCCGTTGATTTTATTGCTGGTGCTGGTGATCAGCGCTGTGACTTCCTGGCCTGCGTCTTCTGATACCAGATACCAGTTAGGCATGATATCGGTTTTAGCAACCTGCCAGTCTCCTGCATCAAACTCAAAGTGGAAGGTATCGCCGGGCTTTAATGGAGTGAACTGTGCCGTAGGCTCAAGCTTGAAGATATCCCCATTTACATGGGTGACTTTTAGGGCTGGTGTGGCAAGTGTTTTCATCATCCGGATATGGCTGAAATAGATAGCCCAACCCGAAGCCGGCAGCTCCTTTTTGCTGGTGTTGGTAAATGATATCTCCCCGCGGAAGGTACGCCAGTCATCTTGGGTGTTGTCCAAGACACCGTAAGTGATATCGAGCCCGTTGCCCAACTGGCTTACGTCAGCGGCTGTCATTGCATGAGCCGGTGAGCAAAGTGCGGTAGCAAGTGCTATTGATAAGAGTGATTTTCGTATCATGTATTTCCCTCATTGTTTTGTGTTGATTATTTTGATTTAAAAAAAGACTAAAAAACAACCAAGCATAATAGAAGTAAAAATACCCACCCATTCAATGTTATTTGTATTTATATTAACCGAGTCGGAAGGGACTGTGTCATATATTAATGGTTGTTATTTTTTTTGCGAGATAGGACACATTATTTATGACGATTGAATATTTAGACTGTGCCCAGTGTCAATGGTGATTTGTTGAAAGGTTAAGGTAAGCTTATTTTAATAAATTCAATTGCTTGAATACGTCTTTTTTGAGTGATTTTTTTGTGTTTGGTGTTCTGATCTTATTAAAAATGATGGGTTGCTGTTGCGTTAATTCGTGGTTGGCGGAGCAATATATTATTAGTGGTGTGATTATTTAACTTATTTTCATTGTTTCTGCGATGAATAGTTGTTTTTTTTATTTTGAAGTTAACTTTTTGTGATTGATCTTGTGAAGTGTGTCGAAGTAATAGTTTGGCTCGATAAGGAATGCTTTAATAAATAATAATGATGTTGATATGATGAACTTACGCTATGAAAGTCTTAACTTAGTTGATTAATGATAGGTTGCTTATACAGTGAAAACATTGAATTTTATGACTGCTCCTCAAGCGTTGAATAAGATCTATCGCTATCATGATATTATTACTTCAGAGCATAACTTGATAAAAAATTATTCAGAAGGGGCGGATTTTTTTGATATTGATTCCATTCAAAGATCGGCAAAAAAACTCGGCATTTTGGCAAAATATCAGAAAACAACATTGCTAGAGATTGGTCAGCTATGCTCTCCGTTTATGATCAGCATTAAGAATGGTCAATGGGCAATCGTGGAACAAGTTCGGACCGATCAAGTCACACTGATACTTGATGGTGGTGACATGGGAAGTGTTGATACTAGTGATTTTTCATTGTTTTGGGATGGCGGTGTCGTAACCTTTGAGCCAGCTGTGGAATCCGAGAAAGGTTTTGGGTTTAAGTGGTTGATTTCTGCTTTTTTGAGACATCGGGCTGTTATTTTTCAGCTCCTTCTTGCTTCTCTTTTCCTACAGTGCTTTGCTCTGGTGACACCATTCTTTTTCCAAGTAGTGGTTGATAAGATACTTGTTCATCATAATATTGATACGCTCATTCTATTGACTGTTGGAATGGTGGTGGTCTCATTTTGTGATGTATCTTTGGCATTGCTGAGAGACTATATTTTCTATCATACAATTACAAGGATTGATGCGAGTTTAGGATCTAAGGTTTTTTCTAAATTAATGGCATTACCTTTCTCCTATTTTTCAAAAAACTCCGTTGGTCAAATTCTCTCAAGAGTCAGAGAGCTGGAAAATATCAGCCAGTTTTTAAATGACTCAACAGTAACAATGATCATTGATTTGGCCTTTACTCTAGTTCTTCTATCTGTAATGTATTTGTATAGCCCAGTACTAACAATGGTTGTTATTGCTTCGGTTGTATTATATGTGGTGTTGCTATCATTTAATGTTCCAGCATTTTTTAAAAATCTTGATCAACAATTTGGTCTAGGCGCTAGGAATAATTCATTTCTTGTGGAAAATGTTTCTGGTATCGAAACGCTTAAGAGTCTAGGTATTGAAGGAAATATGAGTCGGCAGTGGGATACAATACTAGCTGAATTCGTACAAGTTGTATTTAAAGGAAAGATGATCCAAGCGAGAGGAATTCAGGGAGTCGAACTGATAAGCAAATTGACTACCGTGTTCGTCCTATATATTGGAGCAAATTTGGTGATGTCAGGTGGTATGACAATCGGTCAGCTAATTGCTTTTAGTATGTTGACTACAAATATAATGATGCCGGTGATTCGGCTTGCGCATTTGTGGCAAAGTTTACAAAAAGCTCGCGTTGCCGTTGTCCGACTAGCTGAAATCCTGAATGCTGACGAGGAGTCTCAACCAAAACAGCATCTGATTACCCCAAAGAAGCTTGAGGGCAAGATTGAACTTGAGGATGTTAGCTTCTCTTATTTGCAAGAAGGCCCCAGCACTTTGGATCAGGTCTCTATTACCATCAATGAAGGCGAGGTCGTCGGTGTTGTCGGCCGCTCTGGCTCGGGCAAGAGTACCTTGGTACGCATGCTGAATAAGCTTTATCAGCCTGACAGTGGGCACATATTTTATGACGGTCAGGATATTAGGCACCTTGATGGCGTTTGGCTGCGCCAGCAAATCGGGGTGGTATTGCAAGATAATGTGTTATTCGCAACGACAGTCAAAAACAACATTGCTATGGGGGATCCGTCCCTGAGTCTGGAGCAAGTTATTGAAGCGGCGAAACTGGTTGGCGCTCATGACTTCATCATGCAGATGCCACACGGCTATGACACGGTGCTGGAAGAGCGAGGGGGGAACCTCTCTGGCGGTCAGCGTCAAAGAATTGCGATAGCCAGAGCACTGGTTACTGATCCTGGAGTATTGATTTTAGACGAGGCGACAAGTGCTTTGGATTATCAGTCTGAGCATATTATCCAGGAACGGATGAAAGAAATCTGCTCTGGAAGGACTGTCATTATTATTGCGCACCGCTTGTCGACTGTTAGGGATGCCGATCGGATCATCACGATGGATCAAGGTCGAATTGTAGAACAGGGTTCGCACCAGGAGCTCTGTCGTTCGGGTGGCACTTATGCACAACTGTATAAGCAGCAGGCGGGAGGTGAGCTATGTTTGGTCGATGGCTAAACCCCAAACTTGTCCCACATGACGATATGTCTTTTTCTCCGGCAATGATACGGTTGCAGCAGCATCCGCCAGCAGTAGCTGCACAGTTAATGCTATTGGTGATTTGCTTAATTTTTGGAGGATTCGCACTCTGGGCATCTTTGGGACACATTAATATCTTGGTGTCGGGAGGAGGCAAAATAGAGACGGTTTCACACTTGACTAGGATTCAGCCAGTAGCGGTTGGGAAAATTAGCCGATTGTTGGTTAGAGAGGGTGAGCAGGTATCGGCCGGGCAATTGCTGTTAGAGTTGGACACTACCGATTTCGATGTTGATAAGGTACATATCGAGCGGAAAATTGCCTATCAGAATTTGATCTTAGATCGTCTGGAAATGACGGATAGAGCTTTTGATGAGCTTCACAGAAGCTATGGCATCCTCAAAGGTGCAAAGAACCTAGATCCGGATTTCGTTAAACATCAGCAGATGAAAATGAATTCGGAAATTAACAGTTATTTTGCTGAGCTAGAAAAATTCGATGGTAAGGAACAGGAGAGATTAGCAGAGAAAGCTGAAGTTATCGCATCCATTGATAAGCTGGAACAGTTTCTGGCGATATCTGCCGAACAAGAAAATGCTAAACGGGTGCTGAGTGAGCAGAAAGTATTATCTCGGCTGTCTTGGCTTGATGAGCGAAGGAACTTGATTGCCGATGAGAAGGAGCTCTATGTTTTGAGGCAAAGGGAAATGCGCATCGAGGCCTCAATCAGGCAGGTGAGGCAGGAAATGCTCAGCTATCAAGCTGCGGTGAAAAGTGCTGTAGCGACTGAGCGGTTAAATGCACTTGAGGAATTAAGTGCTGCTAGAGAGGAATTGAAAAGGGTTGATACCCGTATAGCCCACAGTCAGTTGCGAGCACCGGTGTCCGGCATTGTACACCGTCTGCAGGCATATCGAGCTGGTGAAGTGTTGCTAGAAGCCCAGCCGGTCATGCAGATTATTCCAGATGAAACTGAACTTGAAGTCGTTGCGTATGTACCTAACCGGGATATTGGCTTTGTCCGGCTTGGGGCTGAAGCGGTGATTAAAGTTGAGAGTTACCCCTATACTCAGTATGGAAAGTTAACCGGAATAGTAAAGTCGGTTTCACCTGATGCCATAGAGTTTGTCGAGAGCGGATTGTATTTTGAGGTGAAAATTAAATTGGATCAGCAGTCTCTCGACTATCATGGTAATCCTTTGAAGTTAACTCCAGGGATGTCTGTGTTAAGTGAGATCAAAACTGGAGAAAGAAAGCTAATTGAATATTTCTTGTCCCCGCTAATTCAAATAAAAGATAATGCTTTCAGTGAGCGTTAAAAAATAATGGTTTGATATTATGCTTAGCGAAAAAATCAAATTGGAACAATTAAATAATTATATAGATGCTTTGTCTGGTATAGAATACATCGCAACTCACCTTATTGCACATGCACTTTTAAAATTAGGGGATGATAGGGGAAATGGATTCTCAATATCATCTATTCCTACTGGAGAAAATAAAGAAACTTTACTCTTTGCCTGTATTTCAGCTCTGGATAAAGCTGGACTTTTAATTGAAAACGGACAAGATGAAAAAATTCAATTAAAAAAAGAAAATATTAAGTCGATCAAGACACTTGCTGCTCTGAAAGAAAGCCTTATTTTGAGCTGTCCTGCTATCGATGCTCATATGACGTTATTGCTCCAATGCGCAAAAAGTTTGCCTGCCGTAATTGCGGGAAAAGCCGACGGGCTTGAAGTACTGTTTCCGCAAGGCCGCTCGGAGATGGTAGCCAATACCTACCGTGGAAATGAGCTGCAAGACGAATTCAATAAAAAAGTGGCCCAGCAGGTGGTTTCAGTACTACAACGGGCCGTAGGTTCGAGTGAACCATTGCCGAGAGTGCTTGAAATTGGTGCCGGTACCTGTGCGACGACACGAGCGGTGATCAAAGAGATGGAACGTTCGAACAGTATGGCTGAGCTCTGTATTAGTGATATCTCTCTTACTCTGGTAAAAGACGCCGAAAAACAATTTGCGGCGCAATATCCTTTTACCTCATTTGAGGTGTTGGATATTGAAGATTCAGATGATGAAACAATAACCGGCAACGGAACATTTGATGTCATCTATGCTTCCAATGTACTGCATGCCACTTCATCAATCCGTCCTGTTATCAATAATATTGTTAAGTTGTTGCGGCCTGGTGGTGTGCTGATAATTAATGAGTTGGTGGCATTTTCGGTATTTGCCACGATTACGTTTGGTCTGACCGAAGGGTGGTGGTTATTTAGTGACAATGAGCGCATTCCCTTTTCACCACTTATAGATGCTGAAAATTGGGAACAATTATTAATAGAGTCCGGGTTTGAATCGGTATCCTTTTTTTATCCACCTTATGAAAAAGGACAGTACTGTAGTCAGGCGGTTATATCGACTTGTATGGTTAACAATCGCTGATTTTTTTGAGTGCCTTTATTTTTATATTTATATTCAGAGGAGTTAGAAATGACAGAGCGATGGAGCCAATTGTCGGTACTTATGGAATCATATTTCGAAAATTCATCGAGTGTTGTTTTATCCCAAATTGAGAATGCGATTAAACTAGAGCTTTCTCACCGAGAAGCCGTTGCAGATGTATTAGTTTACGCCAACGATGGTGTGGTGACAGTAACTCTATTTTTGACTTCAATGGATATAAATGTAGAAAGAGAAATTTACGCGGGCTGGATGAAACAATTCCCCGCCCTTCAAGACAAGATAGCTATCCAAATGGTGAACCTTATTGACGATGCAATATGCAAAGGTGATGCCATTAGCACACCTGAATGCTCACCCAAAACGGTAGCAGAAGCATTTTTGCGCACAGCTGAAAACTTCCCCGAAAAAACGCTGACGTTTCATGAAGCGAATGGTGATGAGAAAAATATTACCTATCGCCAGCTGCATCAAGATGCAACGAAAGTGTCAATGCATTTAGTTAACAGAGAAGAAAGTAGTGCAAAAACTGTGGTGCTGGTGGCTGGTGAGCTGTCTGTTTACATAACAGCATTCTGGGGATGTGTACTGGCCGGGCGGTCGTCGCTGACAGTGATGCTGGCACCAGATTATCATGGGGATGATATCCATCAAAATAAACTGGGCCAGGCCATTTCGGTCTTAGAGCCAGAATTTGTGCTCTGCTGCGACGAAGGTGCCAAGAGGATTGGTGAGGCGGTCGAGATCCTTGCTGGTGCAGAGTTACTGAATGTCAGCGAGCAGCTTCGTTTCACCACTCAGCACATATTGGCGCCAGCCCCCATCGAAGCGGTTTGTCCTTTGTTTTACCAGCTTACGTCAGGAAGTACAGGGGAAGCCAAGGTTATCCCCATCACCGAAACGGCAGTATTGGATCAGATTTACGCAGTGAACCAGTTTTGTGGATATCACGGCAATCATGTATCTCTGAACTGGCTGCCTTTTGATCATGTAATCGCTTTGTTGGCGGCACATATCCACGATGTATACCTTGGTCGACAGCAAGTCCATCTAGCAACGCCATTGGTACTGGCCGATCCTCTGTATTGGCTACGGCAACTGGAACACTACCGAGTTAGTCACTGCTTTGCTCCCAACTTCGCTTTCCGGTTGGTGCTGGAGCAGTTAGCCTGTACTCCGGAGCATGGCGTATCTGATCTATCTCAACTTGAACAAATCGTCAGTGGCGGGGAGGCGGTGTCAGGGAAAACGGTTACACGATTTATTCGGCAGTTTGAATCGACAGGTCTTCGTCCGAATGTGATCCAACCTTCATATGGTATGGCTGAGGCTGCCGCAGGGGTGACTTTTGAGCGTGCTTGGTCGCCAGCAGAGAGTGTCATGGAGTTGCAAGCTAGTGACAGAGGCGGAGAGCTACGGACGCATGTCACTTCGTTGGGGCGTATCCTTCCTGGGTTGTCGATGCGAGTTGTTGGGAAGAATCAGCAACTGCTCAAGGAGCGTGAAATTGGGGAAATTCAGTTGCTGGGTCGGAAGATGTGCCATGAAGGCAACGGTTGGTTCGGAACAGGGGATCTTGGTTTTATAGATCGCCAAAGACTGTTTGTTACCGGCAGGCTCAAGGATGTGATTATTGTCAATGGTGCTAATTTTTGCAGTCACCAGTTGGAGTCAGTGGTAGCCAGTGTCGAAGGGATCCGCTGCGGCCATGTTGCTGTTGTCGGCGACCGCCGTCAGTCTGAGGAGTCTGTTGCGGTTTTCTACGTGCCTGATGACGAGGAAAATGTTGAACATAATGACAGTTATTACCTATCCCAGATCGCGGCCATTAAAGGGACACTGGCCAAAGCAACTGGCTTGGCAGCTTCGGCGGTACTGCCTCTAACCGAGCAGCAATTTCCTCGGACAAGCATCGGGAAGATTAAGCGAGTTGCACTGCAGGAATCATTACAAGCTGATGATTATACGGCTAGGCTCAAGGCGATTGACGGGCAGTTATCGGCCCGAATGGCTAGCGGGAGACGGCCTGCTCGGGCCTCTGAGCTCGCCATTCGGCTGCGCAATATCTGGGCTTCGGTCCTCAATATCGATGATCTTGACGAGAGCGCGAACTTTTTTGAACTTGGCGGTAATTCCGTCTTGTCGGCGCAGTTGATTGGGCAGATCAACCGTCAATTCGACCTGAACCTTGATGTTATTGCACTGTTTGAGGCTCCTAGCTTGAAGTTGATGCAAGAGCTGGTGTCCGGGGGGCTGAGCATCAAGCAGGACAAGGATACAAGTAGCAATACCAGTAGTTCAAAGGTGGCCTCAGTGGTAGCTGGCCGGGAAACGATGCGCAAGGATATTGCCATTATCGGGATGGCTGGTGTTTTCCCCGGAGCGGCAAATGTTGATGAGTTCTGGCAGAAACTGGTTGATGGTCAGGAACTGATGAGGGGGTTCACCGAACAGGAGTTATCTGAAGCGGGCCTCGACCCTTCCTTGTATCGCCATGAGGATTATGTCGCTAGGGGAGGTGCAGTCGAAGGCAGTAACGAATTTGATGCCGCCTTCTTCGGTTACTCGTTGAAAGATGCTGAGCTGATGGATCCTCAGTCGAGGCTACTTCACCAGCAATGTTGGCATGCGATGGAGAGTGCCGGTTATGTCCCATCAGCAAGCGCCGACACAATTGGTCTGTATCTTGGTGCGAGTAGCAGCTGCAATATGGATTGGATGAGCAGGGCTGCCGATGTTGTTTCGGGCAGGGAGCTTTCGGATACGATGACACTGCATACCCTTGCAGACCGAGACTTTATCGCCACCCGTATTGCTTATGCTATCGGGCTAACAGGACCGGCTGTGACGGTTCAGACTGCCTGTTCTACTGGGCTGGTCGCAACTCACATGGCGGTTCAAGCCCTGCGGGAAGGCAACTGTAATATAGCCCTTGCGGGGGCTGCATCGGTAAGACCTGTGAAGCAAGGCTATAGGCGTCAGAATGGTATGATGCTTTCACAAAGCGGAATGTGCCGACCATTTGATGCGGAGGCTGACGGTACAATTTTCACCGATGGGGTCGGGGTTGTTGTCCTGAAGTTGCTCGATAATGCCCTTCGGGATGGTGACAATATAATTGCGGTGATCAAGGGCACTGCGGTGAATAATGACGGGCATCGTAAGGCGGGTTATTTAGCTCCGGGAGTCCAGGGCCAGGAGGAGGTGATACGCCGTGCACAGGAAGATGCGCAGGTAACGCCCCATTCTATCGGCTATGTCGAGGCACACGGAACGGCCACTCAGCTTGGTGATCCAATTGAAGTCAGGGCGCTGGCCAATATCTTCAGCGGGAGGAAGACACCGCCTTGCAGGTTGGGTTCGGTCAAATCCAATATCGGTCATGCCGAAGCTGCAGCGGGTATGGCCGGGCTAATCAAAAGTGCGCTGGCGGTTCGCTACCGGCAGGTTCCAGCTTCACTTAACTACCGTACCCCTAACCCTCAGATTGATTTTGCCTCGGCTGGGCTAGAGGTCAATCACACACTCTGGGACTGGCAGGGAGCACCGTCCCCTTACCGTGCCGGCATCAGCTCATTTGGGATTGGCGGAACCAATGCACACATGGTCGTTGAAGAGCCTCCTAAAGTGCAGGAAACAGACGAGGACGATGTCAACTGGGCGGTAATCCCGGTTTCGGCCAAAACGACAGCGGCTCTGGCTGCAAATATGCGCCAACTGGCAGCATTTCTCGGTAAGGGCACACAGCCGTCGCTTAGAGATCTTGCCCATACTTTGGCTGTCGGGAGAACGCATTTAGCCTGTCGTCAGGCGATAGTGTGCCAAACACCGGATAGTGCCCGGTTGTTATTGGAGCAGCAAGTTGACCTTATCTTGCCTGAGCAGAAAAAAAGTCTTTTCCTTATGTTCCCTGGTCAAGGAGCACAGTTTCCGGGAATGCTCGCTGAACTGTTAGCGGTTCACAGCCCATATCGTGAGGTTGCCGAGCAGTGCCTGGCCTTGCTGCCGGACTCTGTGCGGGCCGATTTGACTGCCATTATTCGCGGTGAGCTAAGCGGAGTGGAGAAGCTCAATGATACTCGATTGGTTCAGCCAGCTTTGTTCATTGTGCAGTATTCGCTGGCAAGGGTTGTTCTGGAGTGGGGAGTTGTTCCCGAGGGGATGATTGGTCATAGCTTGGGAGAGTATGTGGCTGCCACCCTCTCCGGAGTGATGACGCTCGGCGATGCCCTTAACCTGGTGGTGGTAAGGGGCCGCTTGATGTCACAGGCGGCCGCCGGCCGCATGCTGGGTGTGTCGCTGACCGAGGCGCAAGTCGAAAGATACCTATCTGATACCGTTAACCTTGCTGCGGTCAATGGACCGAATCAGTGTGTGCTATCGGGAAGTCGAGAATCGATCGATGAGCTAACGGTGCAATTGAATTGTGACGGTATTCTTTTTAATCGCCTGCCGGTTAGCCACGCTTATCACTCTTATATGATGGACTCTATTCTGGAGGAATTTGCTGCAGAGGTTGCTGCCATTCCGATGAGTCACCCGGAGAAACCATACATTTCGACCCTGACAGGGGACTGGATGGTAGATGAAGTGCTTGAGCCTACATATTGGGTGAAGCATTTACGTCAGACCGTTTGCTTCAACAAGGGCATTGAGTTGGCAATGGTTGAGCCTGACCGGGTCTTTATCGATATGGGGCCGGGTAAGACCCTTGGTTCACTCATTCGTCAGCATCCGGGGCTGCAATCGTCGCATACGGTGATCAGTTTGACACGCCACAAGCAGGAGATGACGTCAGATATTGACCCTCTCTTCACTGCGGCTGCCTCTTTGTATGAAAACGGCTTTGATATCGACTGGGCGCGATTTAATCCTGTTCCTAATGCCCGGCGGATCGCCCTCCCGCTTTATCCGTTTGAGAAGCAAACCTTCGAATTGGTTATCAAGGGAGAAGAAAATTACCAGTCACAAGAGCATGAGATGCTGGATGGGAACGCCCAGAAGGCTTTCGGAAAGCGGCCAAGGCCAGTACTTGGGGTTCCTTACCGAGCTCCAGAAACGGCGGATGAAAAAGCGGTTGCGGATTTTTGGAGTGATGAACTTGGCGTGATTCAGCCAGGGTTGGATGATGAGTTTTTCGAGCTCGGAGGCGATTCGTTGGTGATTCTGCGTCTGGTTAATCGAATTAATGAATATTTCGGTACAGGCTTAACCGTGGCCACGCTGATGGATGCCCGGACAATTGCCGAACAGGCGATTCTGGCCGGGGTGGTGAGTGCCACTCAGACAAATGATAGTGATGATTTTGAAATGGATTTGGGAGAACTGCTATGAGTCTTTTGGAGTGCCGGCTTGAACGTGAGTTATTGTCTACCGAAGAAGAAAGCGCAATAGCTCAGGTCGGCAAGGCTAGAGAGTTGTATCAGCTTTCATTTTCGGGACGGTTGGGCCACGACCTGCCCCGCCATGGTAACAAAGAGAAAATCAATTCTGGGTTGAAGCTATCGACCAGTCGGCACCGTTTTGACCGTGTCGATATTGGCAATCAACCGGTAGCACCATTTGAATACCTTGATTTTCTAGAAACGGTGGTTTTCCCCCATACGGTTAATACCTTTTCGACTAAGTTCCTGGGCCATATGACGGCGCCGCTGCCTGAGTTTATCACTGAGGTGGCGGGCGTGATTTCGCGAATGAACCAGAATCAGGTCAAGGTAGAAACATCCAATGTGCTGACTCTGTTAGAGCGTCAGGTGCTGGGGGCCGTTCACCATAAAATCTATCGTAAGCAGGCTGGTTTCTATGAGAGCTACATGCAGTGCCCTGAGAGTTGTCTGGGCGTTGTGACCGGCGGGGGCACGTTGGCCAATATCACCAGCCTGAGTTATGCCCTGAACAGTGCTTTCCGGGCCGATGGAAATTTTGCGGGCTTAACCAAAGAGGGGCTGGTTTCCGCCTTGAATCACTATGGCTTCAAAGACGTGGTGGTCATTGGCTCCAAGCGAATGCACTATTCAGTGGACAAGGCCGCAAAATTACTGGGGCTTGGTGAGAGAAATGTTATTCGTCTAGAGACCGACAGTCATGGCCGGGTTGATCTGGCACAGATGCGTTCGAATCTGGAAGAATGCCGCAAGGGTAAGATTCATGTTTTGGCCTTGATCGGAATTGCTGGAGCCACGGAAACCGGCAGTGTTGACCCATTGGAAGAAATTGGGGCGTTGGCAGCAGAGTTTGGTGTGCATTTCCATGCGGATGCAGCATGGGGCGGCGCCTATACCTTATCCAGTAACCACCGGGAACTGGTGAAAGGGATTGAGATGGCGGATACGGTAACCATCTGCGCTCACAAACAGCTGTATATACCGATGGGAACCAGCTTGTGTATTTTCAAATCTCCAGGCTTTGCCTCGCACTCAGAGAACAATACGGCTTACCAGTGCAAAAAAGGCAGCTATGATCTCGGCCGCTATACCATAGAGGGTTCGAGGCCTGCCTCCATATTGATGCTACATGCTCTTCTAAATCTATGGGGGGATGCAGGGATGGGGCATGTTTTTGATACAACACTCTCCCTTACTCAGAATTTCACTGGGAAAATAAAATCGTCAGAGAATTTTTTACTGGTTCAGGAGCCGGCGTTGAATATTGTCGTTTATCGCTATATTCCGGTGACACTGCGAGAAAAAGTATTGACGAAGGAGAAACTCACGTATGCTGAAATTGAGTTAATCAATGAAATCAATAAGAAAATTCAGAGCGAGCAATTTATAAACGGTAATAGTTTTGTTTCCTCAACCACACTGGTTAATGGCGAAGAAGAGGTAGTCGTTTTTAGGGCTGTATTTTGTAATCCGCTTACACGGGAAAACGATCTTGATGCGTTGTTAGCGGACCAAGCAAAAATTGCGAGGGACATAGAAATCGCATAACGATTGAAGGATTAATAAATAGGCTAGGTAGCAATATGAACAATATATCGAGACGAACCTTACTGAAAGCAACTGCCATCGCCGGAGCCGGCGCAACCGGTGCGATTGTACTGGGGGGCAACCCCAAAACTAACCAGGAGCTGCTGGATACTTTATTTAATGATGCCCTTACCGAGCTGCCCGCAGCCAGTATTGGCGCGGCCATTATTAAGGGTGGAGAGCTGGTGTGGTCAAAAGGTTACGGCTACCAGGATATCGAAACCCGGACCCAGATGAATGCTGACAGCATCTGGCAGACGATAGGGTCCGTATCTAAATTGGTGGCATGGACCGCTCTGATGCAGCTGGTCGAAAAGCAGCGGATTGAACTGCATGGTGATATCAGCCGATACTGCGGGGTGCAAATTCGAAATCCCTACCACCCGGATACGGCCATTACACCCTATCATTTGCTGACCCATTCCTCTTCGTTTTCAAGCCGCAAGCTGATGTCTGCTCCGGACACGATGGCGGATTTGTTTTGCAAGTCCTATACCACGAACTTAAAGCAATGGGTGCAGGAAAATGTTCTGGAAGCCGGAGTAAGCTATTCGCCTGAGTTAGTATTTGATAACTACCGACCCGGTGATTTTGACAATATTAAAAATGACCCTTTGGGGGTCTTGTCAGGATATTCCAGTATAAATTCTGTGATGGCCGCTTATTTGGTTGAATGCGTGTCAGGAATCCCTTTCGAACAATACTGCGAAGAGGAAATATTTGGTCGGATTGGAATGGATAATACGGCATGGTCAAAAGAAATCCTTGATAAATCCTTGCTAATTACTCCCTATGAGGCCACAAAGAGTCAGCGTGCACCAATCATGGCCGTTTATACCAAAGCGATGCAGGATAAAGGTTACTTGAGTACAGGAGAAGTCAAATCAGTTGATGGAAGGGGATATTTATCTGTTCAAAGTTGCGATTACTTTTCCCCTTTTTATCCTTCGGCGCTATTGGGGACGACAGTTAATTCATTTGCCAAGTTCCTCGCGGCTTTCTTGAATACCGGAAAGGATAACCATAGCCAGTTGTTGAAACCTGAAACTGTCAACCAGATATTTACCCTTCAGCGCAAAGACAGTGTGACAGGGAGTGGAATTGGCCTCGGTTGGTTCCAGTGTTCGGATAGGGGGCCGTCGGTTTGGGGGCATGATGGAGGTGGGCCTGGTATTTTGGCAACGGTTGAAATTGATAAGGATAAAGGTGATGGTTTTATTTTATTTGTAAACAACTTTTTTGTTAATTACAAAAAAGTCTTACGGTTAACAGGGGACATTCGTAAGTTAATAGAACACATAGATAGATGAGTGTTTTTATCTTCCTATAAAACCAAACACAATAGTTTAAAAGCTAGAAATCCTTCCCTCTATTAATGAGGGGGGATGGCTGTATTCGGGAATATTTTATGAGTGTGATTGAGTTACTTAATGAATTAAAATTGTCTGGTTGCAAACTGGAAGTTGAAGGAAGTAATTTAAGGGTGAAAGGTAAATTACCTAGCCAGTTTCGTGATCAAGTTATTGCCCATAAAAAAGAGATTATCTCTTTGCTAGGAAATAGCAGACCCCCGACTTTAATCAAGAACTCAAGAAATAATGCTAATAAATTCCCGGCACATAATGGGCAGCGAGGGCTGTGGATTGTCAGTCAGCAAGAGGGTGCTGAAGCCGCTTATGTCGAGCCCGGCTATCGCTATTACTTGAAAGGCAATCTAGATCAAGATGTCTTAAACCGCGCTTTTGCAGAGTTGGTTCGCCGCCATGAGATCATCCGAACTACTTACCAATATACTGATCAAGGGCTGTGGCAAAATATTCAGCCGGCATCGGGCTTTGAGATCTGCTCAGATGATCTACGGGGATGCGATGAGCAAGAGAAAAGTCGACGGGAAAAGGCTATCTTGGAGGAGGAGTCATGCCGGCCTTTCGATCTTGAAAAGGAGTTGATGCTCAGGGTCAGGTTGATCCGATTCAGTGAAGATGAGTATTTACTGTTTATGGTAATGCACCATATTGCCATGGATGGGTGGTCCTGGCGGGTGATAACCGCGGAGCTACAATCGCTTTACAACAGTTTTGCTGTCGGCATAGACCATGCTCTTCCTGAGCCTGCTTTCCAGTATACGGACTATGTTCATTGGCGGAGTAAAGTGCAATTTGAGCAAAATATTGCACCCTCGATAGCTTATTGGCGCAAAAAGCTGGAGGGGGCTCCGGAACTTCATAGCCTGCCTCTCGATTACCCCAGAACGAATTATCAGTCCTTCCAAAGCCACGTTGAGCAGCTGCAGTTGTCGGTTGCGGAAACAACCTCTCTTTACCAGTTTGCCCGCGAGCAGAACGTGACTCTCTTTGCCGTTCTGCATGCCTTGCTTGCCGTTGTGATGTCGCGCCATAGCGGCGAGAAGGATATTGTCGTTGGCTCACCTTTCTCGGGCCGAACCAATTATGACTTCGAGGCGATGGTCGGATTTTTTGTCAATACCTTGGTGTTGCGTACTGAGCTGGATGGCGACCTAACGTTTAGTGATGTGCTCGCACAGGTTAGCCAGACGCTAAGGGAGGCCGACCAGCATCAGGGGGTGCCTTTTGATATGCTGGTGGACAAGCTGAATTACAGCCGAAGCAGTGCATACTCTCCGGTATTCCAAGTTATGTTGGTACTGCTAAATATGGACTTACCGCAGCTGGATTTGGAAGGGGTAGAGCAGACGTCGATCGGTCAGCCTTTGTACTCGCAGACCAAATACGATATTTCGCTGGTATGTTTCGAAGAAAATGGGCAACTGACGCTGAATTTTGAATATTGTTCTGCGTTATTCAAGCCTGAAACCCTCCGAAGGTTAGCCCAGCACCTTCACAACATCATGGCATGTGTGGTGGATAACCCAAGGAGCAAGCTGTCCGATATTGAAATGCTGACAGGCGAAGAGCGCGACCGCCTGCTAACCAGCCATACGGGTGCAATGCTGCCTGAATCATCGTTTTGTATTCATCACCTGTTCGAGCAGCAGGCAGCCACAACCCCCGATGCAATCGCCCTAGAACACAACGGAGGGACTTATTCTTATCGGGTGCTGAATCAGCGAGCTAACCTGCTTGCCCGTACATTAGCGGCTGCTGGCGTTGGGCCTGATCGCCCGGTGGCGCTATGCATGGACCGTACTCCAGAGCTGATTATTGCCCTCTTAGCAGTACTAAAAGCGGGAGGGGCTTATGTTTCTGTCGATCCCAAGTACCCGCAGCAACGGCAGGCCTTTATATTGGAAGACTCGGGCAGCCATCTGCTGATCACGGAACAGGCCTTTCACGGTAACTTCCCTGATTTTGAGCATGAAATTGTCGTACTCGAAGAGCATGGCGGTTTCGCATCTGCACCTGGTGCAGAGATCGATAGCCCCGAGACGGGGGTTACGCCCGAGCATCTTTCCCACCTTATTTATACTTCTGGATCGACCGGCAAGCCGAAGGGGGTCATGGTTGAGCACCGCAATGTGATCGCTTTGCTTGATTGGGCATTTAAAACCTACAGCCCAGAAGAGCTGGAGAGAGTCCTTTTTAGTACCTCGCTCAATTTTGACCTATCGGTATTTGAGCTTTGGGCTCCTTTGCTGAGTGGTGGTACTGTCCTGCTGGTTGATGATGTTTCCCAGCTTGTCGAGGAAAGCAGCCTGACACCGACTTTAATCAATACTGTGCCGAGTGCTCTCAACGCTCTCATTGCGGCGAGGGCAATCCCCGACTCCGTAGAGACGCTGAATGTTGCCGGTGAGCCTTTATCCCAAAAATTAGTCAATAGCGCCTTTTCTACTTCACCGATCAAGCGGTTGTATAACCTTTACGGTCCCTCGGAAGACACGACGTATTCGACTTTTGCTTGCTTTGACGGTGCGTTGCAGACTGAGCCCTGCATCGGCCAACCGATTGATCATACCCGTGCCTATGTACTGGACGATGAGCTGACTTTGCTCCCCGAAGGTGCCATTGGCGAGTTATACCTGTCTGGTGCAGGGCTTGCCCGGGGTTACTTGAACCGTGATGCACTTACCCGAAGTAGCTTTATTGCCAACCCCTTTGCAGGCGCTGTTAATGAGAGAGTGGCTACAGGTCATGAAAGACTATATAAAACCGGCGATTTGGTCCGTTGGGGAGCTAATGGCGAGCTTGAATATATCGGTCGCAAGGATCACCAGGTCAAAATTCGCGGTTTCCGTATCGAGCTCGGCGAGATCGAGTCTGCGTTGTCTGGCCTTAACGGGGTAAGGGAGCAAGCTGTCATCGTCAAGTCCGGCGACAGCGGCGAGAAATATTTGGCGGGGTACGTGACTGTTGCCGAAACGGCAGAGGCTGGGCGAGGGCAGGCCGGAGAGGTTATTCGTTCCCGGCTCAAGGCACTGCTGCCGGATCATATGATTCCGGCGCATATCACGCTGCTGGATTCCATGCCACTGACCAAGAACGGTAAAGTTGATCGTCTAGCTTTGCAAGCTATTGAGCGTGTTGCCCAGCCGGGTGGGACGTTTGTTGCGCCGAGTACGCCGCTGGAGGAGACACTGCTTGACCTTTGGCAAAGTGTGCTGGGCTCCCGCGAGTTAGGGACTCATACTAACTTTTTCTCAGCAGGCGGCGATTCCATCTTGGCTATCCAGCTGGTTTCTAAAGCCCGCAAGCTCGGGATCAAATTGACCTCTCAGTTGCTTTTCGAGTTTCAGACAATAGCGCAATTGGCCGAGAATGTGAAAGTCGAGCAAGGCTTGTCCGGAGGGGAGCAGCCTCCGGCTGAGGGCACACAGACATTGACGCCTATTATGCACGCTTTCTTTGCGGGTAATCCCGGGCAGCTTTCTGGAGCCATGAATCATTACAATCAGTCGATGCTGTTCAATGTGCCTGAGCTTACCCGAGAGGATCTTTTACGGGTACTGGAAGCCTTGTGGCAGCGGCATGATGTACTCCGCCTGAGCTTCGACAGCAAAACATTGGCGGCTCACTATCAGCCGTTCACGAAGGCGCAGGTTAGCCGCTGTCTTGTTGAGCTTGATCTGAGGGATGAAGAAGAGAGCTTGCATCAAGGGATCATCCAAGAGGCAGCAGAGCGGGCCCAGCAGCAGCTTCAACTGGAGCGAGGGGAGCTTTCACGTTGTTTATGGATCCGGCAGGCGCAAGGGGATCAGTTGCTGTGGATCCTTCATCACCTAGTAACTGACGGGGTCTCTTGGCGGATTATTGTCGACGATATATCTATGGCTTGTGCAAATCTGGTCGACGACTCTGCTCTACTGCCAAGGCCTGGGAGTGTCAGCTTCCAAGACTGGGCGGAACGTATGTATGGCGGGGTGAATCAATCTCGTTGGCTGGTGGATAGAGAGTACTGGATTGGAGAAAACCGTGTTAGTGGCTATCTCCCGCCTGAATATGATAATGCGCAGCCCGCTGTTGAATCTGAGACGGAGATTGTGACGGTTAGTCTTTCAGAGGCCGAAACCACTGACTTGCAACGGGCAACGTTGAGTTACAACACCAGGGTCAACGAGCTTCTATTGGCGGCTCTAACCCCTGTATTGGTTGACTGGGCCGGTGGAAAGCCACTTCGTATAGAGATGGAAGGACATGGCCGTGATGCCGACGACGGCGAGATTGATCTTGGTGAAACTGTCGGCTGGTTCACATCCATTTATCCTGTCAGCCTCGTTGAGCTGGGCTCTATAGGTCAGCAGGTTATTGCGGCAAAAGAGAAATTGCGCACCATACCGAATAAAGGGCTAGGCTACGGTGTGCTGCGTTATCTGATGTGTGACCAAGCCTTGTTGGCTTCTGGGCAGAGGGCAGATATCGTTTTCAATTACCTAGGGCAATTTGCCGCTGATGACCGATTGATTGCCCTGAATAGCCCATTAGCTGGCCGCCATGTCAGCTCGCAGAGTCTGCGCCAGCATAAGCTGGGTATTAATGGGCTGGTGGCCAACGGGTGTCTGACTTTCCGGTTTGATTACAGCAATAAGCAATATAGTCAGTCCACTATCGCCGCAAAAGCCAATGCCTTTATCCAGCAGTTGAAAGCTGTGATCCGCCATTGCCTGGCTAGCGAGCGCGTATATACCGCATCTGACTTTCCGCTTGCTGGATTATCCAATGAACAATTGGCTTCTTTGCAGCGGTCAATCCCCCGTATTGATGATATCTATCCTGTAACTGCGACTCAACACGGCATGCTGTTCCACTCTCTGAGCAACCCTGGAACGGCCATGTATAACAACATTCTCAAGCTTGGGTTAGGACCTATTGATGTGGATTTGTTCAAGGCATGTTGGTCGCAACTGCTCGGTCGGTACGAAGTGCTTCGAACCGCATTCACCGATATTGGGGAAGATACTGCATGCCAAGTTGTTGTGCAGGAATGCTGTCCTGAGTGGCAAGAATTGGATTGGCGCGATAATCAGCAACTGGAAGCTAATCTGGCTGCTTTGATAGAGCGTGAGAAGCGGACGTCATTCGATCTGTCGCAAGCACCGCTGATGCGTTTTACCCTGATCCGAGAAACGGATGAGAGCTGGAGCTTTGTCTGGTTATTCCACCATGCACTTCTTGACGGTTGGAGTATCGCTATGCTCCTCGATGAGCTAAAAGAGTTGTATGAGGCAAAAGCTGATCCGCAGCCATCCAGGCATAGCTTACCGGTGGTACCTTATCGTCATTATGTTGACTGGTTACAGAGCAGGGATATCGGCGATGCCAGCAAGTATTGGCGTGAACGATTGGGTGGGTTTGCTGAGGTGACCCGTTTGGGAGCCGCCAATAACCGCAAGCTTGCTGATGGAGGTGGCAAAGAGACTGTCCATCTTCTGCTTTCTGAACAAATGACCCGGAGCCTAAAGTCGCTGGCTGCCGGGGCGTCAGTGACGCTTAACGCCGTCATGCAGGGGGCATGGGCGTTGCTGTTGAGTAAATACAGCAATAGTGGTGATGTGGTTTTCGGCCAAACAGTATCTGGACGGTCATCGGAACTGAATCAAATTGAACGGATAGTTGGCCCATGCATCAATACGCTGCCTGTCAGGGTGCGAGTTCCTGATAGTGATCACAGCCTGAATGACTGGCTGCAGTCTCTCCACAGTCTGTACCGCATCGATGAAGCCTACGGCTTTGCTTCTTTACTTGATATTCAAAAGTGGAGCGAAGTTAAAGGAGGGCTATTCGATACTTTGCTAGTGTTTGAAAACTACCCTTCTGATATTTTCAGGCTAGATCCAGCAAGCGCTGGCCAAGGGCTACATTACCGTAGTATCCAGGCCGTCGAGCAAAACAATTATCCGTTAAGTGTGATCGTGGTACCAGGGGACAGGCTCTCCATTCACATCGACTATTCAACATCCTACTTAGCGCCTGCGGATGCAGAGCGACTAGCACATAACTTCAAAGCGTTGCTTAGCAATATGGCTGCCAACGGAGCAAAGGAGGTTACAGAGCTTTCTTTATTGGATCCTGTATTAAGCCATTTGCCATCTCAAGTGTCCGACTTTTTTGATGGTTCTGAATGTATCCACTCTCGGTTCGAGCAGGTCGTAGCCAAGACACCGGATGCTGTGGCGTTGGTGTTTGACGGTAAAGTGATGAGCTACAGAGAACTGAACCGCCGGGCTAACCGTCTGGCCCGGCAGTTAATTGATGCCGGGGTGAAACCGGATTCATTGGTCGGCCTGCATACGCTGCGCTCTTTTGAGCTGGTCGTCGGGGTGTTGGGGATCCTGAAATCCGGTGCGGCCTATGTCCCCCTTGACCCGAATTACCCCGAGCAGAGGGTTCGGTATATTCTCGATGATGCGCAGTTAGGGATTATTGTTACTGACAGTCACTTTGAGTATGCGGGGGATAATCAGGTTGTATTATGTATCGAGAAGGCAGAAACCTGTGAGGCCGATGACAATAACCCCGAGATCCCGGGTTTGTCCGGCCTCAGCCTAGCCTATGTTATCTATACCTCGGGTTCGACTGGCAACCCGAAGGGCGTGATGGTCGAGCATGGCAACGTCGTTCGCTTGTTTGCGGCAGCAGATGTCGAGTTTTCTTTCGATCATCGAGATGTCTGGACCTTATTCCATTCCTATGCCTTTGACTTTTCGGTATGGGAGCTTTGGGGGGCCCTGATCTACGGTGCCCGTTTAGTCATCGTCGGCTATGAAGCAACACGTTCGCCTGAACAGTTCTTAGATTTGCTGTGTGAACACAGGGTAACTGTGCTCAACCAGACACCATCTGCATTTTACAGTCTGAGCCGAGTCGCCGTGAAATCCGGCGTAAAGACCGCGCTGCGCTATGTAGTATTTGGCGGGGAGGCTCTTGATTTTAATTCCTTATCAGACTGGTTTGCCAGCTATGGCGATGAGCAGCCGGCAATGATCAATATGTACGGGATCACTGAAACAACCGTACATGTTACCTACCAGCGGATTCGTCAGCAAGATTGCGAGCAGCCTCTCAGTGTGATCGGCAAGCCACTGGCCGATTTGTGTGCCTATGTCTGTGATGCCCAGTTGAATCTCTTGCCTGTCGGGGTTCCTGGCGAACTGCTGGTTGGTGGCAAAGGGGTGACTCGCGGTTACCTCAACCGCCCAGAGCTGACCCGTGAGCGCTTTATTGGCAATAAATTCGCACCTGAACAAGCAGATGTACTTTATCGAAGCGGCGACTTGGTTAAATGGCTGGAAGATGGAAACCTCGAGTACTTAGGCCGAATTGACCAGCAGGTAAAAATCCGCGGATTTAGGATTGAACTTGGCGAGATTGAATCCTGTCTTCGTAAGTTCCCGTCAATTAAGCAGGCGGCGGTGTTTGCGCTGGCTGCCGATGGTAACCACAAGCGGCTTGTTGGGTATTTTGAAGCCGACAAAGAGGTAACTAGTGATCAAGTCCGTTCATATCTGTCGGGTGAACTGCCTGACTACATGGTGCCGTCTATGCTGATACGGGTCGATGCTATTCCGTTGACCAATAATGGCAAAGTTAACCGCGAGGCGCTATTAGCCCTCGCTGGAGAGCAACCGAGTGACGACGTTGTCGTCCCCCGTACCGATAAGGAGATGGTGCTGGCAGATGTTGTTGGTCAGATCCTAAACAAGACCCAGGTCAGTTTGACCGATAACTTTTTTGCCATCGGTGGTGATTCGATTCTGTCGCTGCGGGTTGTTACGTTGTTAAAAGAGAAAGGCTACCACTGTACGGTCAGCGATATTTTTAAAGCGAATACGATAGAGCAATTGGCTGATGTTCTAGCTGTGGCAGAAAATGCTAATACACAAAGATACCGCGAGATGTCGTTGTTGTCGGACGCTGAGGGGGCGCGCCTAAACGCTGTCATGAGGGCGGATGGCATCAGTGATGCCTATCCTGCATCCGCAATGCAGGCTGGTATGGCCTATCACGCGTACTTGGAGCCGGATTCGGATGTCTATCATGATGTCTTTTCATTCAAGCTAGCACTGCCTTGGGATGAAGTGTGCTTCAAGAACGCGCTGGAGATCATGGTGAGCCGCCACGAACTCCTGCGCACAGGCTTTGTCTTTGATACAGAAGAAGGCAGCCTCATCCAGGTAGTTTATGAGACAGCCGAACCTCAAATCAGCGTGTTTGACCTTCGCTCAGATCCGCAAAGCAAACATCGCGAAATTGTCGAAGGGTGTATTAGCCAGGAAAGAAAGACACCTTTTGATATGCAGGACAAGTCGCTGCTGCGTCTTTTTATCCATCGCTTGGACAGCAATCAGTTTGTCCTGACCCTTAGTTTCTCGCATGCAATCTTGGATGGCTGGAGCGTATCCCGTTTCAATATCGAATTATTACAGGGATATACCGCATTGCTCAACGGCAGGCAGCACCAGTTTGAGGAGTTGCCTGCGCCATATCATCGCTTTATTGAGCAAGAAATGGACAGCCGCCGGGATGAAGACGCAAAACAGTTTTGGAGCGAGAGGTTGTCAGAAGCGACGGTGACTGCCTTGCCTTTTTCCGAGGCGGGAGCAATAAACGGTGAGCGTGATAGTTTTTATAGCGACAAACTTGATGGGTTGAAAGATCAGCTGGTTGAGCTGGCGGAAAGGCTTGATGTTCCGCTGCAGCATTTACTGTTGGCAGGACACTTCAAGGTCTTGTCGATAATGAGTGGTGATACGGATGTGCTCAGCGGTGTCGTCAGTAATAGCAGGCCGGCATTGCCCGGCGGAGACGTGACATTGGGCTTGTTCTTAAACACCCTACCGTTGCGATGCCAACTAGCGCAAAGTAGCTGGGCCGAACTGATAACAATGGTCAGCCGTATGGCGACAGAGAGTATCGCTCACCGCATGTACCCGATATCGGATATCCAGCGGCAGACATCTTTGGAATTTAACAAAGTACTCTTTAATTACACGCACTTCCACAGCTACGAGGCGCTGGACAGTGCCGGGATCGCGTTCGAACCGTATGCTAAGTACGAGGCATCGAATCTTACTTTTGTCGCCCAGTTTATCAGGATGCCTTCGGCAGAACTGTTGCTAGAGCTGCAATACCCCAAACATGCGGGGAACAAAGCATTGATCCACCAGCTTGAGAGTTGCTATAAGCTGGTCTTCAGCAGCATGGCCGAACAGCCGGAGCAGTCCCACTGTGGGGTATTCGACAACCTAGCCGAGCTTAACTTGCAGACCTTACCCCACAATTCCAGCAATGCTGAGCCACAATTATCTGTTCACAGGATGATTGAGCAACAGGTGACGCAGTCACCAGATGCCACTGCCCTTGTTTTTGATGGTACTGAAATGAGTTATCAGGTCCTGAACGCCAGAGCAAACCGCCTGGCGCGCTATCTGATTGAACAGGGGGCTGGCCATGGGAGTTTGGTCGGGGTGTTACTGGAACGCTCCATTGACATGGTGGTCTCGTTGCTGGCGATCATGAAAGCGGGGGCGGCCTACGTACCTTTGGATCCGGCGTTTCCTGCTGATCGTATCAATTCTGTCTTGGCTGACGCTGAATGTGCGGTGGTCATTTGTTCTCCGATTACTGCGGGGCTGGTGTGTGACAGTGATATTCCAAAGATCTCACCGGCCGAAATGTGGCCGCGGTTGGATAGCCATTATTCATCCAAGAATATTGATGTGCTCGTTGAAGATAGCTCGCTGGCCTATGTCATTTATACCTCCGGCTCGACAGGCAAACCGAAAGGGGTGCAGATAGAGCACCAGGCTCTGAGCAATTTCATTGCTGCAGTCAAGGCCCGTTATGCCACAACCGAACAGGATCATACCCTAGCGCTGACGACGATTTCGTTTGATATTGCAGCACTGGAGCTATACCTGCCCTTGGTATCTGGAGCGATCTGTGTACTAGGCAGCCGGGAGGATGCGTTGAGCGGCCTCCGGGTCCAGACCTTGGTGGAGAGATACCATATCCGGTTGATCCAGGCTACACCGTCTGGCTATCAATTGCTGCTGGAAAGTGGTGAGTGGAGGGGGAGTAGCCAGCTGCAACTGTTGTGTGGTGGTGAAGCCCTTTCCGTTCCACTGGCGAAGCAATTGATCACCAAGGGTAAAAAACTATGGAACCAATATGGACCGACAGAAGCAACGGTTTGGGTAACCGCTTGTGAGGTGACCCGCAGCGAGTTAGAGGCTAGCGAGGGCTACGTTGCCCTCGGTGGCTGGCTCGATAACTGCGCTGGGGTAATACTGAACGAGCTCGGTGAGTGCGTTCCCCTGGGGGTGCCCGGAGAGCTATACCTGTCCGGTGTTTGTCTGGCTCGCGGATACTTTAATCGCGACGACCTCACTTCAGCGTGTTTCATCCGTCATCGTTTGGGTGGTATGCCCGAGCAGCGCTTGTATAAAACGGGTGACAAGGTACGCCTCAACGAAGCCGGTAGGATCGAGTATCTGGGCCGCCTGGATCATCAGGTGAAAATCCGCGGGCACCGTATCGAGCTTGGTGAGATCCAAGCCGTCCTTAATCGGCATTCCGGGGTCAAAGAGAGCACCGTGATTGCTGATGAGGGTCGTAATAATAAGCAGCTTTTTGCCTATTTTGTTCCGTTGGATTCGGCAGCGTTGGAAAACGGTACGCTGATTGACGAGCTCTATTCGCACCTGAAGGAAAGATTGCCCGAGTATATGATCCCGGCGGCGGTTACCGCACTGCCCTCGATGCCCTTGACCCCCAATGGCAAAGTAGACAGAAAAGCACTGCCAGATCCTGAACTGGCAGGTGGCGGTGGAGGGATGCCGCTGGCTACACCGACGGAACATCAGCTGGCGGCGATCTGGCAAAGCGTACTTGAGCTTAATGAGCGGCCTTATGCCGACAGCGACTTCTTTGTCCTTGGGGGACACTCCCTGCTGGCCGTTAAGATGGCCGTTAGGGTACGCTCCCAGTTTGGCTGCGAGCTGCCGCTCAAAGTGGTACTGGCCGAGCGTAAGTTGGCGCAATTGGCTGAGTTTATCGATAGTGTTGCCGTGGCAACCTGCCGGCCAACGCTGACCAAGCGAGCCGTTCAGTCAAGGCGCTTGCCGACCTTCGCCCAGCAGCGGATGTGGTTTATCGAACAGGTGCCAAACGGAGCCGGGCTCTACAATATGCCGATGGTTGTTAATCTGCAGGGGGAGTTGGATATAGTCAGGCTGAGCCAGGTTATTAAGCGTCGAGTGCTGCGCTTTGAGGCATTGCGAACCGTGTTTGATAGCCGGGGTGATGAGCTGGAAATGGAGCTGTTATCAGGAGACAGCTTTGAGCTGACTGTTACCGATTTATCGGGTTTATCAGAGGGTGATAAGTACCCTGCCGCGCAAGCACTTGCCGAGCGAAATGCCAAGAGAGCGTTTGATCTGAGTCGTGACGTCCTGCTCCGCGGAGAGCTGGTAGTGCTCGCCGAGCAGCAATACCAGTTGATTCTGACAATGCACCATATTGCGTCTGATGGCTGGTCGTGGGGGGTCTTTATCGATGAAATCAACCGTGACTATAACAACCGGGCGTCCGGCGGGCCTGAGCTAGCGGAATTGCCGATAGAGGTGGCAGATTTTGCTGAAGTACAAAGGCTGTGGCTGGCATCCGAAAAAGAAACATTGCTGGAGTATTGGCAGCAGCAACTGGCGGATCTGCCGGTTTTACATTCGATTCCTGCTGATTTCAAACGTCCAACGGTTCAGGATTACCGGGGGAGCCAACATCACTTCAAATTAGCCCCGGCTTTGGTGGCACGGTTAAAGGCATGCTGTGAGGAGCAGAATATCACGTTGTTTGTGTTGTTGCAGACAGCCTTCAGTGTGCTGCTCAACCGCTACAGCGGAGAAAGCGATATTGTGATGGGGACACCTGTCGCCGGGCGGGAATATGAGGAGCTGGAAAATCAGGTCGGATTGTTTGTTAATACTGTGGTATTGCGCAATGAGGTGTCCGGTGATTCGACAATTGCCCAGCAGCTGCAGCAGGGCAGACTGATGGTCTCGGCGGCCCTGGAACACCAGGCTGTGCCGTTTGAATGGTTGGTTGACAGTCTTAGCCCTGAACGAACCACTGCTCATACGCCGCTGTTCCAGGTACTTTTTGCTATGCAGAATGTTAAACAGCCAGCGCTTGCTCTGAACAATATTACTGCCGAAATGGTTATCCCCCAAGAAACGGTCTCCCGTTTTGATCTAAGCCTATATTGCCATGAGGAAGAGCAGGGAATCGGGTGTTTCTTCGAATATGCCCTAGCACTTTTCCAGCCAGAAACGATAGATCGGATGTCCCGGCATTTTGAGAACTTGCTTGTTGATATTGCCGGTTCGATGGAGAAAAAAGTCTCGGAGCTGGAGATGCTTGATGGCAGGCAGCAGCGTTTCATGCTGGAGGAATGGAACCAGACTGACACGGCTTACAGTAAGGATCGGTTGATCCACCATGTGATCGAGCACCAGGTTTCCTTGACTCCGAATGCGATCGCGTTGTCATACGATGGACAGGCCTTGTCCTATGCCGAGCTCAATGAGCGTGCTAATCAGATGGCTCATTACCTGTTGCAACATGTCGATAGTACCGGTCCGGATACCTTAGTGGGTGTTTGTATGGAGCGGAGCATCGAAATGGTGATCAGCTTAGTTGCGATACTGAAGGCTGGCATGGCCTATGTACCATTTGATCCCGGTTATCCGCCAGCACGACTTGACTATATGCTGCAGGATTCGGGAGTCGATATTGTGCTGCTCCAGGATGGATTGCTTACAGCGAGCCAATACCGTAAAGATGTCGTTGTTGACCATCAGTTTGTTGGAACCGTACTGGCGCAATATCCCACCTCCAACCCGGTGCTGGACATTGGGCTGTCGGATCTGGCCTATGTGATTTACACCTCCGGATCTACGGGCAAGCCAAAGGGAGTCATGGTTGGCCATGGTGCCATTTTGAATCGCTTGCAATGGATGCAGGAGGTATTTGGGCTGACGGATCAGGATAAGGTATTGCAAAAAACACCGTTTAGCTTTGATGTTTCTGTTTGGGAGTTTTTCTGGCCGTTGATGTATGGGGCACAGCTGGTTGTTGCCAAGCCTGGAGGGCATAAAAATAGTACTTATCTGGCTGAACTAATAGCCGAACAGGGGATCACAACGCTTCATTTCGTTCCTTCGATGCTGCAGTTGTTCGTCGAAGAGCCGGCGTTGGCGAAATGCGACAGTCTTCGATATGTCTTCTGCAGTGGTGAAGCCTTGCCTTATGACTTGCAACAGCGTTTCTTTGATATGCACCCGACCGCCGAGCTGCATAATCTGTATGGCCCGACTGAAGCGGCTGTTGATGTTACCTGGTGGCCTTGCCAGAGGGGGGCGAATAGCGGCAGGGTGCCGATCGGACGTCCTATTGCCAATATTCAGACTCTGGTACTTGATCAGCAGTTGCAGCCTGTACCCATCGGGGTACCCGGAGAGCTATACCTTGGTGGCGTTGGGTTAGCCCGAGGTTACCGCAATAAACCGGAGCTCACCGACAGTAGCTTTATTCCGCACCCGTTTACATCAGAGGCGTCGCGTAGGCTTTACAAGACGGGAGACAAAGTACGCTGGTTAGCTGATGGCAGTCTTGAATACCTGGGGCGTTTTGACCACCAGATCAAGCTTCGTGGCTTCCGCATCGAGCTGGGGGAGATCGAGTCGGCCCTGCTGGAGATGAAGGAGGTCCGTGAGGCCATCGTGATGGTCAACCAAGACCGCGGGACACCGCTATTAGTGGCTTACGTGGTCGTGACTAGCCCTGCGAAGGGGCAGGATAGTTTATCAACTGATGAACTAAAAAAGCACCTTAAAGCTCATTTGCCCGAGTTTTTAGTACCTGCCCAGATTATTGCGGTCGCCCAGATGCCGCTGACCCCCAACGGCAAACTCGATCGTAAAGCACTTCCCGCCCCGGACTTTTCCGAGCAGGGCACATTTGTGTCGCCGAAAACAGAGGTGGAGCAGTCTTTGTCGGATATCTGGCATCAACTGCTGTCTGTTCGCAGCAGTGTGGACCGGAGCTTTTTTGACGTTGGGGGCCATTCATTGCTGGCAATTAAAGTGATCAGCTTGGTTAAACAGCGCTACCCGCAAGTCAATATCACGGTGCAGACGATGTTCGAAAGACAAACAATAGAGTTGCTGGCGGAAGAAATTGAGCAGCAGTTGTACATTATCGAGAATCAGACCAGCTTTGAAAAGCTTGCCGACATGGCGGATGTCTTGGAAGTGGAGTTTTAGATATGGATATTAATCAGTTGATTCAGTCATTGAATCAAAAAGGGATTTTTCTTTATGTCTTGGAAGGCAAACTGAAGGCTAGGGTTACCACTGAGTTGCCAGAAGATTTAAAGACAGTTATTTCAAAGCATAAGGAAGCGTTAATCTCATATTTGTCTGCATTTAAGGGCAGCAGTACGGTCTTATCTATACCGACTCGGGATACTTCCTTTCCTGCGCCACTTTCGTTCTCCCAGCAGGCCATTTGGGTGGTGAATGAGCTTCAGGATAACAGCGTACAGTATAATATGCCGGTAGTGGTAAACCTCCGAGGGGCGTTGAATGTCGACGCGCTGCAGTGGGCGTTGAATGAAATCTTACGCCGTCATGAGGTGCTGCGTACCGGTGTCATTGTCCACCACGGTCAGCCGGCTCAGCAAATTCGTCCCTATAAACCCAAGCCACTAACGATGGTTGACTTGTCTGGGCTAACAGCCATTGACAGGGAGCGTGAGGTTGAAAGGGCGGTACAGCGAGAGCTAACGACGCCTTTCGATCTCCGGCGCGATAACCTGCTTCGTTCGACGCTGCTCCGACTTAGTGATGGTGAGTTTATCCTGCTGCAGACCATGCATCATATCAGCTCTGACGGTTGGTCAATCAGCTTGCTGACCCAAGAGCTGAGTACTCTTTATCACCGTTATATCTCTGGAAACAGGAAGCCGCTGCCCGAGCTTATGATCGATTATGCCGATTATGCATGTTGGCAGCGGGACGAGCTGCGCGGGGATTCGCTGGGGAAATTACAAAACTATTGGAAAAAAGCGCTCGCTGGGGCTCCGGAGATTCACCACTTTCCGCTGGATCGGGCAAGGCCCCCGGAACAAACCTTCCGCGGGGCTGTAGTGAAAAGCCGCTTGTCAGAGCGTCAAACCGATGCACTTCGAGAGCTATGCCGGCAACAGAATGCCACTTTATTTATGGGGTTGCACGCGTTGCTGACCGTATTGATCTCTGCGTTGAGCAACGATGACGACGTCATGATAGGTACCCCAGTTGCGAACCGGGACCACCACCAGCTAAGTAATATTATAGGTCTGTTTATCAATACATTGGTTCTGAGGGGCAAAGTTGCCCCTGAGATGACTTTCGAACAGGTGTTGGCTAATTCTAGGGCAACTATTCTTGGTGCGCTTGAGCATCAGCAACTCCCCTTCGAGCTGCTGCTGGAATCATTGGATATTGGCCGTTCTGCCGGCTACAGTCCGCTTTTTCAGATCATGCTGGTACTGCAGAATAACACGCAGCCAGTGCTGGAGTTGCCCGGTATTGAAATAGAGGCCTCCCAGAGCTCGGCAATCACAGCTAAATATGACCTTACTCTTTATGCTACTGAAGATGAGGAACGGCTGGCATTTGTCTGGGAATACAACACTGATCTTTTTGATCAAGAGACAATCCAACGTTTGGCAGAAACATTGGAAAATTTACTAACAGGTGTTGCAGAGCAGCCGCGAGCGCCGTTGTCTGCCTTGCACCTAATCAGTGATTCAGAGCAACGGGCTTTGTTAGACAGCCAGGGCATCATTTCGTCGATGGGGCTGGAAGATAACAGCCTGTTGTCTTTGTTCAATAAGCAAGTTCAACATGTGCCTGGAGCCACGGCGCTGGTTTACCACCAAAAGACGCTTAATTTTGCTGAGCTTGATCGCCTCTCGTCGTCTCTGGCAAATCAACTGACACAGTTTGGTTTAGCCTCGGGTGCTCGGGTTGGAATTCATATGGCCCGTAGTTTTGAAATGGTGGTCGGGATCTTAGCGGTACTCAAAATAGGTGGGATCTATGTTCCCCTTGATCCGAGGTACCCGGAAGACCGCCTGCAGTACATGATTAATGACGCCGATATCGAGCTGGTACTTACGGCGGCTGATCAGCAGCAAACACTGGAGCACCGCAGGAAAACTGTGGGCGTTGACTTGACGGCTTTGGCTAGCGAAACCCGATTGGAACGTTATCAAACTCCGGCGAGTAGCCTGGCCGACAGTTTGATTTATATTATCTACACCTCAGGTTCAACCGGGATTCCAAAGGGCGTCAAAGGCACCCAGCGAGGGCTCCTGAATCGGTTGCAATGGATGTGGCAGCAGTTTCCTTTTTCTTCGGGAGAGGTTTGCAGTCACAAGACATCGCTCAACTTTGTTGATCATGTTTGGGAGCTATTTGGTCCGCTATTACAAGGGGTCCCACTGGTCCTGGTGGACGAAGAAACAGCCCGGAATCCATCTGAGTTAGCAACAGAGCTGGCAGCCCAAAGGGTGACTCGCCTAGTTGTGGTTCCATCGTTGCTGCAGGCAATCTTAGATTTGCCTGAACAGAAACTGCTACCTCTTCAGTCGCTAGTGCACTGGACGTCCAGTGGCGAAGAGCTTCCTGCTGCTTTGGTGCGCCGCTTTTATTCCCGCTTTGAAAACGCAGTGCTGCTAAACCTGTATGGTTCGTCTGAAGTTTCGGCCGATGCAACATGGTATGACACTCGCGAAATGCCTGACGAAGCGGATTCGGTCCCCGTTGGCCGTCCTATTGCCAATACCCGACTTTATGTCATGAACGCCAACCGGCAGTTGTTACCCCGTGGCATGGTGGGGGAGCTCTATGTCGGTGGGGTGGGGGTTGCTGCTGGCTATACCAATGAACAGCAAACCAGTGAGAGATTTGTTCGTCCCCTGGCCGGAGAGGGGGTGTTATTTAAAACTGGCGATCAGGTCCGATGGTGTGATGATGGTGTGCTGACCTATGTCGGGCGAAATGACCACCAGATTAAGATTCGCGGCCACCGTATCGAACTTGGAGAAATAGAAAGCACGTTGGTGGGCTTTTCTGATATTAGACATGCTGTTGTGATTGCGCGGGAAGCGCAAGACTTACTCAATCTGGCGGCGTATATCGTTCCAGAGCCTTTGGTCGAGGTCGATATTGACAGCCTATTTGCGCTAATGGCAGCCAAGTTACCGGAGTACATGATTCCCGCCTCTATGACCGTGCTTTCCGAGCTTCCGCTTACACCCAATGGCAAGCTTGATCGTCGTGCATTGCCTGCTCCCGAAAATACGAACAGAGATAACTATGTAGCGCCGAGAAACGAGTTGGAAACTAAGTTGTGCGTTATTTGGCAGGATGCGTTGGGGGTAGAGCGGATTGGTATCCATGATAACTATTATCGGATTGGCGGCAACTCTATCGCGGCGGTGAAGCTGGTGTCTTCGATTAACCGGGAGCTGGGTCTGAATCTTAAGCTCAGGGACCTGTTTGAGTTGAAGACGGTTGCTGGTTTGGCTGAACGAAGTAGCAATGGAAATGGCCGCAGGATAGTTGAGATATCTGCCAGGGCTGGCAATAAAAAAATTAAAAATGTAATGGAGCTATAACGATGATTGAGCTGCTAAAAAAGTTAAGACAAGCTGGTATTTCAGCATGGCTAGAAGGGGAATCGCTGAAAGTTGCATATGAGAGTGAGCAGCCCGAGCAAGGAATGATCGATGAGCTAAAGCAGAACAGAGAAGCATTAATCTCATTTTTTATGGCTCGTCATATTGGCTCACCGGAAAGTTTCCACAGTCTCCCGGAGCTCAATCAGTTCCCGCTCTCATTCTCCCAGGAGAGAATGCTATTTGTAGAGCGTTATGAACGAAACAGTGATGTTTCCCATGTCCCGTTAATTTTTAAGCTCGACAGTCATATTCAGCTAGAGGCTTTGGATCAGGCCTTGGCTCATATGGTTGAACGCCACTCTGTTTTACGGACTGTGTATCGAACCGATGAAGAAGGCAACGACTATCAGCAGGTTGTTGCCGATTCGGTCAGTGTCAGGGAACTATCGGTTGCAAGTGAATCAGAATTGTTGACAACAATTGAAAAAGAAATCCGCCGTCCCTTTGATTTAGTCAACGAGTTACCGTTGCGGGTATGTCGTTTCCAATACGGTCAGGAGAGGTACCAACTTTTTCTCTGGCATCATATTGCGGTCGATGGCTGGTCACTGGAGATTTTCCTCAGAGAGTTGGCACATGTTTATGATTCATTGTGCCATTCAAGGGCGGTTGAGTTGCCTGAACTTGCCATTGACTACGCTGACTATTCGGTTTGGCTGCGTGATTTTGAACGACAGGCTGCATTTAGTGAGCAGATGGGCTACTGGACTGATGCCCTAGCCGGTCATGAGGTGTTGTCGCTACCGACGGATCGTCCGAGGCCCAAGCAGTTGGACTTCCGGGGCAAGGATTATGGTTTTGTTATGGACGAGGAACTGTCTACTCGGCTACGCGATCTTGCCCGAGCGCAGGAAACGACACTGTACAGCGTTTTGCTCAGTGGTTTGTTCTTCACCTTTTCTGTGCTTTCAGGTCAGCGGGATATTGTGATCGGCACACCGTCGGAAAATCGCAACCAGAGCCAGACCCAGTCGATAATGGGTTTTTTTGTTAACTCACTTCCTTTGCGGTTGGGGGTCGATCATGAGATGAACGTCGAGTCATTGATCCGCGAAACCCAACGGATTGTGGTTGAAGCCAAAGCCAATCAGGATGTGCCGTTTGAACGGCTGGTTAGTGAGCTAGGCGTTGAAAGGGATACTTCCCGGCACCCGCTCATTCAGACTATGTTCAGTGTACAGTCATTTGTTAGTGAAACCGAAGGCGGGCTGCCATTCAAGCCGTTTGATATCTCTTCAACGCTCTATGAACCTGCAAAGTTTGAGCTTACCCTGCGCATTGATGACAGCCAGGAGTGTCTGCAAGCCAACATGAACTATGCGGTTAGCCTGTTCGATGACCAAACGATTGTTCGTATGACGGACATGTATCAACGGGTGCTGGCGGCTATGGTTACCGATACCCGGCAGGTGTTATCTGAGATAGACGTTGTCGGCACAGAAGAGCGGCATACACTGCTGAAAACCTGGAATCAGACGGATGCTCCATTACAAGATAAGACGCTGCTAGAGATCTTTGAGCAGCAGGTCGAAGCTACACCAGACAGTGTTGCCCTGACATTCGAAGGCCAGCAACTGACCTACAGTGAGCTTAACTTCCTGGCTAACCAGTTAGCCAGGCAGATTCGGACTCGGCATCAACAGCACTATCGCCGTGAGCTTAAGCCGGATACGCTGATTTCGCTGTATTTTGAACGCGGGCTGGAGATGCTAGTCAGCATGTTTGCTGTGCTTAAGGCTGGTGGGGCATATGTGCCGATTTCGCCGCAATACCCCCTTGAGCGAACGTTGTTCATCTTGGAGGATACCGGTTCGGCCATCTTGCTATCGCAGCGCAGCTTATCGGGAAAACTCGAACAATATTGCCAGAGCTCTTCTGCAATGCCGCCGATCTTGCTCGCGGATGATAACAGCCTGTTCGGAGGTTGCCCGGGGCATAATCTGGATTTGCCTCGCCATCCGGCGGATTTGGCCTACGTCATCTATACCTCAGGGACGACTGGCAAGCCGAAGGGGGTCATGATAGAGGGAAGGAGCCTTGTGGCACTGCTGTCTAATGAGGAGCTTGTTCACGGTAAAACCAAAGCTGCAGTGTGGGCTAACTATGTCTTTGATGCCTCGGTATATGAAATATTCAGCTCATTGTTGTTTGGCAGTCAACTGCATATCGTGCCAGAGGAGTGCCGGCATGATCCAGACAGACTGTTCACTTGGCAGAATGATCATGAGATTGAATTCTGCTACTTGCCACCATTTTTCGTCAAGTCTTTCGCCAGTTACCTAGCGCAGGGAGGCACGACGACGATGACCCGAATTTTTACCGGTGTGGATCGCATTTACCGCAATGACGTATTGGCCCTGGAGGCTCGGGGCGTGGAACTGCTCAATGCATACGGACCTTCCGAAGCAACGGTTTGTAGTACTGCTGTGATATTTGATAGCGTCGACCATCACGGTGAGCTCTTGCCTATTGGAAAAGTACTCAACAACGAAAAATGTTACGTGTTGTCTGAGGTGGGTGCCTTAGTGCCGGTAGGTGTTACCGGTGAGCTTTGCATATCCGGAACTGGGCTTGCGCGTGGATACCTGAACCGGCCCGAATTGACGGCGGAGTGTTTTATCAATAACCCGTTTGCCGATGGAGACGAGATATATTCTCGACTCTATAAGACCGGCGATTTGGTACGCTGGCTACCGGACGGATTGCTGGAGTATGTTGGGCGTAATGATAACCAAGTGAAAATCCGCGGTTTCAGGGTTGAACTGGGGGAGATTGAAAGTACCCTGACGGCGCTTGAAGAGGTCAGTCAGGCCGTTGTTAGTACCGTCGAACATGACGGGAGCAAAACCCTCGTCGCCTATGTTGTTGCCGAAGAAGGGGTTAGCCCTAATGCTCAGACTCTGGAAACAATTTTGTTATCCAAACTGCCTGACTATATGGTGCCGGCCAGCATAACGTTTATCGACGCCCTGCCGCTGACTATCAACGGCAAGTTAGATCGCCTGGCACTACCTGCTCCTCAATTTGTTGATGCTGGAGCATATGTGGCTCCGCGTACCGCCTTTGAGGCTCGATTGTGTGAAATCTGGCAAGACGTGTTGGGGAGGGAGCGGGTTGGGATACAGGATAACTTCTTTCAAATAGGCGGTGACTCGATCTCTGCTATTCGCTTGACTGCCGTCAGCCGGCAGGTGCTTGATGTCGATATTCCGTTACCGACCCTGTTCGAACGCAAAACCATTGCAGCACTTGCTGCCGAACTGGAACATAGCGAGGCGATTGTGATCCCTCGAGCTTCAGGGCTTCAGGCTCCACTATCATTTGCCCAGGAGCGCCTGCTTTTTGTTGAGCGTTTTGAACAGGGAACCAGTACTTATCACACGCCGCTGCTGGTAAAACTAGCTTCTGATATTAACTGGCTTGCTTTGGAAACGGCGATAGAGCAACTTACCCGACGCCATTCCATATTGAGGACGGTACTTCGGACCAATGATAAGGGTGAAGATTATCAGCAGGTGCTGGAGCAGCCGCCTGCCGTAGCAGAAAGATACTTAGACTCGAAGCTGGAGCTGCCAGCTGCTGTCGAAAAAGACAGTGAACGGTTATTTAATCTTGGTGAAGAGCCTGCATTCAGGGTTCACCGCTATCTTGTTGAAGAACAGCAATTTGTATTGTTCCTCTGGCATCATATCGCTTTCGACGGTTGGTCGTTCGATATTTTTCTACGTGAACTGGGTGAATTATATCAGTCAGAGGTTGAAAAACGAGACAGCCAGTTAGCGCAGCTCGATATTCAGTATAGCGACTATGCATGCTGGCAGCGTGAGTACCTGCAGGGGCTGGTTCTTGAGCAACTACTCGCTTATTGGCGCGAACAGCTCACTGGGTATCAACCTCTTCAGCTGGTTACAGACAAGCCAAGGCCGCCTCAGGTTGATTACCGAGGAAGGGATGCTGCCTTTACATTGGATAAAGCGCTTTCCGGTCAGCTACGTAAGATTGCCAAGCAGCAAGAAACGACGTTATATACTGTCCTGTTGAGTGGTCTATATGTGACATTGTCTTTGGTTTCAGGGCAGGATGATATTGTGGTGGGTACGCCATCGGAGAACCGACACCACGGTCAGACTCAGTCGTTGATCGGGTTTTTTGTTAACTCACTGGCCCTCAGGTATAAGGTCGCGTTCGATCAGAATGTTGAAAACTTGATTGCTGATGTGCATCAGATGGTTATGCAAGCCAAGTTTCATCAGGAGCTACCGTTTGAACTCTTGGTTAATGAGCTGGATATCGAGCGGGACCCTTCTCGCAACCCGATCTTTCAAGTGATGTTCAGCGTTCAGCGCTTTGGTGATGAGGGCAGAGCGAATAAAGATTTACCTTTCTCGCCAGCACAACTTACTGATGGCGTTGAGCTACCAAGCCCAGCCAAATTCGATTTGAGCCTGTTTTTGGATGACAGTCAGCCAAACATCATCGGTAACCTTAACTACGCGCTCAGCTTGTTCGATGAAGAGACAGCTCGCCGGCTAATTGAAGTTTACCGGGAGGTACTGACGGCTTTTTCTGGTTCGCTGGTGCAGTCCGTTGCGTCGATTGATGCCGTGTCGTCAAAGCACCAGGCGCAGTTAGCAGTGCTGGGCAGCAAAACATCCATTTTCCCGCGAGAGCAGAGCTTGATCCAGTTATTTGAAGCCAGGGCGAATGAGTGTCCTGATATCCGTGCGCTGACTTTTAACGGTCAATCTATTTCATTCAGGGAGCTGAATATAGCGGTAAACCAGCTTGCTGGTCAGTTCATTGAGGCTGGTGTCGAGCCGGGCAGCCGTATCGGTATTCACCTGGAACGTTCTCCGATAATGGTTGCCGCACTTTTGGCCGTGCTCAAAGTAGGGGGATGCTATGTACCTATGGAGCCTGGCTATTCGGCTGAACGCCTGAGCTATATTGCGACTAACAGCGGCGTTGCTTTGGTGGTGACTGCTCAACCGCACCTTGATTGGCTGGCCGGACACTCGATTCGTCAATTGACGGTCAAGGAATGGGTTTCTAAAAGTAAGTGGACTGATTCCTGCTTTGTATCTCTGAGGGAGAGAGCCTCCTATCATTCGGCAGAGAGTTATATTGTTTATACCTCGGGGTCGACGGGGCAGCCCAAAGGCGTTAAAGGGACTGAGCAGGGCGTGCTGAACCGCCTGTACTGGATGTGGGAGCAGTATCCATTTGCCAAGGACGAAGTTTGCTGCGCGAAAACATCCCTGAACTTTGTCGATCATGTTTGGGAAATTTTCGGTCCACTTTTGCAGGGGGTCCCACTGTTATTGGTTGGTGATGAAACTGTCAAGGAGCCGTCACGTCTAGCTGCCACCCTAGCCGCTGGCGCTGTTACTCGTATCGTTCTGGTTCCGTCTCTACTGAAGGCCCTGTTGGCTCTGCCTGCTGACGAGTTGATGCCGCTGGAAAGGTTAAAACTCTGGACTTCGAGTGGCGAGCCCCTGTCGAATCAGGTCACGGCGGCGTTTTATGACCGTTTGCCACAAGCCACACTGCTCAATCTTTACGGTTCTTCAGAAGTCGCAGCGGATGTGAGCTGGTTTGACACTAAGCCGTATTATAACACCGGACGCCTAGCTTCTGGTAAAGGACTGGTGCCGATTGGCAGGCCGATTGCCAATACTCGGTTGTACGTACTTAACAGCCGCCAGCAGCTTGTACCGCTAGGTGGCGTCGGTGAATTGTATGTGGCAGGCGATGGCGTCTCGGCTGGGTATACCGATGATCAGCTGACAGCAGAGCGCTTTATCTCTGATCTTGTTGGGAACTTGTACCAGGGCAGTAAGGAAGCTGGGATATTGTTCCGTACTGGAGACCTGGTTCGTTGGAACGGTGAAGGTGAATTGGAGTATCTCGGCAGGAATGATTTTCAGGTCAAAATCCGTGGCCATCGAATAGAGCCGGGAGAAATAGAGCATGCACTAAATGGCAATGAAGGCATTCGGGAAGTCGCCGTCATTGCCCGAGAGCGGGATGACAATCCCTATTTGGCCGCATATTTAGTGCCTGCCTCCAACGAGAAGCTTGATATTGAAGCTATCCGTCAGTCTTTGGCATCAGTACTGCCTGCTTACATGCAACCGACCACCTACACCCTACTGGACAAGCTGCCGTTGAACAGTAACGGCAAGCTAGATAGAAGTGCATTGCCTGAACCCGAAAGAGTGGTCGACGGTAATTACATTGCACCGCGAAATGACGTGGAATCCATGTTGTGCCAGATCTGGCAAGATCTACTGGGGGTTGAGCGCGTGGGGATCAATAACCATTTCTTCCATCTTGGCGGTCATTCGCTATTGATCGCCAAATTGGTGGCCAATATCAAGTTCCGGTTTGATGTCGAGATTAGTTACAGGGAGTTGTTTGAGCGGCCTGTGCTATCTGAACAGGCTGAGCTCATTGAGCAGTATTTCTATTATAAGTTGGTCAATCAATCATCCTCGGGAACCGATGCTCAGTACGAGGTCTTTGAAGAGGTGGAACTATGATGCTGAGCCAATTGCTAAAGGAATGCCATACACGTGGTATCCGCTTTGAGCTTATCGATAATAAGGTCAAGCTAAAGGCCCCTGAGGGGACGCTGACCCCTGACCTAGTTAGTCAATTGAAAACCTATAAGGCAGAGATCCTTGCCGGCCTGCAAAAAGAAACTGCGGGTTATGAACAGCCTAATTCAGATGGTACTCCGGCTTTGTCGTATAACCAGCGTCGCTTGTGGTTTCTAGAGCAGGTAGAGGAAAGTACCAGCCAGTTTAATCTGCCCATGGCCTTGACACTGAAAGGGGAGCTAGATCAAAGTGCTCTTTACCATGCGCTGTTAACAGTGCTTGACAGACACCCTGTGTTACGCACCGTGTACCGGGATAACGACGGAGAGCCTGTACCTGTTCTTCTTCCATCAGAAGACTTTGTTATCCACGAATTGGACTATTCTGAATCGGCCAATGGGAAACGGCTGAAAAATCAGGTATCAATCGATGCATCGAGGCCGTTTGATCTGGCTGTTGACTATATGCTGCAGGTGTATCTGTACCGGTTAAGTATCGAAGAGCATGTCATCTTGTTCAATATTCACCATATCGCCTCGGACGGGTGGTCATTGACTATCTTTATCCGTGAGTTGACTGAATTATATAACGGTTATCGATTGAACCGCTCAAATATGCTCCCCTCGTTATCCCGGCATTATGGTGACTTTGCTAACTGGCAGAATAATTGGCTCAGCGGAAGCAATCTAGAGCGGCATTTGGCGTTTTGGAAACAACAGCTAAAAGGTGCCCCTCCACAGCATAACCTGCCGTTAGATCGAAGCCGTCCAGTGGCAGCCAATAACCTTGGCGATGGTTATTTAAGCGAGTTACCAGAAGCATTGGGCGAGGCCCTTGAGCAGATGGCTCAAGAGCAAGGTGTCACCATGTTTATGTTGCTGCAAACAGCATTTGCAGCCGTCATCGGGCGCTATGGGCAAAATAGTGATGTGGTCATGGGGTCGCCAATTGCAAACCGGCACCACAAAGACTTTGAAACTGTCATGGGTTACTTCGTCAATACACTGGCGCTACGGACTTGTTGGGAGGGGAATCCGTCTTTTGCTCGCTTGCTGGCGGATAACAAGCGTAGCCTGATTGATGCATTTGAATATCAAAGTGTTCCCTATGAACTGCTGCTGGATGAGCTCAAGGTCGAGCGAAATTTAAGCCATAATGCGTTGTTCCAGATCTTGTTCGTGCTGCAGAACAACGAAAGGGCCGATGATGCCCGCTTTGAGGGCATTTTGGCGTCGGATTTCCCGTTAAGCCATGGCGCGAGCCAGTTTGACTTCACATTGTCCGTCTACCAGGCGGAAGGGAAATATATACTGGATTGGCATTATGCCAGTGAGTTGTTTGATCATTCGACGATTTCCCGGTTATCAGAAAGCTACGAGCTTCTGCTAGCACAAATTGTCCAGAATATAGATATCAATCTCGGTGATATCGATCTTGTACCGGAAAAGCAAAAACAGTTATTGTTCGAGCAGGCCAGACATGAGGATACGCAAGATTTCACTAGCACAGGTATAAGTGTTTGTGACCTGATAGAGCGCTGGGCGGTATCCACGCCAGAGGCTGTGGCAGTTCAGCATGGTCGGCAGGTTATGACTTATGACGAACTTGTTAGTCGGGCAAACCAACTGGCAGGGTGGCTGAGATTACAGCATATCGGGAAAGGGAGCCTGGTAGCAATCAGCTTGCCTCGTTCACTGGATATGTCGGTGGCCATTCTGGCAGTGATAAAGAGCGGTGCCGCCTACCTGCCGATCGACCCGGCATTGCCGGTATCTCGCCAGCAGTATTTGCTGGAAGATAGCCAGACTGACATGTTGTTGTGCTGGGAAAGTACTTTGATACCATGTTCTGGCTACTTACTACTTGATCTAGCAAGTACTAAAGAAATGCTTCAGGGGCAGCCGAGTGAGGTCTCGCCTGCTGAAATATCCGAAGCGGACTTCGCCTACGTCAATTATACTTCCGGGACCACGGGCAAGCCCAAAGGAGTAAGGATAAGTCACGGAAATTTAATAAGCTATTGCCTTGCGGCACAGCATCACTATCAGGTCATGCCTGAGGACCGTATCTTGCAGACCTCGTCATTTAGCTTTGATGCCTGCGTCGAGGAGCATTTCATGGCATTGGTTCATGGTGCAGCCGTAGTGTATAGGGACGATTTGGTGTTGGCAGATTGGCAGCATTTCAATGAGTTTGTTGATCAATATCGTATTACTATTGCCGGCTTACCGACGGCGGTGTGGAATAGTTTAAGCGCTGATATTAGTGATAGCAGCATTGCGGTTAGTAACTCCTTACGCCTGATTATCCTTGGGGGGGAAGCCCTGACAGCCAGTCGGCTGTCACACTGGAAAAAATACATTGGAGAATCCATCCAATTGCTGAATACCTATGGTCCAACGGAGACAACCATCATTGCGACGGCCTATGACACCAAAAACTGGCTGGAAGGCACGGCGGTTCCAATTGGACAGCCACTGGGAAGCCACCGGTGCTATATATTGGATAGCGAACGCAGACTGGTTCCTCAGGGAGCGGTTGGAGAGTTATGCATTGCAGGTCCGGCAGTAAGTCCTGGATATATCAATAATGCAGGTAGCACTGAAGCATTCATTAATTGCGAGATATTGCCGGGTTTGGCAGAGCGACTATATTGCACTGGCGATAAAGCCCGATTGCTCGATAGCGGTGATATTGAATATTGGGGCAGGGTAGATGATCAAATTAAAATCCGGGGTTTTAGAATTGAACCGTCTGAAATTGAGGCGGTTATTCTTCAGCATCCGGGCGTTGTCCAAACGCGGGTGCTGGCCAATGATTATCCGGGTAGTGGAAAACTCTTGTTTGCATATATCGTTCTTGAACCAAGGCTCAGCAATAAGAGTGAACAAGTCAAGCAGGATTTGTGGCAACAAATAAAGTCAGAATTACCGGACTATATGCAGCCAGCACAGTTACTATTCATTGACAGTATTCCTCTTACAGTCCTTGGAAAGTTGGATAAGAGCAAATTGCCCGAACCTGATTTCCAGCATACCTCGGAAAAAGTAATTACAGCGCCTAAAAATGACATAGAGCAGCTAATGCTCGAAATATGGCAATCTTTGCTCAAGGTTGACCGTATTAGTACCGATAGCAGTTTTTTTGAGCTTGGAGGACATTCTCTCCTTGGGGTCAAACTTATTGCCAGAATAAAAGATCAACTTTCAGTCGAGCTATCAATTCGAGATTTATTTGAATCGCCTACGATTCAGGGTTTGGCGCTTCGGCTGGAGAGAAACACCAGTGAGCAGGAACAGCGCTGGCTAGATTTCGACCAAGAGATACACTTGGTTACCACCTCTTCGCCACCGTTGCATCTTGAGGATATTTCAGAAAGGCTGGAGCAGTTAAATAGGCATTTCGACAACAAAAAAATAATTCGCGTGTTGCTGACCGGGGGGACGGGCTTTGTCGGTGCGTTTATTTTAGATGAGCTGTTAAGCCATAACCCGGGTCTTAAGGTTTACTGTTTGGTCAGGGCGCCAGATGCGAAGCAAGGGTTTAATAGGCTTGTGGAAAATATGGCTAGTTACGGCTTATGGCAGACCGATTTCCACCACCGTATTGTGGCTATTCCGGCTGATCTTTGTGAGCCGGATCTGGGGCTGGATAAAGGACAGTGGGATGCCCTGGCAACGGGAACCGAATGGATTATTCATAATGGTGCACAAGTAAACCACATCATGCCGTATTCTGAGCTCAAACAGGCCAATGTTGACAGTACGCAGTCGCTGTTGCGTTTGGCCTCCCAGTCAAAGGTTAAGTTGTTTAGCTATATTTCGACGACAGGAATATTTATGCCGACGGAGCAACCGAGGTTGATAACAGAGTGCGAACCTATTGGTGATGAAAAACATACTAAAGACTTTGGTTATAGAGCCAGCAAGTGGGTTGCAGAAGGGCTGGTGGATCATGCCAGAAAGCAAGGTTTGCCTTGTCATATATTTCGCTTGGGGCGGGTGGCGGCTGATAGTAAAACTGGAGCATGTTCGCAAAATGATGTTGTTGCCCGTTATATTAAGAGTTGTATAGATTTAGGAGGGTATCCGCAGGATGAAACCAATGAGCGGATGATTCCAGTTAATCTTGCGGCGAAGGCAATTATTTCATTGAGTATGTTGCTGAGCAGAAAACCACAAAACTTTCACTTGATAGGGAGGCATACCTTGGGCTGGAACGAAATACTCAGCTATAGCCCAAACAGGTTACATACTTATCCTTTTGATAACTGGATTGAACGAGTTGAGTCAAGGACAAAAAGTGATAACCCGTTACCTATTTCGCCATATTTGCTGATCCTTAAGCAAGTTGCTAAGTCACTTCGTTCGATAAAGAAAGTTCCTGAAACGTATTTCGATATTTGTCAGGATTATACAGAGACGATAATGGCAGAGAAAGGGGTGCACTTTTCGGTGCTGGGTGAAGCCTACTGCAAACAGTACTTATCGAAGCTAGAGGTGGATTTTAAACAGGGATGAAGGTAGAGGCGTTATTTTTCTGATGCCAGAAATAAGAGAATGAGAAAATATATTATCTCTATGCAACTATCTCTTTTTATTTAACTTGATGGTAATGTCACACTACTGCGTTCAAGATTAATCCGTCTATAGATATAGGCGGGTTAATTGCATTGCGATGGTTATATATTTTATTGTGGCTTTTCTTTTAGCGTTTGTTTTTATAGTTTTTTATTGGTGGCGATATGAGTTTTTGCTTAAATTTGCAACTCTATTTTTCATGTTTTAGATATATGTCGAAAATTAAATCTTATAGTTGAATTGTTATATGTAATTAAAGAGATATGACTCGGAAATTAGCTCGCAGAAGTTATACCAATATTTAAACAGCAAGTAGAATATGAATATGGTCAATAGTGATATTGATACCTCTTTTTTTAAATGGTTATATGGAATAGCAACATGACAGAAAATATTCGAGACTCTATATGTTTCGGTGCAGGACGTCTGACAATCGAGGACGTTACAGACATCGCTGGTGGCGCTTCAGTAAGGTTAAATGATACCGCTGAATTTACGAGTAAAATTCAACGTGGAACGGCTTTTCTCGAGCGATTACTAGAAGATGAGGGAGTGATATACGGAGTAACGACAGGCTATGGCGATTCCTGTACTGTTGCGATTCCAACGGAGCTTGTCGATGAATTACCACTGCACCTTACCCGTTTTCATGGTTGTGGGTTGGGTGATAACTTGGATCACCAACAAGCACGTGCTGTGTTGGCGACTCGTTTGTGTTCGCTGTCTCAGGGCGTGTCAGGGGTGAGTTTAGAGCTTTTGCAGCAAATCGTTACCTTAATCAATCATGATATTGCTCCACGCATACCACAGGAAGGCTCTGTCGGGGCGAGTGGTGATCTTACCCCTCTATCTTATTTGGCCGCCTCACTTATTGGCGAGCGGGAAGTGATCTATAAAGGGGAAATCAAGCCAACAGCAGATGTATACAGCCAGCTCGGTATCTCGCCGATTAAACTTAAACCCAAAGAGGGGCTAGCTTTGATGAATGGCACTTCAGTCATGACAGCACTAGCTTGCCTTGCATTTAAACGCGCAGAATACTTGGCGCAAATCTCTACCAGGATCACGGCCATGGTTTCTGTTGCCATGCAGGGCAATGACTTCCATTTTGACAAAGCCTTGTTTGCCGTTAAACCTCACCCTGGTCAGCAGCAAATTGCAAGCTGGCTGCGTGATGATTTACAGGCTAATCGTCCTCCACGCAATAGCGATCGCCTTCAAGACCGCTATTCTTTGCGGTGTGCTCCTCATGTTATTGGCACGTTGCAGGATTCCCTCCCTTGGCTTCGTCAACTGATTGAAAATG
Source organism: Photobacterium gaetbulicola (assembly GCF_003025515.1). NCBI lineage: Bacteria > Pseudomonadati > Pseudomonadota > Gammaproteobacteria > Vibrionales > Vibrionaceae > Photobacterium > Photobacterium gaetbulicola. Next base: position 64,050 of record NZ_PYME01000003.1, on the reverse strand, counting down.
AGCTCAACAGCGCTAACGACAATCCAATTATTGATGGCGACAATGAGTGCGTGCTGCATGGTGGCCATTTCTATGGAGGACACATAGCTCTTGCGATGGATACGCTAAAGACTGTTATTGCTAACATAGCTGATCTACTTGATAGACAAATGGCTCAGCTGATGGACTACAAGTTTAATAATGGGCTTCCGTTCAACCTAACAGGGTCAACAGGAAGTCGTAAGCCGATCAACCATGGCTTCAAAGCGGTACAAATTGGTATATCAGCGTGGACAGCAGAAGCGCTAAAGCACACTATGCCTGCCAGTGTCTTCTCGCGATCAACCGAGTGCCATAACCAGGATAAAGTCAGTATGGGGACCATCGCTTCCCGAGACTGTCTTCGAGTACTTGAGCTGACTGAACAAGTAGCCTCAGCATCGTTGCTGGCAGCAACACAAGCAATAGAGCTTCGGAAGCGACAAGGGGAGCTCGAACAAGATCAAATTAGTCCTGCCTTGCAGGCAATGGTCAAGTCAGTTCGTAAGGATTTTGAAGTTGTCAATGAAGATCGGCCATTAGAGCAAGAACTCCGCTTATTTGTTGGCAAAATACAGCAGCAGAACTGGAAAATGTATAACTAGATAAGTGTTATACGATTTTGCTATTCATTGAAGCTAATAAAGCATCGGGCAGAGATGCTCGATGTGTTGTGGGGGGGGAGGATTGTCTATCGATTTGTGCAGATGATATGAAATGGAGACGATATTTCAGTGCAATAGGTGGTGTGTGGTTATTACTTTGATGACAAAGTAATCGTGATAGGGTTACCGGATATTTTGATGTCTTTTTGCTAATGTAAATATGTAAAAGGAATTGCATATATCAAGAGGTTAACCATGATCAGTCCGCTCAAGTCCTTGACCATACGCCAAACCTTGCTCATTACCTTCATTATTCCCACTTTTTTGCTGGTGTCGGTGATAGGGTGGCAAACTCACCAGTTAATGGATGAACGTACGCAAGCTGATGTTGCTCAAGAAACGGTTGCGTTATTCCATTTATACGATGAGGTTGCCCACCAGTTTGCGGTTGAACGAGGTTTAACCGCAGGGGTGATCGGAGCCAAAGGGCAGGGGCCACAGGTGGAGGCTTTGAGGCAGCAAAGAATCCAGGCAGACAAGGCTTATCAGGCATTGTTGGCTTTTGCACCATTGCATCTTAGCCGTCAGTCTGTCGACCCGTTATTGGCGGCGGTTCGTTCTGAGCTGGATAAACGGCAAGGGATCCGCCAACAGGTCGACAGTCTACGTTTGGTTGACTCACCGTTTGCGTATTACTCCAATGTGAACCGCCTGGCCTTGGATAACCTCTCGATATTGTTGGCCCAAATCAGTAATGCGGACCTCAAGCAGGAGCTGCAAGGCTTGCTGCAGTTGCTTGTTACCAAAGAGCAGGCGGGGATGGCTCGTGGGGCGCTCAACGGGGTGTTTGCCAGCAAGCAGTCTAGCCTCGATCGGTATGCGCAAATTCAGGAGTATATCAATGATGAGGCCTATGCGATTCGGCAGGCCGGTTTACTGCTCAGTGGTCAACATCGACAGCAACTCGAAGCCATTATGCGTTCATCGACTTGGCAGCAGGTGATGGCGATCCAGCAGCAATTTCTTGCTCAGAAAGCGTCATTGTCAGCAGTAGAAGGACCGGCGGCACCGAGTTGGTTTGGGCTGGCTACCGACAGAATTGCCCTGGTCAAAGGTTTGCGAGACCAGATGACCGCTGAGTTAACGGCCGCGGTAAAGTTTGAACAACAACAGGTCTCGAATCAGCTGTGGTTTTTTGCCGGCATTATTATGTTGGTCGTTGTACCGCTGATAGTGTTTACCATTGTGTCGCTAAAACGCTTAACTCGTCGGGTCTCCGCCTTTTCAGACAAGCTATCGACGATGGCTGCGAGTAAAGATCTGACGATTCGCTTGGCTGATAGCAGCGACGATGAAATTGGCGAAATTGGCAAAAAGCTCGATAGGTTATCGGAGAGCGTTTGCGATACCCTCAACAAGGCTCACGGTGTGGCTAACCAAACCCAACAAGAAATGGCGGAGATGGTGAAGTTGATTGCGCTGGCCAGAACGGACAGTCAGCAAACCCATACACGTTGTGACAGTATCGCGACGGCCATGACCGAAATGGCACAAACCAGTGAGCAAGTGGCGGGAATCACCAACGAGGCGCAGCGCAGTACCGAATTGGCCCGTGAGAGTGCCGAGTCAAGCTATGCCCAAAGTGAGCAGTCGCAGCAGACGACGGCGCGTCTGCTGGACAGTGTCAATGAAACCTATCTGTGCATTGAAAATCTCGAGCAGCAAATGGCTGGGGTGACGGTTATCCTCGATACTATCAACGCCATTTCTGAGCAAACTAATCTGTTAGCCTTGAATGCAGCGATAGAGGCGGCAAGGGCCGGCGAGCAAGGGCGGGGCTTTGCCGTCGTTGCTGACGAGGTGAGAACCTTGGCTCAGCGCAGCAAAAAGTCTACCGAAGATATTCGTCTGTTACTTGATGGCATCACGCAAAATGCCAAAGACTCCTATACCAATATGCAGCAAAGCCGAGAGGCGACAGTGGAAACTCAAGATGTGGTGTTCGAAGCCAAATCCTTGGTCGAAGGGCTGATCGGCAGCGTGAATGAAATCGCCGAGTTCAATACGGGTATCGCCACGGCGGCTAGCCAGCAATCTCAAACCGCGCAGAGTGTCGATGCCGATGTTGATGGTTTGCTCGAGCTTGCCGGGAATACCATGCAGGCGATTGCCGATATCCATGACGAGATGGACTTGATCAGGCAGCGCATGGGTGAACTGTCATCCGAAGTCGACAAGTTCCATATCCGTACCACAGGCTAGTCACGATGAGCCGAAAGTCACAGACAGGGGCTGCTTAGCCCCTGTTTATGGTCGGTAAAGTCCCGTTCCAGAATGATTCTACGATCCCGTTGCACTTAGCATCATGAAGGCTGCTGTTAGCAGAGTACAGCCGGTCTGCATATTGCCTTCCCTCAACCCTTGCCTCCACCCAGGCGACATGATGTTCAGTGTTATTGGTTGTGAGCGTGGTTTGAATTAAATAGTCGCTGACACGCTGAAGCGTCATTTTCGGCAGGGTTTCAAAGAACTGGCATGAGTCCAGCACACCGTGGAGCTGACCGGCGGAGGTAACCGTAGCCAGAGTGTTTGCAGAGGCCCCCGCGGTTGCTATTGAACCTAGCAGCAGGCTGAAGATGACACTTGGTAGTCTCAGGGTTTTCATACATTCTGTCTCGTGGCAAGAGGTTGGGAATGCGGATAATTTACCTCTATTCGACGACCAAATGTGGTTATCAGTTATGCAGGTTAATTGAGGATATGTTAGCTCAAGCGCTTCTCCCACCATTCGCGTGCCATCGACAGCGCCTGTTCTTGCTCGCTGCAGATCCCCATCATTTTGAGCACGATGGCCAGGGTGGAAATGACGGCACATTCACCGTAATGGTTGTCGGCATCCCCCAGCCAGATCGTTTGCAAGAACTCGCCGCTGATCTCACCATGCTTGCCCGACGCCCCCTCCAAGTAGGTTGGCCATTCTTCGGTGAACAATTGCCCCTGGCTAACGCCGGACAAGCGGCAGGCAGTGCGCGGGCTACGCTCACTCTCCCCGCCTTCTCCCTTGAAGGCGACCATGTTCTTGTCTCCCACCAACTGCGCCGCTTCGGCGTGGAGTTGTTCATAGCCCTGGTGGAAAATCCCGTGGATTGAATACGGTGCTGCAGTCGGGTTGAGGGCCCGGGCCACGGTATTGAGCGGGGTCCGCAGCCCGACCAAGTTGCGCAGTGCCAGCAGATCGATCAACGGCTCGCAGTAGCTCGAAAGCGGAATATAACAGATATTATCCTCGGCCAGGATCCGCCTTGCGTCATCGGGTGTTTCGGCTTGCTGGATATTCAGCGCTGGACAGGCACTTTCTACCTGGTATTTGATGGCATCGACAGCCATATGGCCGCTCAGCATTACACGGATACCGTTCTTTGCAAGCAGTTTGGCTGCTAGCAATAGCCAAGGCGGCTGACGGCGCTTGCCTGCAAAGCAAGGCCAGTCGACATCAATGTCCAGCTCATGCCACTTAGGTGAAATACGGCCGCGCAATGATTGGATGTAGCCAGCCGCTTCTTCACTGGTTTCGCAGCGCACGCGCTGCAGCATAAGTAACGTGGCAAGTTGAAGTAATTCGGCTTTGCCGTCGAGGTACATATCTAGTGCTTCTCGTGCTTCTTCCTGGGTAAGTGGCCGACGGCCCTTTTCCCCGCGGCCAACGTGTTTAATGAACTCTGAAAATGCTGTCATGGTGCCTTCCGTGTAAATGTACCCAAGTCATTAGCTGACCTTAACCTAGGTATATTAGCACTAAGCCAATAAATTTATTCACAATAATGAAACGGGCGTAGTCAGGCTATTCCTACACTTTCGTCATCGATTGCCTACACTTATTTCTGGGAACTCAGTTGTAAAGCAATCAATAGGGATAACTGGAGCGGATATGAAAACACTGTTTATGCCAGGTAGATTGACACTAGGAACATTGACGATTGGATCGATACTGACACTGATGACCTTTGCAACCAATGCTGCCGAGGGCAGGGCTATTGAGTACAAGGTGAATGATGAAGCCTATGAGGGGTACTATATTTCACCATCAGAAGATGCGCCTTTGGTACTGTTGATCCATGACTGGGATGGGCTCACCGACTATGAGGTTAAGCGGGCTGAAATGTTGGCAGAGCAAGGCTATGCCGTGTTTGCCGCCGATCTGTTTGGCGCTGGGGTAAGGCCAACAGAGGTGAAAGACAAACGCCAGCATACAGGCGAGCTGTACAAAGACCGGCAGAAAATGCGTGACTTGATGAACGGCGCGTTGCAAATGGCTGACTCGCTCGGTGCCAATACCGATAAGTCTGTGGCCATGGGTTATTGCTTCGGCGGCGCGGCGGTGTTGGAACTCGCACGTTCGGGTTCAGATATGAAAGGCTTTGTGACGTTCCACGGTGGGTTACAAACCCCGGAAGGGCAAGACTACTTGAAATCCAAGGGCAACATTCTGGTACTGCATGGCGCAGCAGATAGCGCGATCCCAATGTCTGATTTCGCGGTATTATCGGGCGAGCTGGAAAAAGCCGGGGTGAGTAATGAAATGATTGTCTATAGTGGCGCACCGCATGCGTTTACTGTCTACGGTTCGGATAACTACCGCCAAGATGCCGATTACAAATCCTGGCAGCGTTTTTTGACCTTCCTCGATGATATTGAATGGGAATAGACCATTCTTCACTTTTTTAAACCATTCCAAGCCAGCAGAATCGTTGCTGGCTTTTTGCTCTCTGAACCTTTGTAATGGGATACAGTCAAAAAAGTAGCTAATAAAGATAAGGATAACAATATGCTCTATGTAACCACCCCTGAAATCCATGGTCGCGAAATTGCACAGGTGCTCGGCACGGTCACTGGCAACGTGGTGCAGTCCAAGCATGTTGGCCGCGATATCATGGCGGGGTTTAAGACTATCTTCGGCGGTGAGATCCGTGGCTATACTGAGATGCTGACCGAAGCCCGGCAGGAGGCGACCCAGCGAGCGATCGCAGAAGCCGAATCCTTGGGTGCCGATGCGATTGTCAATGTTCGTTTTACCACGAGTGCAATTATGCAGGGCGCATCAGAAATCTTGGTATACGGCACGGCGGTGAAGCTGAAGTAAATTTCATCATTGAGTTCCGAAAGTGGCTAGTTTTGTCTCGGTAGCCGGGTAGACTAAAAGAAGAATCTATCTTCCTGACAATGTTTTGAACCGAAGGAAACGCTACCATGATGAGCCCTGCCCAATGCCAGCAGGCCCGCTTGGCCCGGGACAGGCGCTACGACGGATTGTTCTTTACCGCCGTGAAAACGACAGGTATTTACTGCCGCCCAATCTGTCCGGCGCCACCGCCATTGGAAAAAAACGTGGAGTATTTTCCCTCGGCCGTTACTGCGGCTCAGGCAGGGTACCGGCCTTGCTTGCGCTGCCGGCCTGATAGTGCGCCGGGATCGCCAGCATGGCGGGGCAAGAGTACGACCTTTGTCCGGGCGCAGCGCTTGATTGATGAAGGGGCACTGATTGACAGTGGCCTGGCACAGCTGGCCGGACGCCTCGGGGTTACCGATCGCTACCTGCGCAGGCTGTTCAATGATGAAATGGGTCTGTCGCCCAAAGCCTACAGCCTTTACCAGCAATGCCTGCTGGCCAAGAAGCTTCTGCACGAAAGCCAACTGTCCATCACCGATATTGCGTTGGCCAGTGGCTTTAACAGTATTCGGCGTTTCAATGATTGTTTTTACCAGCACTTTTCGCTAACACCAACGCAAGTGCGCAAGCAGCTCAATGGCGCCGAGCAAGGCGAAGGGAAAAACCAGATGAAGACGGTGACCGTCACTCTATCATATCGCCCGCCTTACGACTGGCCGTCGGTACGCGATTTCTTCGCTTCTCGGCTGATCGAGGGCTTGGAGTGGCTCGATGAAAACAGTTATGGCAGGACATTTGGCAAAGAATACGGTCAGGGCTGGTTCACCGCACACTATGAACAAGACAAAGCGTGTTTTCGGGTTGAGCTGAGCCTTTCCAATCTGCAGTGCTTGCCCCGCGCGATTGCCAATATCCGCCGCTGCCTCGATTTGGATGCCGACTCTGCGGTGATTGATAGTGCCATAGAAGTCGCAATGGGGGAGCCCCTTGGGCAAACGGGCCTGCGCCTTCCTGGCATTTGGAGTCCTTTCGAAGCCGGCATCCGCGCCATATTGGGTCAGCAGGTCTCAGTGAAGGCGGCGAGGAACCTGGTTGAAAAGCTGATATTGATGAATCCGGGTCACCATTCAGGACGATATTTTTTCCCTGAGCCGGAGGCTTTAGGCGAGTATGATCTGAACTTGCTCGGTATGCCTGAGCGTCGCCGTGAGACCTTGCGGATCTTTGGGCGTTATGTGGCAGAGCAAGGTATTGAGGATGCAAATGAATTGCTGGCGCTACCGGGAATAGGGCCGTGGACGGTGGATTACCTTAAGATGCGCGGCTTGAGTGACCCCAATATTTTTCTTGTCGGCGACCTGGGAGTAAAAAAGGCCTTGGAAAAACGGCCTTGTCAGCCGGAGCTGGCCGCGCCTTGGCAAAGTTATTTGACCCTTTATTTATGGAAAACGTTATGAGCAACCAACTGATCAATACCCCCATTGGCTGGCTGAATGTACGGGCAAGCGGTGGTGCGATTACCGCCATTGAGTTTGCGGTTGATCCTGAGCTGGAACAACAGCCATCAGAAACCACCGCGCACTGCTGCCGGCAGCTGGCAGAATATTTCAACGGGCAGCGGGAGCATTTTGAGGTCAAGCTGGATATGGCCGGAACGGATTTCCAGAAAACGGTGTGGCTGGCGCTGGGCGGTATTGAGTACGGCGAAACCTGCTCGTACGGTGATATTGCCAATCATATCGGCAACCCCAAAGCCGTGCGGGCTGTCGGTGCGGCCAACGGCAAAAATCCAGTGCCGATCATTGTGCCTTGCCATCGGGTGATTGGCCGCTCTGGTAAGTTGACTGGCTATGCCGGAGGGCTGGATATCAAGGTGTGGCTGCTAGAGCACGAGAAGCAGCATATGGCCAAATAGGCCGGTAGGAATATCAGTAGTGGCGATGCATTTATTGATTTGCTGGCTGTTGCGATGGGTTAATTTCCGTTAGGGTGGCATCAGTATTGACTCTTAATGTGTGGTTTTTTGATTTCTGTTTTTGGAGTAAACAATGATTATTGAGCCAGTGATCAAAGGTGTGGTAGCACGCTCGTGCCACCCTTATGGCTGCCAGCAAGCGGTACGCAAGCAAATTGACTACGTGCAACAGGCCAAACCCATCGAGCATGGAGCGAAGCGGGTGCTGGTGTTGGGGGCGTCGTCCGGATTCGGGCTAGCATCACGTATTGCCCATACCTTTGGGGGGGCAGAAGCGGACACCATTGGCGTTTCGTTCGAACGTGGCCCCAGTGAGAAAGGGGTTGGTAGCGCCGGATGGTATAACAATATTTTCTTCAGGCAGGAAGCCGAGAAGGCGGGCCGTATCGCGACAAATATTGTTGGTGATGCCTTTTCACAACCGGTTCGCCAGCAAGTGATCGAGGCAATCAACAAAGATTTGGGTGGGCAAGTGGATTTGGTGGTCTACAGCCTGGCGACCGGTGTTCGCCCGAATCCAGAAACCGGTGAGATGTGGCACTCGGTGATAAAGACCACAGGACAGCCTGTGGTGGGCCCCACTCTTAACCTGGAAACTGACAGCCTGGCGGAAATGACCGTTGAAAAGGCGACAGAGCAGGAGATTGCCGATACGGTAAAAGTGATGGGCGGTGAGGATTGGGCTGACTGGATACAGTGCCTGTCTGAGGCGGGGGTGCTGGCACAAGGCTGCCGCACGGTGGCTTACTCCTATATTGGCCCTGAAGTGACCTATCCGATCTACCACCACGGTACCCTCGGCCGGGCCAAAGAGCATATGCATACTACGGCAGATACACTCAATACCCAGCTCGCAGCGATTGGTGGTCAGGCCCATGTTGCGGTTTGCAAAGCCCTCGTGACCAAAGCCAGCGTGTTTATTCCGGCCTTTACCCCTTATATGCTTGCTCTGTTCAAGGTGATGAAGCAGAAGGGAACCCACGAAGGGTGCATCGAGCAAATGCAGCGGCTGTTCAATGGCCGTTTTTACACCCTCATTAATCACCCGCAAGACGTGCCCACCGACGAGCAGCGCTTGATCCGAATGGATGACTGGGAGCTTGATCCCGAAGTGCAGCAGCAGGTCAGTGAAATCATGGCCAGGATGAGCGCGGAGAACTTCACTGAGCTGGGAGACTACGCCGGCTACAAGCAAGACTTTATGGCGCTGAACGGTTTCGGCCTGGCAGGGGTGGACTATCAGCAAGACATCAGTCTTGATAGCCTCATAGTACTGCAGCCTTAACCTTTCGCCATGCCCGTTAGCGGGATAAGCAACCATACTGATATTATCGTCATTATCTTGTCGCCTAAATATTGGTGAAAGTAATGGCGATTTTTATTTTCTCTCGGTCACAACCTTTGTGGGGGGAAAGTTCCTGCTAGATCGGCACTCTTTCAGTATTCAGATCATAAAACCTCAATTTTGTTAATTCTGCATTAGGATAAATCTGGTTTAATCAGTGAATAATCATTAGAATTAGTTTAATAAAAGAACAACAAAGAATGCAGTGATTATGGTTGAACGTCGTCACTTTAGTCGTATTTTATATCAGGCTCCGGCTACGCTGAACAATGCCAATGGTGAATGGCAGGCGGAAGTTCGGGATCTGTCCCTGCAGGGTATCCTACTGACCAAGCCGGAGAGCTGGTCGCCCCAAGATACTGACGATAAGTATTTTATATCGTTTTGCCTGCACGACTCAGACATCGAACTGCGGATGGAAACCCGGTTAGTTCACCATGATGCTGCTTATTTACGTATGCATATCTTCCATATTGATTTAGAAAGTGCTGGACACCTCCGGCGTTTGGTCGAATTAAATGTTGGCACTGATGAACTATTACATCGTGAGCTGGAACAGCTAACTGATTTGCACAAACATTCAGGCGAGTCGTGAATAGTCATCATGTCAGAAAATATTTGTATTTCGGTGTCCGATCATCGTGGCACCTCGCATTACCTTATTAACCGTTTCAAGAAACGGTATATCGCACTGGTGGCAACAGCGTTGTTGGCTGCCGCCGCTGGTGGTGGGTATAGTGTTTATAACCTCTACCAAGACAACCTCCACTCGAGCCAGCAGTTAAGCCTGCTCAACGTTCATGCAAAGCAACTGAGTGCCTCTTTGTCCGAAGAAAGTGCCAGTAATCGAGAACTGCTTGAAGAGCTCAATGAAAAAAAAGCGGAACTGGACGCCCTGTCATTGCGAATTGATGATGTGGAAACCATCCTGGGTCTGCAAACTGCTGAAGACGGTGAAGTCTTTACCCTCGAAGAGCGGGTAGACAGTGCCGCTATTAGCTCGGCGGTGAGGGGAACCCTGTTTCGGATGATCCCCAATGGTAGCCCGACTCCGGGGATCCGGATGTCATCGCAATTCGGTACCCGAGTCCATCCGGTAACGGGCAAACGTAAGAGCCACCTAGGGTTGGATTTTGCAGCCAATACCGGTACTGAGATCTACGCGCCTGCTGATGGAGTGGTTGAAGTCACCCGGCCGAGCAACAAGGGCTCGGGTAACTTCCTCAAACTGGATCACACCATGGGCTTCACCTCGACCTATTCGCATATGAAGAAATTCAATGTGAAGCGCGGTCAGTTTGTTCGCAAAGGGGATCTGATCGGTTGGACAGGCAATACAGGCTTATCGACAGGCCCGCACCTGCACTACGAGATTCGCTTTTTGGGACGGGCATTGAATCCTCGCCCATTCGTTGAATGGACACCTGATAATTTTGATAGCCTGTTTGAAAGAGAGAAAACCGTCCAATGGGCGTCGTTACTCGATATGATCAATAATGTGGTGTCGATGCAGGTTACGTTAATCCAGTCGCCTCATATTGCGCGTCCGATCCAAACGGCGAGCAACGAAAAGGGTATGACGGGAGATGAAGGCTAAGCCTTCGGCATCCACATTTCTTGGTCTTGAATGTGCGTCTGTGAAAGGAAATGTTATGGCCCGTGAGCTTTATATTGGTGTGATGTCAGGGACCAGCCTTGATGGGGTGGATACCGCCTTGGTCGCTTTTGAAGCCGGCAATGAAACTGCAGCTGAACAGGCTTCTCGGCCCGAGTTGTTGGCAACCGATGCTTTCCCAATGCCAGATACCTTGAAATCTGCGTTGCTTGACGTTTGCATGGGGCAGGCTACGAACCTAAAGCAAATTGGCCTGCTGGATCACCAGCTCGGGCATTTGTTTGCCGATGCGGTCAACCAACTGCTGGAAAAAGCGGGTATTGAGGCTTCTGCGGTAACGGCGGTGGGAAACCACGGCCAGACAGTCTTCCATCAGCCGGATGGTGATTCCCCGTTCACTATCCAGCTGGGTGATGCCAATATTGTGGTAGCCAAAACGGGCATTACCACCGTGGCGGATTTTCGCCGCAAGGACATGGCGCTGGGTGGGCAGGGGGCACCTTTGGTACCCGCTTTTCACAAGGGCCTGTTTGCACAGCAAGAGTCGACAACGGTGGTACTGAATATTGGTGGCATTGCCAATATTTCGGTGCTGCGTCCAGGCCAGCCTGTGATAGGTTATGATACCGGTCCTGGCAATATGCTGATGGATGCCTGGGTGTATCGCCATTTGGGCCATAAATATGACGAAGGCGGTGAGTTTGCTGCCTCCGGCACCGTTAACCCGCGCCTGTTGAGCCAGCTAATGGTTGACCCATACGTCAGTCGTTCATATCCCAAAAGCACCGGGCGGGAGCATTACAACCTGCCTTGGCTGGAAGGCCAATTGAATGGATTAGCTGAAACGGTCTCGGAGCCGGATGTGCAGGCAACCTTGCTGCAGTTTACAGCCCAGACGATTGCAGATCAGGTGGCCCGTTTTGTCCAAGGCCGACAACCTCAGTTGCTGGTCTGTGGTGGCGGGGGGAATAACCCGCTCCTGATGCAGCGCCTTGCAGAGCTACTGCCTGATTGGTCGGTTGCCAATACCCGTGATGCCGGCATCGACCCGGATTATATGGAAGCCATGGCCTTTGCGTGGCTGGCCCGTCAGCGTATCCATGGTCTGCCAAGTAATGCACCTGAGGTGACTGGTGCATCCGGTTTGGCGTCACTCGGTGTCATCTATCCGGTCTAGTTGTGCCATTGGCACGAGGGGATTTTTCTGAAAAATAAGTGTGCAACAACTCATGGGCATTGTTTTTAACAAGGCGATGGTTTACAAATTTTATAGGTGTATGAGTGAGCTGTGAGGTGCGCATGATAGATCATTGGCGACATGGACTGTTGATAGCCGCGTTAATGACAGGGGCAGCCCACGCTAAAGAGCGTGCTTTGGGGGAAATATTTATCGAGGACTCCAATTCCAAGCAAGCTGTTGAGTTTGTGGGGCAGGGGAGTCGTCCGGTCGATAATACGGGGCGCGATAATTACAGCATTTACCAAAATAAGAATATTGAAGATCCTACTGAGTTTGGTGCCGGGCTGAAGTTCAATGCGACGGATGACTTCAGCATCTCTGTCGAAGCGGGCGGTGCCATGGTGGATAACAGCAATATCGATATTGACAGTGGCGCGGTGAAATTTGAGCTGACTTATTGATTTTTTCCTTCCCGTTTCCCGTGCTGCCATTGAGGCTCGAGTGACTAAGTACCTAATTACTCTCAATTTGCCTAGCAATTAATCATCAAAGGCCTGAACCTGGCCAGCTCTGTCAAATGTCAGTTAATTCTCTGACTTCTTAACATTTTATCGTTTGCGTCGTTTTAATATTTCAGATTTTTATCGCAGTGGAAATATTATGAAAAAGATAATGACGCTAGTTCTGGCGCTTGGCATGTTCGCGTCAATGAGCGCACAGGCAGGCACCGGCATTGGTTTGTCAGTTGGTGATCCGTTCTGGGGCGTAGACTTCAAGCACAATGGTTTTCGATTCAATGTGAGCCTTGATGACAATTTCGGTGTTGGGGTGAATAAAACTTATGCTGTTCAGGGGACGCCGTTGTATTTGTTCCTGGGGGGCCAATACGTCGATCGAAACAAACACTATGTCGCCGTGACGCCGGGGATTGGTGCAGAATTCCGTGTCCGCCCTATGGGCTTCTATGTCGATTTGACGCCTGCGGTTTACCTGGACGAACTCGATATTGAGCTAGAAGCCAGAGCGGGCTTTAGAGTGTACTTTTAACACGCCAGATAGGTAGCGCTATTTGTTGCTGTGCCGGCATCATTTTGCGGGCACAGCGTTATGACTGATCTCTACAACCCCACTCGCCATATCCACTTGCGCATGATACACCGCGCGCGGATCACCATAGTGCTTGAACGTAAAATGGTAGATACTGCTCGGTGCCCATATCTTTGTTGCTCTAGTAGGGGCAATATCGTATCCATCTTGCTGGTAAAGCTCGGTCTCCTCCACTTTAGCCATTGCTGCTTGTTGGCTGGCATTTCTATCTACTTCCGGCTCGAGTGAAGGGTTAGTCGGATAAGAGTCTCCGCTAGATTTCATCAGACGAAACGCACCGTTGCTCCATACCATAAAATCACGCCAGCCGTTGCTGGTACTTTCCGCTAGCAATACCGGGGGTTTAACCACGGACATCTGGCTGATGATGTTCCCTTGATTGTCGAAAATCACGGCAGTACAGCCTCCGCTGCCACAAAAATATCGGTCTTGTATCAAGACAAAGTGTTCTGCAGCTCCGTCGCTGTTGAGATCTATATCCAAGTTATGGCGGAGGCTGCAGGAGCCTGAATTAGGGAGGTTTATAACGGCGGTGTCTGCGTTGGTTAGGCTAACGTGGGTGAGATCTCTTTGTGCCCAGAAACAACAGCGGTGCTGCAGCCCGAAAGCTGCAGCACCGCTGTTAGATTGGTTCGAGTTACTTCTTAAGGTTAGTGAAGTAGTCGAAGATAACTGGTACGTCGTTGTTACCCATACCTGCATCAACAGCAGCCTGTAGGCTAGTAGAAGTACCTTCAGCGATTAGAGACTGAGTACCTAGCTCTTCACATAGAGCAAGGAAGTAACCAAGGTCTTTGTTTGCGTTTGCAACAGAGAAGCCTAGTTTCTCTTCACCGTCTACCGCGTAGAACTTACAGAACTGCATGAACGGAGAGTTAGAAGGACCTGCTGACATGATGTCGAATAGCTGCTGACCGTCAACGCCTGCTAGCTTAGCTACAGCGAACGCCTGAGACATAGTCGCAACAGTCGTCATACCCATGAAGTTGTTCACAAGCTTAGTCACGTGACCTGAACCTAGTGCACCTAGGTGGAATACGTTTTCGCCTTGCTCGTCAAGAACGGGCTTAACTTTGTTGAAAGTCTCGATGTCACCAGCGGCCATGATGTTCAGAAGACCATCTTTAGCGTGAGCTGGAGTACGGCCTAGAGGCGCATCGATCATACCGGCACCGATAGCAGCAAGATCAGCACCGATCTTCTTAGTAGAAGCTGGGATAGACGTACCGAAGTCGATTAGTGTTTTGCCTTCAGACATCCCCGCTAGGATACCGGTTTCGCCGTAAACGACTTTCTCAACCACTTCAGACGTTGTCAGGCAAAGCATCACGATGTCACTTTTCTCTGCCAGTTCTTTACCAGAAGCAGCTTCAGAAGCGTTGCCACGAGCTAGCACTGCTGCAACTGCATCTTTGTTAAGATCCATTACGTTAACTTCGTAACCACGGTTTTGAAGGTTCTCAACCATGTTGCCGCCCATAAGGCCAAGACCGATGAAACCAATTACTGGTTTAGTCATTTCAGACTCCTACTAAAATACTATTGTATGACTATATGGCTTAAGGATATACGCCTGCTCGTCGTAAAGCAATTGCAGAATGCGCTGAAACCTCCTCTAGTTCACAGTTTTTTGATCTAAGCCCGATCCATCGGTGTTTGAACTGTGATGCCAAGAGCGCGTTTCAGCCGCATTACTGACGATGTAACGATCAGTGATAATTCAGCGCTGCCGCTTTGTCATGGTCAAATTCATTGAGTGTCTTGCGGGCTAAGTGGCGGAACGGGATGGCTTTGATGCATTCTTCAAGTGGCATGATGGCAAAGGCCCAGAAAAGCGGCGCGTCAAACCACACAATCAGCAGCGCCAGTAGAGGGAGTGATACCAGCCATTGACCGGAAAAGTTAATGGCAAAGACCGCTTTGGTTTTTCCCAATGCCCGCAGTGCGTGGCCGTGAACCGTGTTGTAGCCACGGACCAAAGGCAGGCTGATATAGAGCGGGGCGATGATCGCCAGTGCCTGGAAGGTCTGTTGCTCCATTTCTGGGTAGATGACCGGAAGGCACAAGCTGAGGACAAAAAACAAGCCGCAAGTGATGATCGACATTATGACCGCAATATTGATGCTGGTATCGACATTTTCCCGCAGGTCATCGAGCTTGTTTGCTCCGATGGCTTGGCTGATCAGGATTGCTGTTGAGTGGGCTGCCGCTGTTGTCATTTGGGTACCCATACGAATCCACGGCATGATTAAGGTGATTGCCACGTAAGCATAGAGGGAGAGTTGTGAGTAGAGCAGTTGATAAATTGTTGCTCCGACTGCCAGCATGGCCATATTGGCTGCAATCGGAAAGATTTCGTTAAAGTGGTGCTTGGTCAGAGAACAGAAATGGTTCAGCTTGTCTGGCAGACGCAGGGTGATAACGTTATCCAGGCGGAGGCAGTAAACTAGAAAAGCAGTGCGGACCAAGATAGCGATCAAGCTACCGATTGCAGCGCCCAGTACCCCGAAGCCAAGCTGGTGGATTAGTACATAAGTAGCAGCAGTATTGACTGGTAATTCAATTAGATAGCCTTTAAATGGGATCTTGGTTTTGCCTAACCCATTGAAGCAGGCAATCATGATTTGAGTCAAAGCGCTGAACAACAGGGTTAAGGTGGAGACTTTCAGGTAGTCGACAGTGGGGCTGTGTAACTCCGGCTCTTGTGTGATATAGCCGACTAACTGATCACCAAAGATAAACAGCAACAGCGAGAAGAGAGCGGCAACGCCCAAGTTAATCGCTATCCCGCTTAACACTGAGTCGCTCAGAGCGTCAGACCGGCCAGAACCGTACGCACGGCTGATCACCAACTGGGTGCCGTTTGCCAATGCATTCTGGAATCCGAGCAGAAAAGCAACTACGGCGGTGGCGATCCCTAACGCCGCAATAGGGACCTCGCCAAGTGGAGAGATCAGCAGGGTGTCGATCAGCAGCATCGATTGCATCAGCAGGGCATTCATGGCCAGTGGCCACGCGGTCGAGAGGTTTTTCTTAACAAATGGCGAGAGTTGCAAGAGGGCTCCTTGTTGGCGCGATAGGTATCAGAGAGTGATAAATTGTATTATTATATTTCAATCCTATCGCTAACTTCCAGAGCCTTCCTGCTGAAACCCCAAATCAATTCTGATTGCCTGCTATTGTCCCTCGTGTTCGGCCTGATGTGTGCCGCAATGAATATCATTGATCAATGCACGGAATAGGTTGCAGGCGGTGTCGATGAGCGTGTCTGGAAAATCATAGTCGGGGTTATGCAGTTGAGGGTGATGTTCACCGCTACCAAGACAGAACAGGGCGCCGGGCCATTGGGCAAGGAATTCGGCCATATCCTCGGACCATCGCATCGGCTCTTTGAGCCGTTCGACAGGCAGGTCAAGTGATCGGGCTTGTTCGATAACCTGCTGACAGTGCTGTTGGGAGTTGACGGCGGCGTTGAACCATTCCTGCCATGAGATTTCACTTCGCAACTGTTCTGTTGCGCACAGTGCGCTGATCTGCTGTTCGATAAGTGACTTCATCGCCACCAGGGTTTGGCTGTCATCACTGCGTAAGGTGGCCAGCACTTTGGCATAACCCGGTGCGGTGCCAAATGCTGCTTCGCCATTAGTCGTTTCGCCCAGTGAGGCATGGACCACGGTAGTCAGTGCAAAAACCTCAGGAAACTGTAGGGGTAAACGCTGGATGAGTTCAATCGTATTAATCATCGCTGCCGTTGGTGGCAAGCCATCCTCAGGCTTGGCGGCATGGGAGGTTTTGCCAAACAGCTCAATGGTGACGCCGGTTGAGGCACAGGCAAAGCTATTGGGCTTGATGAGCACAGTGTTAAGCGGGTAACCGGGCAGGTTATGGTAGGCAAAAACACTATCGATGTGTTGCTCGGCGAGCCAGGGATCTTGCAGCATTGCGGCTGCGCCCGCTCCCGTTTCTTCGGCGGGTTGAAACAGCAAGAGTACCCGTCCTGACTGCGGCGGATGTTCGCTAAGGTGTTTGGCGACGGCCATCAGGGAAGCCGTATGGCCATCATGGCCGCAGGCATGCATGACCCCGGCTTGGCGCGACGCATAAGGGCGATCTGCTTGCTCTTGAATGGGAAGGGCATCGAAATCGGCGCGGAATAGGCTGGTTTTGCCTGGTTTGCCACTGTCGAACTCGACCACTGTGCCATGGCCGCCAAGCCCGGTTCTCGGTGTCAGGCCAAACTGGCGTAGTTGCTGGTTGATCATTTCTGCAGTGCGGTGCTCGCAGTGTGACAGTTCGGGATATTGATGGAGGCAGCGGCGAAAGGCTACCGGGTCAAACGATTCGATCGGAGCTATCATAATTTTTTGTACAGCTAGGGATTTGAGTTGCATATCTTACGCTGATGGGGGGGAGGCGAGTGTGATGGCTATCGCAAGGTTCGGGGAGCAGGTTGTTTTGCCAATATAAGACCCAGCACGATGCTGGGCCTGAACTAAAGAATATAATTTTTAATTACCAATGGCGTGTCGTCTTTACTTTTATTATAAATATCAATCTTCATATTGGTATTTTCTTTAATGGCCTCAACAACTTTACCAAACAGATAAAAAGGGATGGATGTCATGACTAAGTAATAGCAAACATAAATCTTACACCTGATAAGTGAACATTAATCTATGGTCACCATTGGCATAGCGAATATCATCAGACCAATTGGCAAAATACCTAATATTCGCGCGGGTTGTTAATTGGTATGAGATCGCGGCTTCATGCAGAAGCAGCGACTCGCCAGACAGTTCTCCAGTGGCTCCAAATAACGACATAGGGTTATAGTTAAGCCAAATGTTGTCTGTCACACTGTAGCGACTATACATTCCGGCAAGGCCGTAAAACCCCAGTAAATGATGGCCGCCGATGGTCCCATTTTCTGTGTCGAGGCGGTGATCGGTTTTGTTCAAATCTATGATGGTAGCCCCGACAGCCAGCATTGGGTAGGCCTGAAAACGCCCGGCTTTTGGCAAGGCCTGAATGATGCCATAGGTACCGGTTCCAACGCCCGAGTCAAGGTTGTAATGCAAGTCGATATTGGTCCCCGTACCGGTAACCGTGCTGGCTTCAAAGTGACGATAGCGCAACTCGCTGACTGAGTTGTTATTATCATCACGCCACCCTAGTGCTTCGCCACCAATCCCCTTTGCTTCAAAGATGTGCATCGCTTTTTTGTTGGCGATGCCAGTATCATAGGCATGGCCAAACATTAGATTTATGCCTTTGTCACCATATCCCGCACCGAATTGAGAAAATACAGCCATGGGATCGGACATGTCTTGTAATGCTTCTGAGCTTTGTGAAGCAATTGAAGAAAAAGAAAACAGAGAAGTCATTGTAAGGATAAATAACTTTTTGCTATTCAATGTCATTTTGGTTTACCGTTTTTACAGCCATTATCGCAACAGGCATAATAAAAGTCGCAACTGGGAATAGAGTGAATTTTCTCGCATAGGTGACATTTGGCACGAATCATATAAATATTGATTAACGCGTGTTCATGTCGTTTGCTTAGAATGTTTGTTTCGCGGATAAATTCGAGTGTATTACGGTTTATAAACTTCACCATAAAATATTACCACCTTGAAAGATGGGGAGTCCGCAACAGTTTGTAGGCGCACTCCCCCGAAGCGATTAGTTCATGATTGGAACGATTTCAAAATCTTGTTTAAATTCTACCGATACACTTTTTAACTGACTGAGGATTGAGGTATCACCGTCTACTTTGGCTTTTTGGCTATCGATGAGCTGTTCGAGCGATGCCTGTCCCGTGATAACCGCAATCAAGTCGTTACGCGCAATGGAAAGCGTTAGGTCAGCCTCACTCACAGCAGTTTCGACTTTAAGCGGTGCGAGGTTGGCATTGCTAAACTCAACGTAGTAGACCTCGCTTACTTCAGGGTGAACAATATTAAAGTTGAACGCCATATCGGCCGGTACTTTGCTGGCATCGATAGAAACGGCCATGAAGTCCAGGAATCCTGCCGTCGTCATTTGTGACATAATATCAGGCGAAACCGCCTTCAATGCTTCTGGAATATGATTGGTACGCAGCTCCGAAGCGCCTTGCAAGTAGGAGTTTCGCCATGCCATGGTCTCGGACTGATACCCTTGCTGTTCCCAGCTATCCGCCAGTAACTCCCGTGCTTCGATATTGGTAGGTTCACAATTTACGATGTCATTCAATAAGGTCGAGGCTTCTTGGTAGGCCCCCTGATTGAAGTGATGCTGAGCTTGCTTGTACATTGTGTCAGCTCCCGCTGTTTGTACGTACAGACACGAGCGATCGACATTGGTCAAAGGGTTAATGTTGGTCGGGTTCATGTCGTGGTAGCCCAAATACAGGTTGATGACCCCTCGGGCGTTGTGGGAGTAGGAGCCATGGTAGCCGCGACTTGCCCAGTTTTGCTGCTGTGACTCCGGGACAATGGCTTCAACCGCGCGGCCGATGTCATTGATCTTCACTCCTTGGTTAGCAAGGCGAAGCGTCTGGTTATGGATAAAGCCATAATTGTCACGCTGCATCGTTAGGTAATCTGCGATCTCATTGACCTCTGTCTCCGGGTTGTTCCAGACCGGGGCCGAGTGTGCGGCATGAATATTGTCGATATTATCGGCAAATCGGTGCTTTATTTCGGACAGGTATTTGGTCCAGGCCAGTGAGTCACGTGTTTGTGCGCCTCGGAAGGTATAAATGTTGTGCTGGCCGTCATAGGTGAGTTCGGCGGTGTTTAACGCGTTATAGGCTGGCACATAATTGATCATCTCGGTTGGCGCTTCGGCGCCTGGCATATTGATGAATAGCATCTCCAACCCATCAATTACGACGGTTTCTTCACGATCCTCAATGATCACCGTCGGCGGGATCAGGGTGATTTCCCCTTTGGTGGTACCCATGCCGAGGGCATTGTCGACTACGCCGTAAGCAGAGTCGGGCAAGGTATTACCGTATTGGTACTGAGCGCGACGGCCCATGGCGTTGCCAGCCAGCAGCCCTTCGCTGAGCAGCTCTTCCATGAAGTCTTTAGGGGCATAGATTTCGACGCCTTCGGGCAACTGACCATCCTCAAACAAGCCACGAACACCACCGTAGTGATCCGGGTGAGTATGGGAGTAGATCACGCCGGTAATTGTGTGATTACCATTGATTGGCGGTAGGTGTTTTTTAGCAAAATCCCAAGCCGCCGTAGCGGCTTCCCTTGTGATTAGCGGGTCATGGATAATATAACCGTTATCAGAGCGGTATATGGTCATGTTGGAAAGATCGGCACCACGGATTTGGTATACACCGTCAGTTACCTCATACAGGCCGCCCGAGGCATAGTTCATCGCTCCCTGGCGCCAGAGCGACGGGTTTACCGTGTCAGGCCGATCGCGGCGAACGTCGTCGACTTCCAGGTAACCGCGTGAATTTCGCAGTTCAGCGGCACTATGATCGCCAAAAGCGGCAATTAAACCGCGCTCGGAGCGCTCAAAGGCTGCAGTGTCGTGCCATGGGAGGGTTTTGTCCAACGCATTGTTGGCCACGATGGTATGCTTGGTTGCTGGCTTTCCGGTGTAATCTAATGAGTCATAATCAGCCACTGCCACGCACGAGGTGGCAGCAACGGCTATCGATAATAGGGTTCTTTTCATTTTACTCGTCTCTTTGGTTGTAATATTAACTAGTCGGGAACACCAGGAGTGATGAGATCAGGTGGCATATCCCTAATGGCAATAAGTGACCTCTACCTTCAATCAGAGGTATTCCACTGGTATATTTAAACTCTGCTGTGTTGCCTTTTTTGGTAAAAGGCTAGTTATAGCGACAATTCCTTTTTTCATATTTATAGAATTTATAAACGCCAATAATAACTCTATAGATGCTAGCAATAGCGAATATAAAACCACCCAAAGTTCCTATCGGTGTTCCAATTCCAATCGCTAATATAAGAAAGCTAATAAGTATAGTTATATTGGTTATAACCAATTGTAATTTTAAAAAACGACTTGGCTGCAATATAAAAATTGTCCGAGACATCGGTTTCTCTATTTATTGTTTATCTCATGCATATCTATTCTTTGGGTATAAGAAGCGATGCAAACCTTTCGTCAATAAGAGCGACTAATGAGCCTAAAGTTATATGAATAAATTTGTTGCTAAAAAGTCCCCCGCATGTAATAGCGGGGGCTGCCAAATGGCACTGCTAGGAATACTAAGTTATACAAATTCAAGAGTGTCGTATGCTCATAACAACGTTATGAGTCAAAAGGTTATACCAAAGTTTAACCGGAGTTGGTCTAAATCAATATATGCTTCTCCTATGTTGAAGTGATGCGTGCTTTTAACAAACGGCACATTTACTTACTGAATGTCTGGAACCAAAACCATAGTAGATGTGGGTATCTCTATCGCTGGCAGTGAGACAGTTATTATAGAGACAATATTCTTCTCTGCTAAAGTCAAGACGATAATCACCCGAGAAACCTGCACCAGAGGTTAACGAGCAATTAGTAATTAAAAATAAAAATGAATCATTTAATTTTCTGATTAAATAACAAAATAAAATTGTTAGAAATATGACTGTTAAGATGCCGTTAAGGGAAATATAAATTTATTATGCTATGTGGCCTTGTTGGTTAAATTTATTTTGATGTTCTTGGAGTGACGTTGAATAAAGGCTGGTGAGGTTTGTTTGTGTTTTTGTCAGACAATTTTTAAGCTTGATAAATATTGCGCTATAAGTGTTAAATCATTTCAAAGCTAAGGGAATGTTTGATATTTTATTAATATCTCCTTTTTTGTGTATCAAAATTTCTTTTTGGGTTTTCGCTACATTTAATCATAGGTAAAGGGGGACGTAATATGTTCAATGTGGAATATATAGGCCTTATGTCTCAATCTCCTAATGGTGCAAAAAATCGGGAGTCGCTTTATCTTCCCAGTTTTCCAAGATAAATTGCCGCTTGGCTTCAAGTCGCTGATGAAGATGCTGGATGTGGCCTTCGGATTCCTTCAACTGGCGGGCAAGCTCGACAGCGATCGCTTCGAGATCTTCATAACTAAAATTATCCCCGTCGGGGGTGAGGGACTCATCGGCTTGATTGGCTTGAAACGCAAACTGGGGCGGAGAAGGGGGAAGGGCCCTGAGGCGCTTTTCATCTTGCAGGTGTTCGAACAGAAAAAAGCCGGTAACGAGAAAGGTGATAATAGCGCAGGCGGCATACAGTTGGCGGTACTGCCCACTTTCTTTGAGCGCCAATAGGGTCAGCAGACCAAAAACAATGCATAGCAGGGAGAGAACCATTCCATGTAACCTCAATCGCTTACTGTTAGTGATTAGGTTATCAAAATGAATAGTTAGTCACTATCACCATAGTGTTACTGAATGCAAATTGTCAGATAGCGACGCCGTTGTATCTGGCATCGCTATCTTTACTGGCTAGTCTTGGAGTTGCCTGATGGCGGCGATCAGTGCATCTAGGCCTGCCTCCACCTTGCTTCGCGGGCAGCCGACATTCAAGCGAATATAGCCCTTGCCTTCTTCACCATAGGTATCACCGCGCATGATGGCGACCTTGTGGTCGTGGATAAGGATCCGTTGCAGGGCATCCATATCGATGTTCAGTGGGTTGAGATCGATCCAGGCCAAGTAGGTCCCTTCCGGCACGCGGTAGTTGATGGCGGGGTAAGCGTGGTTGAGCCGCTCTGCTACCGTTTTCAAGTTCTGCTGCAGGTAATCCCTGAGAGCATCGAGCCATTCACCGCCTTGCTGGTAAGCGGCAATATGGGCGATAACGCCCAAGATCGAAGGGGAGGACAGGCCGTGTGCGGCCTTGAGTAGCTGCAGGTACTGTTCACGCGATTGCGACTCCGGGATAAAGGCATAGGCACCGTTTAGTGCCGGAATATTGAATGACTTCGAGCCCGAGCTTACCAGCGCCCAATCGTTGCCAGTGGCAACGCCAGACCATGGTAAGTAGCCGGCGTAGGCCATATCCATGTGGATGTCATCGGAAATGACTTTGACACCGTGGCGTTGGCAGAGCTTGGCCATTCGTTCCAGCTCGTCACGGCGCCAGACTCTTCCCGTTGGGTTGTGCGGGCTGCAAAGCAGCAGGATTTTGCATTCTTCACGCGCCGCTTGCTGCTCGAACTGCGGCCAGTCTATCTCGTACCCTTGCTCGGTTTTGAGTAGCGGGCTAGCCAGCAATTTCCGCTGGTTGGCCTTGAGCATGTTGCCAAACGCATCGTAGGCCGGGGTATGGACCAACACCCCCTCACCAGGCTGGCTCCACAGGGTAATAAGCTGGGCAATAATGTAGATCACCGAAGGGCCGTAGACGAGCGATTGAGGATCAAGCTCAGCCTGGTAGCGTTTGGCAAACCAGCCGGCAATAGCCTGCTTGAAGTCATCGTGGTTCCAGCGGCTGTACCCCAATACGCCATGGGCCAGACGTTGCTGCAAGGCGCGCTGGATACAGGGGGCTGTTTCGAAATCCATGTCGGAGATGGTAAAGGGCAGTAAATCGGCTGCACCAAAACGGTCTTGGACATAGTCCCACTGGGTGCAGTATGTGCCGTAGCGGTTAACGGGAGTGGAAAAATCAAACATGGGTGCCTCGCAAAACAACGGATAAGACTGCACTCTAGAAGGTAAAGCGCAGTCTTATACCGTGCGGGGAGTGGGCTCCCCGCAGGTACAATTTGTGCCACTAGATAGTTGTGGCGGGTGATTAAGCCGGCATCAGGCTCTGGATTTCGTTTTTCACCAAGTGAACTTGAGGGCCAATCACTACCTGAAGGTTGTGGGCATCAAGTTTGACAACACCCAATGCGCCATTGGCTTTGAGCACGGCATCATTAACCAGCGCCATATCTTTCACCGACAAGCGCAGGCGGGTGATGCAGTTATCCAGTGATTCGATGTTATCGGCACCGCCCAGGGCATTGAGGATGATATCCCCCTTGTAGCCTGTGGTTTTCTCACCGGTCACTGCAGAGGCAATCTGCTCGGCACTTTCGACTTCGCGACCTGGTGTTTTCAGGTTGAAGCGGGTGATGGCAAAACGAAACACCGAGTAGTAAACCGCAAACCAGATCCCGGCTACAACGGGCACCAAGTACCATTTTGTTGCCGTGCCCTGGAGGATACCGAAGATGAAGAAGTCGATGATGTTACCGTCGGTATTACCGATAGTCACGTCCAGCAGACCCATGACCATGAAACCTAGACCGGTTAGCACTGCGTGGATCAGGTACAGAGCCGGTGCCACGAACAGGAATAGGAATTCAAGCGGCTCGGTGATACCACCGACCACACAGGCAACCACACCCGTGGTGATGATAGGGACAAAGCGGGCGCCGCCGAAGAAGGCCAGGGCATCCGGCATCTTGTAGGTGTAGAAGCGGGCATGCAGTTTCGCCACGATAATACCGACAATCACCGCACCCAAGATACCGGTGTCGATAGAGTCGATACCGATGATCGATTTCACGCCGTAGGCCGCTTCCTGCTCGGCATTGCCCAGCACGCCGGCAACGGTGAGGTAGAAGTTGATGGAGAGGTTCAGTGCCGCGTAACCAACGAAACCGGCGAAAGCCGCCACCCCTTTCTCTTCACGCGCCAAGCCAAGCGGGATGGCAACTGCGAACATGATTGGCAGGTAGATAAAGGCGACCAGGCCGATCTTGGTCATCCACATGAACAGTAGCTGCAGTGGCATGAAATCCAGAAACGGGATGCTCTCTTTTACCGCGCTGCTCGAAAGCGAGCTGCCGACACCGAGCAAAATACCGGAGAATGCCAGCAAGGCGACCGGCAGCATGAAGGTTTTCCCGAGGCTTTGGAAAAACTCCCATAAGGTTGTTTTCTTTGATGTGTTGGACATAGTGGGTAACCCCTAACCTTATTCTTGTTGTAGGTAGAGTTGATAAAACGTTTTATCAAACTTTTGTAAAAAAACGCTGGTGCAGAGACGCTTTCGCCTGTGCATCAACGTGCTGAATGTATTAACGCAAATAGGATAAAACGTTTTATCAGTTGATTTCGCTGGTTTGATCACGAAATCCACACCGCTTTCTGCGGGTGATTTAAACTGTGATCGAGATAAAAGTGTGAAAAGCTCGATAGAACGTTTTACTTGCATGTAATATGCTTGGGCTCTCGCAAATGGATACGTACTGCCAATGAGCCAAAGAAAAGTAAAAATTACAGATGTTGCTGAGTATGCGGGAGTGTCGGTATCGACCGTGTCTCTTGTCCTTGGCAACAAAGGACGGATCTCCGAGGCCACGATTAACAAGGTCAATGAGGCCATCAAGGCCTTGGGCTATGTACGCAACAAAGCGGCCGCAAACCTGCGCTCTAACCAGTCCAACCTGGTCGGTTTGGTACTGAAAGATATTACCGATCCCTTCTATACCGAGATCACCGCTGGATTTAGCCAGATCCTCGAAAAACATGGCTTTATGCTATTTCTCGCCCAATGCGGCGATTCACCAGAGCGGCTTGAGAAATGTGTGCAATCGATGATCCAGCAGGGGGTTGCCGGGGTGGCATTTAGCCCGCTGCGAGGAGCGAGCCAGCGGGTGATTGATATGCTGGCGCAGGCCGAAGTCCCTGCGGTTTGCGTAGCCAGGGCGACGGTGAACGATGATATTGATTATGTGGTACCCGATAATACCTTGGCGGCCAAGCGAGCCACCCAGCACCTCGTGGAGCAGGGGCACAGGCACATTGCCTATGTCGGTGGGCAAGGGGACTCACTGACCCGCGCCGAGCGCATTGGGGGCTATTGCACCACTCTTATCCAATATGGGTTGCCGTTTAAAAGCGAGTGGATTGTCGAATGCGAGGGCAGCCAGAAGGCGGCGGCTAGTACCGTTCAAGAACTGCTGACCCAACATCCGAAGATCACCGCTATTTTGTGCCATCGCCCGGCGACGGCCCTGGGGGCGGTTTACGGTGTCGAGCGTGCCAACCGCACTGTCGGGCGTGATAATTATATCGGCCAGCAAGTTGCCCTGATTGGTTTTGATGATGTGGCCGAGGCAGAACTTACCCACCCTCCGCTGACTTTCATGTCTTCGACGGCCAATGATATCGGCGATCAAGCCGGCAAGCGTTTGGTGCAGAAAATGAAAGCCAGCGAATTGGCGATAGAGAAAGTGGTGTTGGCCCCCGAGCTGATCATCCGCGGCTCGGCGTAAAGTGCCATAACTTGGGTTTACCTTAATCTAGATTAAGTTCTACCAGCAGGATCCTCTGTAGTATCTGCTCCCCTCATCACCTTGCCCATTCTGGTGTTGATAGCTAGTACGTACCACTTTAAGAGGATTGGACTTGAGCACTTTGTTTACTGAAACCCGCATTGGCAGCATGGTATTGAAGAACCGCTTTATGCGCAGCGCGACGTGGGAAAATATGGCGACAGAAGATGGCCATATGACGGATAAGCTTTACGCTATCTATGAAGAGCTTGCGCAAGGTGAAGTCGGCCTGATTGTAACGGGGTATGCCAACATTGTCGCAGAAGAAAAGCCCAATGCAGGCATGATGGGGATCTACAACGATTCCTTTATCGATGAATACAAAACGCTGACCGAACTGGTCCATCGCAATGACTCTAAAATCGTCATGCAGCTGGCCTACGGCGGCACCAAGACCACTTTTAACCTCGGCGAGCGGGTGATCTTTGCGCCAAGTGAAGTGCCGGAAAAAGGCACCCAAACACTGGGCAAGGCAATGACCAAAGAAGACATTGATTACATCGTCAGGGCGTTTGCCGAAGCCAGCCTGCGGGCGCAAAAGTCAGGGTTTGACGGGGTTGAAATCCACGCCGCCCATACTTACCTGATCAACCAGTTCCTCAGCCCTTACTACAACCGCCGTGAAGACGAGTACGGCGGCAGCTTGGCAAACCGCATGCGCTTTTTGATGGAGATCTACGCTGAGACCAGGAAGTTAGTCGGTGACGATTTCCCAATCCTAGTGAAACTGACGGCGACCGAGTTTTTTGAAGGCGGTTTGACCTTCGATGATACTCGCACCGTTTGCCGAAAACTCGAGGAAGTCGGCGTTGATGCCATTATCATTTCGGGCAATATCCACGGCAAGGCAAACACCATGATTGGCCAGTCTTTCGATGGGTATACCATCCAGGAAGAAGGGTATTTCCATGAATACGGTCATGCGATCAGCCAGGAAGTCAGTGTGCCGGTTATTACTGTCGGCGGCCTAACGGATATTGCGGCGATTGAACAGATTGCACAGAACACCAATATTCAATATTTCGCACTGTCACGCCCTTTGCTTTCCGAACCACGCTTGATCAAGCGATGGAAAGACGGGGACAGAGCGCCTGTCGAGTGTGAGCGCTGTTCCAAGTGCCGCACCAAGCGCGGTAACTTCTGCGTGGTAAACAAGGAAAGGAAGACGCAGCTCGCTCAAATGTAACTGGGTCGCGTTTTATTCCTTTTGAGTGTAAAGCCAGCAAAAGACTGCTGGCTTTTTTGATCTTGCCGGGCGTCATGGAATACTGACACCACCATGACTTGATGCGGCCAGAAATAGTGTATTGATGGCAGCCAAACAAAGAACCTGTAACTAGGTCACATGGTGATGTAGATAGGTCTGCAATACTTTTCTGTTGGTGTGCTAACAATAGAAAGGTAGACAGTGAAGAGTAGTGAAAGATGATAAGAACAAAAGCCAAAATACTGACTGTGGCATTTGCTGCTGCGGTGCTTGGGGGCTGTGCCAGTTACAGCATTTCAGAGCAAGATATGACAAACTACCTGCAAGACTCGGTCAGCCTGGAGCAATCGGTTGGGGTTGAAAATGTCATGTATGCCCAGGTTGCGGTTGAGGATCTCGAAGTAAAAATAGGCCGGGCCGATGCCGACCGAGTCTCTGTGTTTGCCAGTACCAATGCGCAGGTCCAGATGCTCAGTATGCAGAGCATGGGATTGGATCTGGATGTCGAGTTCAGTGCTGTCCCTGAATATGACAAAGAGAGCGGGGAAGTGTATTTGAAATCCCTGCGCTTGGAACGCTTTGATGAGAGCAGCCAGCAACTGCCGCCCGAGGTGAAAAAGCTATTGAAGCCAGCGGTTTCCATGATTGGCTATGCGCTATCGAAGCAGCCGGTGTATAAGCTGGATAGTTCCAAGGTGCAGGAAGCATTGATCAAATCGGCCGAGCCCAACTTGGTGATCAGGAATAATAAGCTGGTGATCGAGCTGTTTGATTAAACAATGCTCCATATAGGTAACGTTAGTTTTCCTGAACACTGATCACCATGGGGTTGACCGAGAGCGGTCTATCGCTAAGATAGCCGCTATCGTTTAAATTCAACACCAATAAATAACGGAGGTGCACAAAATGACTAAGCTTACCCGCAAGCGCTCATGCGTCTTCGTTGCTAAAATTGCATATCTCAAGCAGCCCCATATCGCCTAGTGCAGGCAGTAAATAACTTCAATTATTACTGCCGACGAAAAAAGCGAGGCCACCCCACTGATACATTTCTGTTTGCTGCCATCACGGCCGGTGCGAACATTTGGCTGTGGCTCTCGAACTGCTTTTCATCGGTTACTGTTTTTCCTGTTTCAAAGAGAACTGAGCAATGATGGGCAACAAGCACTGGACGAAAATGGAAATGCTCCATGAAACCGTCAAAAACAAAAACATTATCATCAAAGGCAGCCATAGCTATTACAGCGATGCTTACGATAATGGGTTCGAGCGTTCTGTGGTGCGTTACCTCCACGGCGATGAGCAAACCTGTCACCGTGAACCTCGCTGGGAAATCGACAAACTCTATATTGGCGACTATGTCTGTATCGGTGCCGAAGCGGTGATACTGATGGGGGGTAACCATACCCACCGTGCCGATTGGTTTTCGCTTTACCCGTTCATGGACAAGATTGACGAAGCCTACCAATCAAAAGGGGACACCCACCTTGGGGATGGTTGCTGGATTGGCATGCGCGCGATGATCATGCCTGGCGTTACCATTGGCGAAGGGGCGATTGTCGCTGCCAATAGCGTGATCACCAAAGATGTCGAGCCCTATACTATTGTCGGCGGCAGTCCTGCGAAAACTATCCGTAAACGGTTTGAGCCAGCGACCATCGCGCGTTTGCTGGCCCTGAACATCTACGAATGGCCCGAGAGCAAGTTCGACGCCTTGAGAGAGCTGATCTGCAGTGATGATATCGATGCGTTGGAGAAAGCCCACTTGTTATTTGAGTAACGACAAGAGAGGAGCCTTTTGGGCTCCTTTTTTCTGCAAAGCACTTCGCTGGCTCAATTTCGTATCGCGGATGTGCTTGATTATTATTGAACCTCGATGAGGTAAAGCATAAATTAGATTTCAATTGTCAACGGGGTAAGGTGCGGCTGTGTTAAATATGAAAGAGCTCCCTTCGATAAGGGCGCTTAGAACTTTCATCGCTGTGGCGAATCATTTGAGCTTTTCCAAAGCCGCCAGGGAGCTCTCGCTCACCCAAGGGGCTGTGAGTAAACAGATTTCCCTGCTGGAACAACAGCTGGGGCAGCCTTTGTTCGAGCGGCACCTCAATGGAATTCGGCTCACCCGCATAGGGCTGCGCTATTTACCGCAAATCGTCGAAGCCTTGGAAGCGCTGCAAAACGCCACGGCGGGTTTGCGCCAGCTCGATCAGGTTGAGGAGGTGCTGACGGTCAATGTGTCCCCTTCATTTGCTAGCCTTTGGCTGATTCCGCGGATAAACGGCTTTGTCCGAGCTTTTCCCCACCTTCAGGTGCAGCTCAAAACGGGGGACGGGCTTGTGCATGATATCAGCGGTGATAATGACATTGTTATTCGTTGCCTGCCGTTGGCCAAGCACTACGACAATGCCACCTTGTTGTGCAGAGAAAACCTAAGGCTGGTGGCTTCGGCAGCGTTATTGCGTCAGCAGCCAATTAGGGAAATTGATGATCTGGCAAAGCATGTATTCCTGCCCCAGGTTACCCGGCCGCAGTTGTGGGAGCAGTTCAGAATCCACCACAAGATTGCCTACCCGATGGAATTTTATGGGGTTGGGTTCGAGCATTTCTATATGTCGCTGGAAGCGGTGAAAAACCAGCAGGGGCTGGCATTGTTACCTGATTTTATGGTCGATGACTTAATCATCAACACATCTGAGCTATTCAACCCACTCAAATCAATGATGGCCAGTCATTATGGCTATTACATTATTGTGCCTCACTATAAACGCCATGCCCGCAAGGTGTGTGTATTTACCCAGTGGCTCACTGAAATGATGGCCAGCAGCCAAGGTCATGCTTCCTAGCATTAATTTTCTCGTAAATCCTTATTCGTGATCTTATCAGCAAACATTCTCCCTGTTTGTGTTTACACTGCTTTTTGATTTGTTAGTCGATCATTGTGCTAATTTAATCGAAATAAAAAGAATAAATGAATAATATTTCACTTCCTCAATAGGTGTTAACACCATAGGAGAGATACGATGACGAAATTGTCTGTTACGCTGTTGAGTGCGGCTGTGCTGTCTGCACTGAGTATGAGTGCCAATGCCTGTACGGGATTGATTGTCGGTAAAGGCGCATCGGTCGATGGCAGTATCATGATTGCCCGCAACGAAGACTTTGGTATTAATAACTGGAATAAATACCTCGCCTACCGCCCGCAGCAAATCAACGAACAGGGCGATTGGACCTTGGGCAATGGGTTGGTTGTGCCTATGCCTACCCAGTTTTATGCCTACTCGGCAATACCGGATTGGGATGCGCTAACGGTCGACAAAGACGGCAAGTATTACGAAGAGCGCGGTATCAACCAGTACAATGTTGCAGTTTCTGCGACCACCAGTGCCGAGGTTAACGAAAAAGCCGCCAAGGCCGATCCTTTGGTGAAGCCGGGGATCATCGAAGCGGTGATCCCGACCCTGATCCTGCCGCAGGTGAAAACCGCCAAACAAGGCGTCGAGCTGCTTGGCCACTACATTGAAGAGTACGGCGCTGGCGAAGGTAACAGCCTGTACATTGCCGATATTAATGAAGCATGGCTGTTCGAAATCGGCTCGGGGCATCACTGGATTGCGGTGAAAGTGCCGGATGACAGCTATGCGATGATTGCCAATGGCTTGCGGATCCACGGTGTCGACCTGGATGCACCGGATGTAATGCACTCCAAAGGGCTGCTGCAGTTTGTTAAACAGCATAAATTGCTGGATAAACCCGATGCTCGTTCATTCAATTTTGCCAAGGCCTTTGGGGTCATTGGTGATACCTATAATGTTGACCGCGAGTGGTTGGGGCAGGCGATGCTGACACCTTCGCAGGTACAGGACACCCGTGAGCAGCAGTACCCGCTGTTCATGAGGCCCGATGACAAAATCTCGGTCAAGGATGTGGCCAGCGTACTGAGCTCGACCTATGAAGGCACCGAGCTGGCAGAGAAGGGTGAGCGGCCTATTCGGGTAGAGCGCCAGCTTGAATCGCATATTATTCAGCTTCGCCCGGACATGCCTGAAGAGTTCCAGGGGATCATCTGGCAGAGTTACGGTGTGCTGTCTGAGTCGGTGTTGGTTCCGCTCTATACCAGTCTGCAAGAGTACCCAGTGCCTTATACGGTCGGGACTGATACCTACAGTGATGACTCGGCTTACTGGCAGTTCCGCAGCCTGACGGCATTGGCAACCGCCAATCCGGATAAGTACCTGCCAATGTTGAAAGCAACTTGGGATAAGGAAGAGAGCAAGTTGTACAAGCAAGTCAGCAACATGGATATGCTGCTCAAAGATATGTACAACCAGGACAAGGCGACAGCGGTAGAAATGGCGTCTGATTTCTCTTACGGCCAGCTGCAGCGTACCTTGAGCATGGCAACAGAGATCCGCTACAAGATGATGACGGATCTAACCAAGAGCACCGAGAAAAAATACAGCGAAGAAGAGTTCAAGAAGATTATGAGTCTTTGATGAGTCTCCGCTTGGATAGGTTTAAGCCATAAAAAAGAGCGCATATGCGCTCTTTTTTGGTTCAAGCATGACATGCTGATAATCAAATTACATCAAGCCAACTTCTTTGTAGTATTTTGCTGCACCCGGATGTAGCGGGGCAGAAAGGCCGTCTCTGATCATCTCTTCTTTTTTCAAGTGAGCAAAGGCAGGGTGAAGTCTCTTGAAGTCATCGAAGTTTTCGAATACCGATTTGACGATGCTGTACACCACATCGTCCGGCACTGACGTTGAAGAAACAAAGGTGGCACCGACTCCAAAGGTAGTGACATCAATCGCATTCCCCTTGTACATACCGCCTGGCACTGTCGCCACACGGTAGAAGCTGTTGTCCTCGATTAGCTTGTTAACCTTGTCGCCGGCAACGGTAATGATTTTGCTATCGCAAGATGTGGTGGCTTCTTTGATGGCGCCGCTAGGGTGGCCAACGGTATAAATCATGGCATCAATTTTGTTGTCACACAGTGCTTTGGATTGTTCGGAGGCTTTTAGCTCAGAGGCCAGTTTGAAGTCTTTCATTGTCCAGCCGTACCTGTCCATCAGCACTTCCATGGTGCCGCGCTGGCCAGAACCTGGGTTGCCGATATTGACGCGCTTGCCCTTGAGATCTTCGAAGGTTTTGATCCCCGAGTCAGCACGGGCAACAATGGTAAACGGCTCTGGGTGGATGGAGAACACAGCTCGCAGATTTTTGTATGCCCCGTTATCGGCAAATTTGCTGGTGCCGTTGTAGGCGTGGTATTGCCAGTCAGACTGGGCGATACCTAAATCAAGCTCGCCAGCACGGATAGTATTGATGTTGTAGATAGAACCACCGGTACTTTCGACCGAGCAGCGGATATTGTGATCTTTTCTGTCTTTATTGACCAAGCGGCAGATTGCCCCACCCGTTGGGTAATATACTCCTGTCACGCCTCCGGTACCTATGGTGACAAAACGGCTTTCGGCAAAAGATAGTGTCGAGGTACCCAGTAGAACGGCGGCACTGGTGTAGGCAAGAAGCTTGTTGATAGATCCCATAAAATTCCCTTTATGATGAGTGTTACACAAAAAGCAAAGCCAATGTTTACTGCTTCTGGCTAGGCAGTGAGGAGCTGGCGAAAATAGTAAGCGTCAAGGGGCGCCAGACCAAGTTGCTTGGCGGTTTCGGCAAGGTTAGCCACTTGTTGTGCGTTGCTTGAGGCTAATGTACCTAGATGATTAACATGATTATTTTCAAAGCCAACTCGAATATCTCCACCCATAATCATAGACGCTGTCAGGCAAAGGTGTTCATATTTTCCGAACGCGCAGACAGCCCAGCGCTTGCCATGGCTGAACAGACGCTCCTGTAAAAAAGGTGGCAGATCTTGCGGCGAGGCGGTTTGGTGTTTGTCGTAGCGACCGAGCACCAGCAGTAAGTGGTGGTTGCTTGTTGGCAGCAGCCCTTGATCCAGCAGGGTAAAATAACGCTCGAGATCTCGCGGGCTGTAGAGAATGTACTGGGCGATGATCCCCTGTTCAGCAACATGGTGAAAAAAGGCGCTCGCCTTATCTAGCAGTGCTGTATCTGGGCCGTAACCGTCGGCGAGCAACTCGCTCAGAGCCAAAGAAGCCGCTTCCGGCCTGACCTCATTGATCAAGGCCATTTGTTGGGCGGGGGAATATTGCCCGATGGCTTCGGTGGTCAGCTGGACAATAATACTCTCACCAACCCGTGCTTTGAGGCCATGGTATAGGTGGAGGTTATCTTCGATCTCCAAGGAGTGTTTGCCGCTTTTATCCCTGGCATGGAGGTGCACCATGGCCGCCCCCGCGTCGCGGCAGGCGATAACCTCATCAATGATTTCCTGCTGCTTCATTGGTAGGGCAGGGTGATCGGTTTTGGTTTTCCTTGCCCCGTTGGGAGCCACAATAATGGCCGATTGAACGACTGACGGTGTTTGCTGCATTTGTTTTCTCCTTTTATGTGATTGCTTTACCACAGCCCATAGCCGCTAAACCCCTAAACCCCTACATCCATTGTGCCGAAGCCTGGAGCAGTGAGGCGTGTAATTTGCTGACCAGCTCATCAAGCTGGTGTTCTTCAATAATGAAAGGCGGTGCCAACAAAATATGGTGGCCGGCTTTACCGTCGATTGTCCCAGCCATGGGGTAGCACATCAGCCCGTTGTTCATGGCGACTGTTTTAATGGCTTCGTGGGCCTGCGAACAGCTGGGAAGGGGGGCTTTCGACTGTTTGTTTGCGACTAACTCAATACCAATAAACAAGCCCTTCCCACGGATATCGCCGACATAGGGCAGTGGCCCAAGTGTGTCGTTGAGCTTTGACAAAAGTTGCTTACCACGCAGCCTGACCTTGTCGAGTAGGCTGTCTTCGATAATGGTATCGATAGTTGCCAGGGCCGCTGCACACGCCATCGGGTGACCCATAAAAGTGTGACCATGTTGGAAGAAGCCAGATCCTGAGGCGATCGCCTGGTAGATATCGTCATGGACAATAGTTGCACCGATAGGCTGGTAGCCTGCGCCAAGCCCTTTGGCGACAGTGACAATATCAGGCACGATAACTTCCTGCTCAAAGGCGAAAAAGGTGCCGGTCCGACCGATACCGCACATCACTTCATCAAGGATCAGTAATACATCATAGGTGTCGCAAATCTCCCTGATCCGCTTGAAATAGCCTTCAGTAGCAGGCAGGGCCCCAGCGGTTGCACCGACCACGGGCTCGGCAATGAATGCCATTACGTTGTCGGCTCCCAGCTCAAGGATCTTTTGCTCTAGCTCATTCGCTACCCTCATGCTGTAGGCCAGCTCTGATTCTCCCGGCTGCTGATCACGGTAGGCATAGCAAGGGGCGATATGGTGGGCTGCCGAGAGTATCGGCCTGAAAGGTTCGCGCCGCCATTCGTTGCCGCCGACCGAAAGTGCACCGAGGGTATTGCCGTGATAGCTCTGGCGCCGGGCGATGAACTGGCTTTTCTGCGGCTTTCCCTTCTCGACAAAGTATTGCCGCGCCATTTTCAGCGCCGCTTCTACCGCTTCGGAGCCGCCGCTGACAAAGTAAGTGTGTTTCAAAGCATCGGGTGCGAGTTCTGCCAGTCGTTTGGCGAGTTGCTCACTGCTATTGCTGGTGAAAAAACCGGAATGGGCGTAGGGAATAGCCCCAAGTTGTTGGGCGATTGCGGCTTTTACCCGCTGGTGGTTATGGCCCAAATTAGAGACGGCGGCACCGCCGCAGCCATCGAGGTATAGCTTTCCGTCGCTGTCGGACAGGTATATCCCATGCCCGCTAACTACTGTGGGAAGCGGGGTATGGCAGTGGCGGTGGAAAACATGGCTCATTGTTAGATTCCTTGCATATCAACAGATGTGTTGATTGTTGAGCCAATTCACTTTCATGGGCAAACGAATAAAAGTGGAGGGGTATGAGAAAAGGGAATAGGCCGGTAGCGTTGCGTAACTCGCTACCGGCCTTTTTAATTTATGCGACAGCCAATGCTTTATCTTGGGAGATAAAAGATAAGTCCAGGCTATTGGCAACACTTTCATTGGTCACCTTGCCGTGGATGACATTCAAGCCATTCTTGAGGTGCTGATCGGCCTGCAGGGCGCGCTTGTAGCCAAGGTTTGCCAGGCGGAGAATATAGGGTAGGGTCGCATTGTTGAGGGCAAAGGCCGAGGTACGGGCGAGAGCTCCTGGCATATTACCGACGCAGTAATGCACCACATCATCAACAATGTAAGTGGGTTCATCATGGGTGGTGACCCTTGAGGTGGCAAAACAGCCCCCCTGATCAATTGCCACGTCAACCAAGGCCGAGCCTGGGCGCATTGCTTGCACCATAGCTTCAGTGACCAACTTAGGCGCTGCGGCGCCAGGTATCAGCACCCCACCAATGACTAAATCCGCGCCAACTACCGCATCTTCAAGGTTCTGCTGGTTCGAGTAGACGGTTTTCACGCTTGAGCCAAATTGAACGTTGAGTTTACGCAGGGTATCAATGTTGTTGTCCAAAATGGTCGTTTCAGCGCCGAGGCCAACCGCCATTTGAGCGGCATTGGATCCAACCACGCCGCCACCAATAATAGTCACTTTAGCTGGGGCAACACCGGCAACACCGCCTAGCAGCAGACCGATCCCACCCTGTGATTTCTCCAAGCAGGCGGCACCAGCCTGGATGGACATTCGGCCCGCCACTTCTGACATTGGTGCCAGCAAAGGTAGGCTGTTGTTCGGGCCTGTTACGGTCTCATAAGCAATGCAGACCGCGTCACTGGCAAGCAGGTCTTCTGTTTGCGCCATATCCGGGGCAAGGTGCAGGTAGGTAAAGAGAAGTTGCCCTGGGCGAAGGCGGGCGCGCTCTACAGCCAAGGGCTCCTTGACCTTGACGATCATCTCGGCAGCTTCGAATACTGCGTCGGCATCGGGCAGAATCACTGCCCCTGCTTTTTTGTATTCTTCATCGCAGCAGCCAATGCCCATGCCGGCAGTGCTTTCAACGAAAACCGTATGGCCCTGGGCACAGACCTCACGGACGCTGGCCGGGGTCATGCCGACACGGTATTCATGGACTTTGATTTCCTTAGGTACGCCAATTTTCATGGTTAACTCCTTTTAAGCAATAATATTGTTTGTATTTTGTTTGATGACCTTGAAGTTGTCCCAGGCTTGCGATGTAGGCATGACTTCAAGGCTATTGATGTTGATGTGGGCGGGCTGCTGGGCGATCCAGCCAATGATCTCCGCAATGTCTTCGGGTTGCAGCGGGTTGGTTTGCTCATAGATGGCGTTGTACTTGGCTTGGTCGCCGTTGAACCGGACTAGGCTGAACTCGCTTTCGGACAGTCCTGGCTCCAAGCTGGTAACCCGAATTCCGGTTCCAGCAAAATCACTGCGTAGATTACGGCTGAACTGGGCGACGAAAGCCTTGCTGGCACCGTAAACATGGCTGCCGGGGTACGCCCAATTGGCCGCAATGCTGGCAAGGTTAATGATGCTTGCTTTGGGTTGCTGCTTGAGAATTGGCAGCAAGGCATGGGTGACATTAACAAGGCCGGTTACATTGGTTTCAATCATGGTATGCCAGTCACTGAGTTTGGCTTGATCGGCTGATGATGCCCCTAAGGCTAGGCCGGCGTTGTTGACTAAAACCTCGATGTTTTTGAATGGCAAGGGAAGTTCGCTGATGGTCTGCTGGACTTGCTCGATATGTCGAACATCCATAGCCGCAAAATGCACAGGGGCCAATTGAGAGAGTTCATCTGCCAGTTTTCTGAGGCGCTCTTCCCGGCGCCCGGTAATGATTAACGCGTAACCTTCCTGGGCAAAATAGCGGGCGGTAGCAAGCCCAAAACCTGAGGTTGCCCCTGTGATAAAGACGGTTGGTCGAGCCATGGCTAATCTCCTTTTAACCTAAAAGCCAAGGTTGGCATGCTGCGTGTAATAGCATCCAGCCCGAGAGTGAAATCAGCAGGTAATAGGCGCCATGCTGGATGGCGGCAATATGCCTGCGAATAAATAAGTGTTGGCCAATCAAGACGCCAATCAGCGAAATGGCCAGTAAGGCGACCGGGGCATCGGGTATCAGGGAAAAGGATTTATTTAGCCCATACCCCAAACCGACAGCCATACAGGTCGTGAGAAAGAAATAACAAATCAATGTATCTCGTTGCTTACCTGCTGATAGGCCGCTGTAGCGCAAGTGAATCACAACCGGCGCGCCACCAGACGAGACAGCGCTGGTTGTCCAGCCTGACATTACGCCGCACAAAACCGGTGAGGCAATGGCCTTTTGTGCCAGCGTAAGGTTCAGCTTGGGCAATAGCGCCATTGCGAGAATGGTGGCTGGCACCAACAGCTGCAAACTAGGTTCTGGCAGCCAATGAAGTAACGCGAGGCCGACAGGTATTCCCGCCATCGTCGCCAGTAAAATTCGGCGAAGGGCATGAAAATCGGTGTTGTCCCAGCTTTTAGCCACCAAGGGTAAGCTGATCAACAAATCCATCAGCAACACCGCCGGAACAGTTTCTGCGACTGGGTAATACAGCGTAAGCACCAAAATCGCGATGGCGGAAAAGCCAAAACCGGTATAGCCGCGGATAAAAGCAGCAATAAAGAGCACTAAAGGTATGCTAACTGAGATAAACACACTGCCATCCTTGTCTGTTGCCAATCATTCATAGCTTCAGATTAAGAATTAGCAGTGTGGTTGATTAGAGCCAGTTCATGATTTTTGTGGGGACAGTTGCGCAATAATTTCCGCAAGTTTGCGGATCCCAGGTTCAATTTTATTTTCCGGGATGGCAAAGAAACCCAGGCGGATGAAGCCCTGGCTTTGGTTATGTGGCGTTAAAAAATGGACATCCCCATCTTCAATCAAAACCCCGGCCTGTCTGGCTTGGTACTGGAGTGATTGGGCACAGACCCCGTCGGGGAGCTTTAGCCAGAAAGCACTCCCTCCGAGCGTCTGGTTGGTTATACATTGTGGCAGGTAAGCTTCTATGCTTTGGCGCATGATTTGCCATTTTTCGCTGTAATGGCTGCGTAGTTTGCGCAGGTAAGTATCGTAATAGCCCATCGATATAAACAGTGCGCAGGTACGCTGGTTATTGGAGGGAGGATGCCGGTACATCAGGCGTCTGAGCTGTCTGGCTGCAGTGATCAAAGCCTCATCGGCGACCATAAAGCCAACCCTCAAACCGGGTGACAGGGATTTGGACAGGCTACCAACGTAAATGACCCTGCCACTGTCATCGAGGCTTTTCAGGGAGGGAAGTGGCTCGGCGATAAGGTTGACTTCACTGTCATAATCGTCCTCGATAATCACCAAATCATGGCTTTCCGCGGCCTCCAACAGCGCTTTGCGCCTAGCCATGGACATGGTGACATTGGTTGGCACCTGATGGCTGGGCGTCGTATAAACATAGTCACAGCGATATAGGCTGGGGTTGAGAGTCAACCCCTGCTGGTCGATGGGCAGAGGTTGGATAGCGGCCCCGTGACTGGCAAAAATATTACGTGCATCCGGGTAACCGGGATCTTCCACGCCGATGGTTGTGGTGCCATTGGAGAGGAGGCTTGCCAGCAGGTATAGGGAGTTTTGGGTTCCTATCGTGATAAGGATCTGCTCGGGCCTAGCATGGATCCCCCGTTTGCTCAGGACATTGCTTTGGATCTGTTTCACCAGGGCGGGATCGTCACTGTCTATTGAGTCGGAAATCCAGTCTTTGATCACGCTGGCACGTTGGGCCAGTCGGCCACACTCGCGCCAATGGTTGAGAGGGAATAGCGAATGGTCTGGTTGGCCGAAAATGAAAGGGTAAGGGTATTGCTGCCAATCGCTGGGCTTTTCGATATTGCGTTGTTGACTGAGTTCTGGCTTTATCCGGTTGTACCAAAACTGTGCAGGGCGCGCTCCGTTACTGGGCAGCGAAGAAGGAGATAGAGGTGGAAGAGATGAGCTGGCCGGATTAACAAAATACCCGCTTCGCTGGTGGGATAATAGGTAACCCTCATCAACCAACCGATCATAAACCAGTACTACCGTGTTGCGTGACACCCTCAGCATTGTTGCTAGTTTGCGGCAAGAGGGAAGGGCTTTGTCACTGAAAAAGCCATCATTGATTTTTTCCAGTAGGTGTTCACGAATTTGTTCCTGGAGGCTACGCTCGGGTGAAAATTGAATGTGGATTAAGTGCTCACTTTTCATTGCATCATCCTTGATATCAAAACATCTCCCCTGTTTTCAGCACGATATGTGCCAAAGGTGCATTTATGCTGTCTTTGTTGCCCCTACAAAAATTTCAAACTGGCGCTATGGCGCAGGAGCAAGCTTGCCTAATTTGGGGGTATGTAAAAATAGGGAGTGATCGATATGCATTTGCACAGCCAGCAATATACTGCCAGTGACTTATTGGCGATGGACAAAGACACCGTTTGGCACCATATGACTCAGCACGCGACACAAACAGTTCCAATGATGGTGCGTGGTGAGGGAAGCTATGTCTGGGATATTCACGGCAATCAGTATTTGGATGCCTCATCAGGGGGAGTATGGTGCGTCAATGTTGGGTATGGGCGCGAGAGCATCGCAGAGGCTATCAAGGAACAATTGGTTAACCTCAACTACTTTGCTGGTACGGCGGCGACTCCTGTTGCGGCGCAATTTGCAGCTAAACTGCTGGAATTGATGCCAGGTATGGGAAAGGTGTATTTCTCAAACTCTGGTTCGGAAGCTAATGAGAAGGCGTATAAAATTGTCCGCCAGATAGCAGCAAAAAAATACGGGGGCAAAAAGCATAAGATCCTTTACCGTGAGCGGGATTACCACGGCACAACGATTACCTGTCTCAGTTCCACGGGCCAGGAAGAGCGTCGAAGCCAGTATGGGCCGTTTACTCCGGGGTTTGTCGAGTTCCCCCATTGCTGCGAATACCGCAGTCAGTTTGGTGATGTGGAAAATTACGGTGAGTTGGCCGCCAAGGCATTTGAGGACGTGATATTGCAAGAAGGGCCCGACACCGTGGGTGCCGTCGTGATAGAGCCGATCACTGCGGGGGGCGGGGTGATCACACCGCCAGAGGGGTATTTGCCTGCTGTAGAAGCAATCTGCCGCAAATACGATATCCTGCTTCATGTCGATGAAGTGGTGTGCGGGTTAGGCCGAACAGGCGCTTGGTTTGGCTACCAGCACTACGGGATCAAGCCTGATATTGTCACTATGGCAAAGGGGGTTGCCTCTGCCTATGCCGCCATATCCTGCACCGTGGTGACTGAAGAGGTATTCAATTTCTTTGCCGAAGAGCCGCTCGAGCGCGAGAGTTTCTTCCGTGATATCAGCACTTATGGCGGCTGCACTGCCGGCCCAGCGGCGGCATTGGAAAATTTGAATATCATTGAGCAGGAAAACCTGGTCGAGAATGCCGCCCATATGGGCGAGTATCTGCGTGCCCAGCTGGAAGTGCTCAAGGCTCGTTTCCCGCTGATTGGTGATGTCAGGGGTAAGGGTTTGTTCCTCGGCTTAGAGTTGGTTGAAGACCCTGTTACCAAACAGCCGGTAAATGAGAACGTTGTTATGCAGGT
Source organism: Photobacterium gaetbulicola (assembly GCF_003025515.1). NCBI lineage: Bacteria > Pseudomonadati > Pseudomonadota > Gammaproteobacteria > Vibrionales > Vibrionaceae > Photobacterium > Photobacterium gaetbulicola. Next base: position 22,935 of record NZ_PYME01000003.1, on the reverse strand, counting down.
GGTCGTTCTGTGTGCCAAGCACGGGGTATTGATCGGCAGGACGAACCGCTCATTCCGTCTCTATAACAATACCCTGTGTTTGAGCCCGATGCTGACTCTTACTCGTGATGAAGCCGATAGCATTATATTGGCCCTAGACAGAGCATTCACAGAATTGGCCCTATAAATCTCATCAAAAGGTATAAGGCTGCTTCGGCAGCCTTTTTTGATCGTATTTATCGCATCCAGCCAATATACCACCCTGTAAATGGTGAATTTTTCAGGGTTTTGAGTTGCACGCTTTATGAGCATGGCCATGGTGCAGATCTGGCCCAATAAACCTCTGAACTGGCACTACCGAAAGGCAGGCGAGATTCGTAGTGTTATCACTAATCCATCGACAAAAGGAAGTGACTATGACTCGTAACACGACATTTTTCGGGATGAAAGAATTAGCTTTGGTGGGCGTTATGGCAGCAACGCTATCGAGCCCAGCAATGGCAGCGAAAGAGGTAACTATCGGCTATCAGGGGATGTTTAACCCGATGAAATATGCCATTGACCAGAAGTTGTTTGAAGACGCTACCGGCTATTCAATCAAGTGGCGCAAGTTTGACTCGGGGGCCAGAGCAATAACGGCAATGGCTTCGGGGGCGGTCGATATGACCGTTGCTGGCTCGAGTCCCATCGCCAGTGCTGCCAGTAACGGTATTGATATGGAGTTGGTATGGGTGATGGAAAACATCGCCGATGCCGAGGCTCTGGTCGTTCGCAAGGGCAGTGGTATCTCTTCACCTTCCGATCTTAAAGGCAAAACGCTCGGCGTTCCTTTTGTTTCAACGACACACTTCCACATGCTGTTCGCGCTGGAGCAATTTGGTTTAACTGAGAAGGATGTCAAGCTGGTCAACATGCAGCCCGGTGCGATAGTAGCCGCCTGGCAGCGGGGTGATATTGATGGTGCATTTATCTGGGATCCTGCGCTTGGCACCATTAAGCAAGATGGCGAGGTGTTGATCACTTCCAAGCAGCTGAGTGCGTGGGGCAAGCCGACCTTTGACGGGCTGATCGCCAGTAAGTCCTTTACCCAAAGCCATAGCGGCTTTGTCACAGAGTTCCTAACCGTTCTCGCCAAGACGGACGAAGAATACCGTTCAAACAAAGAAGGCTTTTCGGCTGACCACCCAATCGCTGTCTCGGTAGCAAAGCTTACCGGTGGGAAAGCAAGCAATGTCCCCGAGGCTATGAGCCTCTATGAATTCCCAACTGTTGACGATCAGTTGTCATGCCAGTGGTTAGGCTGTGAAGCCCAGGGCGGAGCAGTAAAAGCGCTGGAGGCGACCTCTCAGTTCCTGTTGCAGGAGAAAAAAATCTCTGGTTTGCAGCCTGACTACAGTGTTTTCGTCAATCCGAGCTATGCCGCGCAAATAGAGCTGTAACCGGCCACTTGGCAACAAGGAGGGAAAGTATGGACAAGGATAAAGTGCTGGAAATTCATGATGTGTCTGTGGTTTACGATGATCGTAACGGGGGAGAGCCCGTGACCGCGTTATCAGGTGTGAATTTGAAAATCGAGCAGGGTGACTTGGTGGTTGCATTGGGAGCCTCAGGTTGCGGTAAAACGACATTGCTGAACTTGATGGCCGGTTTCATCCAGCCATCAGCAGGCTACCTCACACTGGGTAATTCTGAGGTCGAGGGGTTACCACGGGTCACAATGGGACGGGATATCGGTGACCAAATTGTTGGCCCTGGTGCTGAACGAGGAGTGGTATTCCAAAAGCATGCGCTTTTCCCCTGGCTAAATGTTATTGAAAACACCGCTTTTGGTTTGAAACTGCAAGGGGTTCCCGAACAGGAGCGACTGGAGCGGGCAGCGAAATACCTCAAATTGGTTGGCTTAGAGGATTTCCACCAGCATAAGGTTTACCAGCTCTCCGGCGGCATGCAGCAGCGGGTGGGCATCGCTAGGGCGCTGACAAACGATCCCAGTATCCTGCTGCTTGATGAGCCTTTGGGGGCGTTGGATGCTTTGACCCGTGAAACCTTGCAGGAGCTGCTGCTTGATGCCTGGCAGGCGACCAACAAAATGATGTTCTTCATTACCCACAGTGTGGAGGAAGCATTGTTTATGGCCTCGAGGCTGATCGTCATGTCCCCCCGTCCCGGAAGGATCACCCATAGCTTTGAGCTGGATTTCAACCGCCGCTTTTTGGCGTGCCGAGACGCGCGGGCCGTCAAATCGATGCCGGACTTTATTGAGATGCGGGAAAAAATCCTGTCGATCATTCACCAAGATGAAAAGCCGGAGGTTGCAGCATGAACAATACCGTTGAGCAAATCGATGCTGACCATAACGTATTGAGCCCAGTAAAAGTCACTGGTGATGCCCAAGAAATGTTGCATGAGGTTGTGCCTGCCAAAAAAACAGCACCACAGCCACACTACAGAGATACCGTCGGACAAGACGGCGAACTACCGTTAGCCCCAAGGCTTATTCTCGCGCTAAAGAAACGTACTGAGAAGGCACCGAATTATTATGGTGAGCCGGGGCAGGGGGACGCGAGGCTTGTCTCAGTGATTTCTGTCATTGGTTTTATCTGCCTGTGGGCATTGGTCACCGAAGCGGGATGGATTAAACCGTTGTTTCTGCCTTCTCCTATCTCGGTGGTAGAGCGGCTGGGTGATCTGGTGGTAAATGGGTTCTCCGGCGTGTCGCTGGGCGAGCACCTGCTCGCTAGTTTGACCCGCGTGTTTGGCGCGTTTGCCTTGGCAGCGATAACGGCCATCCCATTAGGGATTTTGATTGGTACCAATGTGTGGGTGAGAGGAGTGCTGGATCCATTAATCGAGTTCTATCGCCCGTTACCTCCGCTTGCCTATTTGCCGTTGGTGATTATCTGGTTGGGAATTGATGAAACCAGCAAAATTACCCTTATCTTCCTGGCGATGTTTGCGCCGATTGCGCTAAGTGCCAGGGCTGGAGTGTCATCGGCCAAAAGCGAGCAAATTCAAGCGGCATACTCGATGGGGGCCAGCAAATTTCAGGTGCTTTACCATGTGATTATAAAGAGTGCGATGCCGGAGATTTTGACCGGCTTACGGATTGGGATCGGTTTCGGTTGGACGACCCTTGTAGCGAGTGAGATGGTCGCGGCTCAAGCGGGGATCGGGTATATGGTGCTCAATGCGGCGGAATTTCTGGTAACTGATGTCGTCATTGCCGGGATCATCATAATAGGCTTGATAGCTTACTCTTTTGATCTATTTATGCGCTGGTTAGAGAAGAAACTGGTGCCATGGAAGGGGTATTAATCTGTTAGCCCACTTGAGAGCGCCAGCCTTGTACTTGTAGGTGCTCCTAAGGTAGTAAAAACGACATCAAAGCATCCCGAAACAGTCATTCTATGCTGCGATGATAAAGAGGCTAAGAACCAGTGCCTGGCTATAGGTACACAACGAAGACTCATAACGTTAGGTTCCTTTCTATTGGCCACCCTTGGGTGGCCTCTTTTCTTTAAAATGCAATATCGATGACTTAATTGTTTAATCTTCTAAGCACATACTTCTCCCGCTTTTTGCACTAAGGCCATTCTGTATGGGTGGCTATGAGTACTTTCACTATTTTCGCGTTTTATTGAGACAGTTGTTCGCCGCTTCAACCACTGCTATTGGTTATCAACGAAAGCAATGGCTTGAGCGGTTTTTTTATTTTTTCTGATCTTTGAAGCGTTGCGGGTAGATTTGAAAAAGGTGGTCATTTGAGCGATTGACCACCTTTCGTTTAGAGCGGGAAATTAGTTCTGGTGAGCCGGAAGCGACTTGCTCTCATAAGCATCGGCAAAGCCGTGGTTCCTGTCTCGGTGACCGGCTTCGTCTTCTCGGATACGCAAGACGACATCCCTTAGCTTGGCATTGGCCGGGAGCTGGTAGTATTCAATCGCAATGTCCGGTGCCGGCGTGTTTTCAACTTCTCCGGCATCAATTTTTTCGAGGTACTCAGTGTAGCTTTTACAGGCTTCTTCCTCGAAGTAGCCGACCACGCGATGGGCAATCCGTGATGACAGCAAATAGATAAAGCTGTACACCACAAGAAATACACCTTGCCCAAGCAATACCAGCAGTCTCTCTACCCAGCTTGGTTTGGCAATATCAAGGAAGATCATCAGGTGCATTCGCTCGTTCTGCGCTTCATCAAGCAGTTCTTTGATCCAACCTGCATCATCCCGCATCCGGCGTAATGATTTCAGGTGGTTGAACATACCGGCGACCATGCCCGGTACCGCAGCGATGGTTTCAAGGATAACGGCACGCTTGGCATATTTCTTTCCATAGAAGAGATTAAGGGAGAACTTTAGAAATTGCGTAATGAGTAATGCAATACGCTCAGAGACTTTGGTAGCGCTCTTATGGGTAAGCTTGAAGTCTGACATGGTGAATCTCCTATTTATTATGATGTATTTTATTGCTTGGCAATTAAAATATTCTCACAATATATAAACTATTCCTGTAACCATCTGTGTCGTTCAATCAAATACCAATGAACTCAGTAAATCATTATGTCAGGTGTAAATAACCCTTTAAAATTAGTGGTTTAAAGTTTTATATAACTATATGAAGAGGCTGGAGAAAGTGATTTTTGAAAATGTAACATGCATTTTATGCTATGCATGCTGGGTATAAATATGTAGCAATATCCATTTAAGCTCAATGGTTATTGAGACAGTCATGAGCCCTTACTTACTCTCTCCATAGTTACTTTGCTTATTGAACTAAGCAAGAGCATTGCCTTAGTACAGGTCAAAGTGATATGTTACTGTAACATTTCAAATCTAGCTGTAACTTATCCTATTGTTATGACACAAGAACAACGAAAAGCGCGTCCTACTCTGCAAGATATTGCTGACCGTGTCGGCATCACCAAAATGACCGTGAGTCGCTATATGCGCAATCCTGAATCTGTGTCGGCCAAGACAAGGGATAAGATCGCCGAGGTGGTAGAAGAGCTGGGTTATATCCAAAACCGCGCGCCAGCCATGCTGTCGAAGTCTTCCAGCAAGGCGATAGGGGTGCTGCTGCCTTCATTGTCGAACCAGGTATTTGCCAGCTTCGCACAGGGTATTGAAGCGGTGACTAACGCCAACGGTTACGAGATCCTGATTGCCCACTTCAGTTACGATGAAGAAATTGAAGAGCGTAAAATTGCCTCCCTGCTTTCTTATCAGGTCGATGGCCTGATCCTGACCGCTACCTCGCACACCGAGCGCACGCTGCAGATGATCAAAACTGCCGGGGTGCCAGTGGTGGAAGCGATGGAGTTACCGAGCCACCCTGTCGATATGGTGGTGGGGTTGGATCATATCCACGCATCCTATACGGCAGTGAAAGCCATGCTTGATAAGGGCAAGCGCCATATAGCCTACTTTGGTGCCCGCTTGGATACCCGAACCAAACTGCGTATGCAAGGCTATGACAAAGCGATGGAAGAAGCCGGTTTGCCGAAATACCACATCCTGACCCATGAACATTCCAGCTTCACTCTTGGTGGAGAGCTGCTAAGCCGTGCCTTGGCAGAGTGCCCGGAGCTAGACGGCGTGTTCTGTACCAATGATGATATCGCCATTGGTACTATCCTGGCCTGTAATGAGCGAGGTATTGAAGTACCCCAGCGGATCAGTGTCGTTGGTTACAACGCTTTGGATATCGGCCAGGCTATCACCCCGCGTCTGACCAGTATTTACACCCCACGTTACCAAATTGGCGAGAAGAGTGCGGAGCTATTGCTCCAGGCGCTTGATGGCAAGCGCAGCGAGCGGAATATCTTTGATATGGGCTTTACCATCAGCCGCGGAGAAAGCTTGTAGAGAATTAAGTAATCAATAAAAGCCATATAATTAAATCTGGAAATATTATGTTTCCAGGTTTAATTGACCTTTAAATTACGATTCTATCATTTACATTTAACCTATTATCTTAATAGTTTTAGGACTAACTTATAGAGTTAGTCATGTCTTTCATTATAAATGTGCGATACCTCCATGAGTTTATAATTTTATTTTGTGTACATTCAATTAATAGGTAAGGTTAATTTATTACTTGAGTATTGGATGCAAAGCATTTATGGAAGTTAGAATTACAATTAGTGGAATTGGTGCAGGGCTACCTAAAATGCCTGTTGGTGTTAACTTAATTTCAGGATGTTATATTGAGACAAAACCAAATAAGGGAGGTGCAGCAGCCCGAAAATATGGAATTATTGATAGCCTCTCGATTGGAGGTGAGTCAAGTACTTTGATATTTGGGTATGCACAAACGGAATGGATGACAGTAAAAAAAAGAATCTTCACTCAATAAGTTAAAGTATGAAAATTTTATTGGAAAATTGGTTGACGTTGAAATAAAAGGGACATCTTTTGGTTCTAGTAAGGGTGATGTTTGCTTAAAAATAATTAATGATATTGGTAACTCTGAAACGATATTTGATAAATTCAATATTAAATTGGATGCTTACCAGTTATCGTCAACAAAGATAAGAGGTAAAGTTAGAGTCCAACCACTTAATAGCAAACATGACTAATCAAAGGCTTTAAGGTTTGTTGATATGTATCTAAAAATATCTAATTATATAAATAACTTACTTTTGTTTTGTCAGTTTTTTGTTCTTGGAGGTTTGGCTTTTGTCATGATGTCCCGTGAACATTTTGAGGATATTGATAAAGGTGCATTTGATACCAGCAACTTGTTAATGGGGTCATTATTTGCCGATATTTTTGTTAGAAGTGAGTCTGTTTTTCTAGTAGCGATATTCTTTATATTGACTATATGCAAAGAAAAAATTTTGACTTCAATGAAATTGAAAATAATGAGTAATTTTTCTTTTCTAGCAATACTTCTGCTTTTCTCTATGTCTATAGTTTCAGCATTATACAGTTTTAATAATTATGTAATTCATAATTTCAGCTAAGAGCCACCTATTGAAGTAGGTGGCTTATTACCTAGCGATGTTGTTGCCTTAGAACAAGAAACTCGCCCCTTCGTCGGCAGCGCCGACATTTTCCCGCATCACCTTGAAGATATCCCTTCCCCAAGTAATTTGGCTGGCTTCGGTATCGAGTTGAACCGGCTGGCGTTGGTCAAAATCAACCGCGACTTCCAATAGCCCGGTGCTGCAGTCAAGCTTCACGATATCGCCATCGTTGATCATGCCGATGGCACCGCCGCGCAGCGCTTCCGGTGACACATGGATAGCCGCCGGGATCTTGCCTGATGCGCCAGACAAGCGACCGTCGGTCACCAAAGCGACCTGGTGGCCGGCTTTTTGGATATTGCCAAGGATTGGCATCAACTTGTGGAGTTCCGGCATACCATTGGCTGCAGGGCCATTGTGACTGACAACGATGACACAGTCTCCGGTGAACTCACCGGCCTGGTAGGCCGCTTCTACGTCATGCTGGCAGTGGAAAACCTTCGCTGGCGCTTCAATGAACTGGTGTTCCTGTTTGACCGCAGAGACCTTGATAACGGCCTGGCCCAGATTGCCTTTGAGTACTTTGGTGCCGCCAGTTTGGCTGAATGCCTTGCCGTTGGCTGCGATCACTTCTGCGTTGCGGCTCTCGCCAACAGGTTGCCATACCAGCTTGCTATCAGTGATAGCTGGCTGGGTAAGCTGGTCGGCAAACTCACCAAATACCGTTTTCACGTCTGAGTTAAGTAGGCCACGCTCATGCAGGGTTTTCATCAGAGCTGGCACACCGCCCGCTTGCTCGAAGGCATTGATATCTGCTGGGCCGTTCGGGTACATCTTGGCTAATAGCGGCACGATATCAGATAGCTCGCTGATATCATCCCAGGTAAGGACAAGTCCGCCAGCGCGGGCGATTGCCAGCATATGGATAGTGTGGTTGGTGCTTCCCCCCGAGGCCAGCAAGGCCACTACGCCATTGACCAAGTTCTCGGCAGTGAATACGTCAATAAGAGGGCGGTAGTTAGGTGAGTCCGCTGTCATGGATGCCAGTGCTAGGCTGGCGTGCTCGGTCAAGGCTGAGCGCAAGTCAGTGTTGGGTGCCACGAAAGCCGAGCCCGGCAGCATCAAGCCCATGGCTTCGAAGACCAACTGGTTGGTGTTGGCTGTGCCGTAGAACGTACAGGTGCCACCGGAATGGTAGGCTTGGCACTCCATCTCTAGCAGGGCGTCTTTGCCTACTTCACCGGCGACATACTGTTGGCGAACAGCGACTTTTTTATCGTTGGTAATGCCCGTTGGCATTGGGCCTGCCGGAATGAAGGCAGTTGGCAAGTGAGCGTAGCTAAGCGCCCCCATCAACTGCCCCGGGGCAATTTTATCGCAAATGCCCAGTAGCAGTGTGGCATCGAATACATTGTGGCTCAGCGAGAAGGCCGTCGCCTGGGCAATTAAATCACGGGAGAACAGCGACATATCCATACCCGGCTGACCTTGAGTTACCCCGTCACACATGGCGGGTACACAGCCGGCGATTTGTGCGGTATGGCCAAGCGATTGCAGCGCCGACTTGATTTGATCCGGGTAGTTTTTGTAAAGCTGGTGGGCACTTAGCATGTCATTGTATGACGAGACAATGGCAAGGTTGGCACGGGTGAAATCGAGGATCTGCTGCTTGTCCTGTTGGCAGGAAGCGGCTACCGCGTGGGCAAGGTTGCCACAAGATAGGCTAGTACGCCCCTTTCCTTGCTCTGCCTGTTGTGTGATCTTGGCTTCAAAACTCGAGCGATGTGCTTGGCTGCGGGCTTTGATACGTTCGGTGATCAGGGTAATGGTTGGGTGGATCATGCGATGATCTCCTGGGTGGTAGCTGGCATTGATTGTTCTGTCTTAGCTTGTTTTGTGTCAGCTTGCTCGGTCAGTGCTGCGACAGCGCTGTCCAAAATGGCTGCAATGCTCTGGTCAATGTCCACGGTGATAACGTCTGTTTCATCAACAGGCGTTTCAAGCACGGCAAACTGGCTGGCGATCATGTTTTCTTTCATGAAGTGCCCCTGGCGGAGACGGATACGCTCCCTGATCACTTCTTGAGACCCAGCCAGATACAAAAAGGCTAAATTGTGATTTCCTTCACGTATTTGTTCCCGGTAACATTTTTTCAGTGCCGAACAGACAATAACGCCGGTTTCATTCTTGCTTTCAATACTGAATGCGGCATCGCGGATCCGCTCAAGCCAAGGCTCACGGTCTTGGTCGTTTAGTGGTTCCCCTTGGGCCATTTTCAGGATGTTGGCTTTCGGGTGCAGGTCATCACCATCAATAAACTTACCCCCAATGCGCTGGGCAAGTTCATAGCCGATAGTACTTTTCCCTGATGCAGACACTCCCATCACTATGATGCTTTTCCCCACCATATAAGCTCCTTGAATCTTTTTCTGATCTGGATCTCATTTTTCAGATGATCTTCAAAATCGGGTTTATTTTACCAATGTTATTGGTAACATGTTACCCGTAACTTGGGTGGTTGTGAACCACTGAATCAAGAATTCATCAAAACACCATGTTCAGCACAGCAACAAATTTGTTCCGCTATTAGAGAACGGCTGTGCCATGGAAAGGGGAGAGAAATGGAACAGACGATTGAAAGCAAGCTAAGTGCGATGAAGGTCGTGCCAGTCATTGCTATCAAAGATGCCGACCAGGCAAAACCACTGGCCAAGGTCTTGGTAGAGAACGGTTTGCCGTGTGCCGAAATTACCTTCCGCACCGAGGCCGCTGCTGAGTCGATTCGCCTGATGCGTGAAGCTTACCCAGAAATGCTGATTGGGGCCGGTACCGTGTTGACGACCGAGCAGGTCGATCAGGCGATTGATGCAGGGGCGGACTTTATTGTGAGCCCGGGGTTGAACCCGACTACGGTGGCGTACTGCCAACAGAAGAATGTGGCAGTCATTCCGGGTGTCAACAACCCGAGTCTGGTGGAACAGGCGATGTCGCTTGGCCTGAAAACACTGAAGTTTTTCCCAGCGGAGCCTTCAGGTGGCATTGGCATGCTAAAAGCGCTATCGGCGGTTTATCCGGTTGAGTTTATGCCGACGGGCGGTGTTAGCCCTGCCAATGTGGCGGACTACCTAGCTCTGGAGAAAGTGATTGCTTGTGGCGGCACCTGGATGGTTCCGAACAACTTAATTGACCAAGGCGATTGGCAAGCCATTGGTCAACTGGTGAGTGAAATCAACCAGTAAGCAAAATAACAAATTGATGGTCACCAGAATTTACATTTTATCGGGTGACATTTAACGCATTTTATTGGGGAATAGGCCGCAAATTACGCTAGCCAACTATTCTCCGTACACGCAGGAGTTGAGAAGATGTCGAAAGAATTCAGCGCGGTAGCCCGCTCGGTCGTTGAAAAATTGGGGGGGGCCAATAACGTTGTTGCCCTTACCCATTGTATGACCCGTCTACGTTTCGTATTGAAAGACGAAGCAAAGATTGATGCCGCAGCCCTAAAAGGCGTGAAGGGTGTAATAGGTGTCGTGCACAATGGTGACAAGTGTCAGGTGATCATTGGTAACAATGTGGCTGCTGCCTACAAAGAAGTGATGAAGCTGTGCAACTTCGATGGCGCGCCTTCTGAAGATACACCGGCACCTAAGGTTAAGCTGACGCCGAAAGTAATCGGTGCCAAAATGCTGGATGCGCTAGTTGGCACTATGTCACCATTGATCCCTGCGATTATCGGTGGCTCGATGGTAAAACTGGCTGCCATGTTGCTACTGATGTTCAACATCTACGAAGCCGATGACTCGACAATCATTTTGCTAAATACGATTGGTGACGGCGCCTTCTTCTTCCTGCCTATCATGGTTGCGGCATCTGCATCGATCAAATTCAAAACCAATATGTCGCTGGCAATTGGTATTGCCGGTGTGTTGGTTCACCCTAACTTTATTGACTTGATGGCTCAGGCGGCAGATGGTCGTGCAGTTGAGCTGTTCGGTATTCCTGTGACGTCTGTTCGTTATACCTACACGGTTATTCCAGTCCTTATTATGACCTGGATCCAGTCGTACATTGAGCGTTGGGTAGACAGCATCACGCCACCTGTGACGAAGAACTTCCTGAAACCAATGCTGATTGTATTGATTGCTGCGCCAATCGGTATCCTGCTTGTTGGTCCTATGGGTATCTGGATCGGTACTGCAATTTCGACGTTGGTATACACAATCCACGGTGCATTGGGTCCACTGGCTGTTGCTATCATGGGGGCACTATGGCCGCTATTGGTACTTACCGGTATGCACCGGGTATTTACACCAACAATCATCCAGACCATTGCTGAAACAGGTACAGAAGGCATGGTAATGCCATCGGAAATCGGCGCGAACATCGGTATGGGTGGTGCGTGTCTGGCTGTTGCATGGAAAACCAAGAACATCGCACTTAAGCAAACTTCGATGGCAGCGGGTGCCTCTGCACTGATGGCTGGTATCTCTGAGCCGGCACTATACGGTGTATTGGTTCGCCTGAAACGCCCTCTTATCGCGACGCTTATCACTGGCTTTATCGTTGGTGGCCTTGCGGGTATGGCGGGAATTGCAAGTCACTCAATGGCAGCACCTAGCCTGTTCACCAGTGTCCAGTTTATCGACGTTAACGACCCGATGAGCTTGGTATGGGTACTGGGTCTGATGGCGCTATCAGTGGTTCTGTCTTTCGTACTGACGCTTGTCCTAGGCTTTGAAGATATCCCTAACGACGAAGATGAAGCAAACCCGACGGCAGCAAAAGAGTCAGCGCAAGAAAATGCTGAAGAAGGTGAAGCACCAGTGCCAGTAAAACCTGCAACAGCCTAGTCTTTCATAACGAGTAAAACGAGCCACCTCTAAATGAGGTGGCTTTGTAACAATTCGCGGTAACGTGCGGTAATTAGCGAAATAACAAGAGGCAAACCATGTCTGATATTAAATTCCCGGAAGGGTTTCTATGGGGCGGCGCGATTGCGGCAAACCAATCTGAAGGTGCTTACCGTGAAGGCGGCAAGGGGCTAACCACCGTCGATATGATCCCTTACGGTGAAAACCGGATGCCGGTTAAGCTGGGCCAAGTTGATAAAGTGGAATTGGACGCGGACGAATTCTACCCGAGTCATCAGGCCATTGATTTCTACCACCGTTACAAAGAAGACATTGCGATGCTGGCCGAGATGGGTTTCAAAGTGTTCCGCATGTCGATTGCCTGGGCACGTATTTTTCCAAATGGTGATGAAGAAATCCCGAACCAAGCGGGTATCGATTTCTACCGCTCGGTATTCGAGGAGTGCAAGAAATACGGCATCGAGCCACTGGTAACCCTTTGCCATTTCGATGTACCTATGCACCTTGTCAACGAGTATGGCTCTTGGCGCAACCGCAAGATGATCACGTTTTTTGAGCGCTATGCCCGTACCTGTTTCGAGGCATTTGATGGCCTAGTGAAATACTGGCTGACGTTCAACGAAATCAATATCTTGTTGGCTAGCCCATTCTCTGGTGCCGGTATCGCTTTCCAGGAAAGCGAGAACCATGACCAGGTTAAATACCAAGCGGCTCACCATGAATTGGTTGCCAGCGCATTGGTAACCAAAATTGCCCATGAGATCAACCCGGAAAACCAGGTCGGTTGTATGCTCGCTGGTGGTCAGTTCTATCCGTATTCATGCAAGCCAGAAGATGTCTTCACGGCCATGCAAAAAGATCGCGAAAACCTGTTCTTCATTGATGTCCAGTCACGCGGCTACTACCCGTCATACGCCCAAAAGGTGTTTGATGAGAAAGGCGTGAAGCTGGATATCCACGAAGAAGACTTCGAGATTTTGAAAAATACCGTCGACTTCATCTCATTTAGCTACTACGCCTCTCGCTGTGCGTCTGCTGATATGAATGAGGGCAACACCAGTGCGGCGAATGTGGTGAAGTCGATTAAAAACCCGCATTTGGAAGCCAGTGACTGGGGATGGGTTATTGACCCGCTAGGCCTACGTATCACTATGAATTCGCTGTATGACCGTTACCAAAAGCCATTGTTCTTGGTTGAAAATGGTTTGGGCGCCAAAGACACCATCGATGAGAGCGGTGAGATCAATGATGATTACCGTATCGATTACCTGCGCTCTCATGTTGAAGCGATGAAGGATGCAATTGCCGACGGTGTACCTTTGATGGGTTATACGCCATGGGGCTGTATTGACCTAGTGGCGGCGTCGACGGGTGAAATGAGCAAGCGTTATGGCTTTATCTATGTTGATCGCGATAACGAAGGCAACGGTAGTTTGGATCGGACCCCCAAGAAATCCTTCTACTGGTATAAGAAAGTCATTGCGAGCAATGGCGAAGATCTAGCTTAAAACTGAACGGGTTTAACGCCGTTTAGGTTAGATGTGTTCTGTTGTCTGAGGGGAAAACTCTGACAGTTTGCCGGTAAGGCCCACTCTGCTCTTACCGGCTTTTTTGTATATTATTTCACAACATCAAAGGTTGCACTTTCGAGCAACGCAGCGATGGTGTCTTCGAAGCTCATGCCGGCTTCTTTGGCTGCCATCGGGAAGACACTGCGGGTGGTCATTCCCGGCACCGTATTCATTTCGATTAGCCAGATCTTTCCTTCGTTATCGAGGAATGTATCAACTCGTCCCCACCCTCGACAGCCTAGGGTTTTGTAGGCTGTAAGCGCAGCTTCCTGCATGGCTTTTTCTTGTTCTGCCGTTAAGTCTGATGGGCAGTGGTAGGTTGCACTTTGATCACCGAATTTGGCATTCCAGTCAAAGAAACTATCTGATTTGATTTGCACAACCGGCAGGGGCTTGCCATCAAGGATGGCGCAGGTGTATTCACGGCCGGTGATGAACTGTTCGACGAGGATGTCATCGTCGTATTCAAAGGCATCAACCAGGGCATTGAACAGTTCTTCCGGAGAGGAAGCTTTAGACACGCCGATACTGCAGCCTTGGTTCAGTGGTTTGACAACTACCGGGTAGGCAAGGTCGGCCAGTGTCGTTTTGATGGTATCGGTTGGCGTGTGTTTGCTGACCTTGATCCAGTCTGCCGTCGGGAGGCCATTAGAGCGCCAAACTTCTTTGGTCTTTAGTTTGTTGAGGGAGATAGACGAAGCCAATAGGCCACTGCCGGTATAGGGAATCTTGAGTAGATCCAGTAACGCTTGGATATGTCCGCTTTCTCCCATCCCGCCGTGAAGGGCAATGAAAACCTTGTCGAGGTTGAAGAAGCCCTGCAAGGTGATGTCTATGTGTCGAGGATCGATCTTGATAGCCTCATGGCCCAATGACTCAACGGCATCGGCAATGCAATTGCCAGACTTTAATGAGACTTCGCGTTCGCTAGACTCACCCCCATATAATATTCCGATTCTCATGGTGTTGTTCCGATTAAGCTTTACTGTGGAAAGTCGTCAAAGAAAGATCGAGCAATTGCATGCTCGTAAGTGATTGTATAAAAATAAATTTTTAAGTCGCAGATTGCTTGATATTAAATCATGCGTATAGTGCGCGGTGGCTTATTGTAATGATTTGTTATAGAGGGGGAAATTGTATGCCCAATAAATTTGACATTGTGCATAACTTTTCCTTCATGGCAGAGCGTGATGGCTCTTTTTTGACCTGTGGATCGGGCACCGATGTGGCAGGGGGGATGTTGTTACGACTCTCTTTTGGCGAACAAGCTTAGTCATTCAGCAATATCATATAAAAAAAGAGCAAGGCCATGGCCTTGCTCTGAGGTGGGACTGTCGGTGTGCTTTAGCTCGTTATAGGTTCGGCAGCCATAATAGGTTTGCTCTTGCGTACGGCAAAGGCGCAGAATGCCAAGAACCACAGGCCGCTCACTGCCACACCCGCCCATGCCGAGTGGGTGTAGCCAATGGCGAGGTAACCCAGTAGGGCACCGAAAGCAACCGAACAGGCGTATGGTAGCTGGGTCATAACATGGTCCATATGGTGGCAGCCGGCACCGGTTGCCGACAGAATACTGGTGCTGGAAATTGGTGAGCTGTGATCGCCAAATACCGCACCGGCCAGTACCGCCGATAGCATTGGAAGCAGTAGTGCGATGTCGCTGGCAGCCGCAATGTCACCGGCTAGCGGTAGCATGATGCCGAACGTGCCCCAACTGGTGCCGGTCGCAAAGGCCATGGCACAAGATAGCAGGAAGACAACGGCAGGCAGTAGCTCAACCGGCAGGTTGCCGTTAGACATTGAAGCTAGGTAGATGCCGGTTTGCATATCGCGTACAACCGCACCAATCGTCCAAGCAAAGAACAGGATGATAATCGCAGGCATCATGGCTGAAATGCCTTGCGGGGCTGCTTTCATCCAGCTGCCTGCATCTAGCTTCAGACGCAGGGCAAGAGCGATAGACACCACCAAGCTGCAGATCGCACCGTATACTAGCGATGAGCCGACATCGGTGTTCTCAAACGAGCCAATCACGCTGAAGGCTTCGCCATTGGCAGCCAGTACATCGGCACCTGACTGTACCATGAAAAAGACGGTAGCCATCGTCAGGGTCAGGATAGGCAATACCATATCGATCATACCGCCCTTGGCCGACTCCGGCGCTTCAACGTCCAGACCCGCTGGTTTGCCTTTCGATTCATCCCATAGCTTGCCTTCAAGCGCCCACTTCTCATGCTTGCGCATTGGGCCGATATCGAGCTGGAATGCGATCACACACAGCACCATCACCAGCGTGAACACGGCGTAGAGATTCATCGGCATCATCTCAACAAATGCCGATATTGGGCTCTGATCGGTCACGCCATGCGCCACCATGATGCCGCCAACGAGGGCGATGATGTAGGCGCCCCATGATGAGATAGGCATCAGTACACAAACCGGAGCTGCAGTGGAGTCCAGCAGGTAGGCCAATTTCGCGCGTGAGATATTGAAGCGGTCGGTAACCGGACGGCAGATAGCACCTACTGACAGGCTGTGGAAGAAGTCGTCGATAAAGAAGATGAAGACCATCAGGCCGGTGAGAGATTTGGCACTGCGGCGATCCTTACAACGCACCGCTGCCCAGTCGGCAAAGGCCTGCGTTGCACCGGAAACACTCATCAGACTGATCAGTGCGCCAAGCAGCAGCATGAAGATGATCATATTGACGTTATCGCTGTTCATCGCGCCGTCGACCCACACAATGGCCAGCACTTTTCCAACCAGGTACTGCATTGACTCCAGCGGAGAATATTGATTTAGCATCATTGCACCGGCAAAGATACCCGCTCCGAGGGAGAGCAAAACCCGCCTGGTGGTGACCGCAAGGATAACAGCCAGCATGGCAGGGACAACGGACATTAGCGAGTCCGAGAAATCGACAAGGTTCATGATCTCATCACACCTATAAGTTTCAGGTGGAGATCTACCAAAAGGAAGTGTAACTAAGACGCAGAAAAAGAAGACTCGTTACCCCTTCAGGTAGCGCTCCATAGGTAAATACTATGGCAGTTCTGTGCCTATTCGACACAGACCCAGCGACTGAGTTGATAGCTGCAGTCACTTCGGCGCTGACTCCTTTCTCCGGCTTCACAGGTATCACCCTCTGCTCGGTTACTCTTAGGCAGCGCGCCTCTACTGATTTAGGGTTTATCACCGTTAATCCTACTGGATTTGGGCAATAAGTCTAACATTATATACGGCTGAATAATTATGTCAGCTAATAATCAGCTTTTTTCATCTCTACCATTAGAATCTTGGTTTGAAGCGTTGGCCCTTTCCTCGGATTATCCAATTTACCCATTGCTGGGTTTTAACTTTAAGGAGCTAACGTGTTTTCTCGCAAACACTTTGAGTTGATTGATAAACCAACGTTCTTCGGGGCGTTGGGGATGTTGATCTCGGTTGTGGTACCTTTGCTGCTGTTTCCGGCGCAAGGGGCGGAATGGATTGCAATTGCCAAAACTTTTATGACCGATAAGCTCGGTTTTCTGTATCTGGCACTTGGTGTCGGTGCATTTTTCTTTATGATCTATATCGTTTTTTCCGATATCGGACAAATCAAGCTCGGGGACCCCGATGAGCAGCCGGAGTTCACGACGGCATCGTGGGCGGCCATGCTGTTCTGTGGCGGGATCGGCGCCAGTATTCTTTACTGGGGGACGATAGAGTGGGCGTATTACTATCAGGCCCCCCCGTTCCAGTTAGAACCTGGCAGTGAAGAGGCGGTTCGCTGGGCGGCAACCTATGGCTTGTTCCACTGGGGGCCGATTGCATGGTCTATCTATTTGGTGCCAGCGCTGCCGATTGCCTATTTCTTCTATGTCCGCAAGCAGCCTGTGCTGAAGGTATCGGCAGCCTTGATGCCGGTGATCGGCGAAGCCCGCAGCTATGGCTGGCTGGGTAAAGTTATCGATGTGCTGTTTATCTTTGGCTTGCTCGGTGGCGGCGCCACGACACTGGGCCTAGCTGCCCCGTTGATCACCGAAGGGGCCAACTACCTGTTTGGCGTACCGAAAGATACCGTTACTCAAATTATCGTATTGATGCTCTGTACCGCGATCTTTGCTTACTCAGCCTATGCCGGTATGGAGAAGGGCATTAAGTTACTGAGTAATATCAACTTCTGGGGTGCTTTGGGGCTGTTGGCCTTCATTTTAGTGGCCGGGCCGACGATTTTCATGCTGGAAACTGGCTTGGATTCATTGGGCCGTATGTTGTCGAATTTCTTTGTCATGGCGACATGGGCGGAGCCATTCGGTGGCTATGGTACATTTGAAAATACCCATTTCCCACAGGATTGGACAATTTTCTACTGGGCATGGTGGCTAGTGTTTGCCCCGAGCATGGGCTTGTTTGTGGCGAGGATCTCCCGTGGCCGTACGATTAAGCAAATGGTCACCGGGTCGATTTTCTTCGGTTCAATGGGCTGTTTCCTGTTTTTCATGATCTTGGGTAACTATGGCCTGTCGCTTCAGCTTTCCGGGGCGCTGGATGTGGTTGGCATTCTGAATTCAGAAGGTGCGACCAAAGCAATCTTCTCTATTCTTGAGCAGTTGCCGTTTAGCACCTTGGTCATTGCAGCCTTTACCCTGCTTTGTTTGATATTCACAGCCACAACGTTTGACTCGATCTCTTATATCTTGGCATCCGTTGTACAGAACAACGTGACTGAAGATCCGATGCGCTGGAACCGCTTGTTCTGGGCGTTTGCCCTGTCATTCATGCCATCTGTATTGTTGTTTATGGGCGGTCTGTCGACATTGCAAACGGCAGCTATCGTAGGCGGTTTGCCATTACTTGTTATTGCCGTGATGTTGATGATGTCGGCAGTGAAGGCGGCAACGCTCGATTTGACCCACCAGGAAGGCTACGAGGATCCGGTGATCAACATTGAGGAGCTGCCAGATGTCGACCCATGGTCGAAAGAGGGGATGGCACTGTCGAAATTCGAGGAGCTCAAAGAAATCGCCATGGCGGCGGCAGAAGCTGAGCGAGAAGCACTGTATAAAGTGTGGAAGCTGAAGAAGAAAATTCGCGCTGAAGCGGTGGCCAACGGTGAGTCCGGGATGGACTTTAGTGATGCACCGCAAGAGCGCTTGGATCAGCTCCAGCAGTTGATGGATGATGCCATGACAGCAAAAGAGAACAAGCTGGTGGCCTCGGAAGAAGCGCAGGAAGCCCGTAAGGTGTTCAACGAGCTGATGCGAACCCGCCTTGAGGCGATGGTTGAGCAAGAAGCATAATTGTTCAGGCCCACTGACATTGCAACCAGTGGGCCTTGTTTTTTACGATTACTGGCTAATGAGCTCTTTCATTAGATCAAACACGTTAGTGTTATCAATATAATCACCATTAGCGCCAGTGTTGTTGTACTTATCGGCATATTGCGGGTCGTTGCCGTTTACATATTTATTGATCAACTCAGTGCCGGCACCTTTGAGGTAGACACGAACCAGCTCATTGGTGTGGTCGCCGCTGTAGTATTTCACGGTCGGCATTACGTGCTTGCCCGGGTTTTCTACCGGGGCATAGGCATTTTGGTCTGAGCTACCCCCCAGTACATAAGAGTTGCCGTGGTCGGTCGTTACGATAAGTAGGGTCTCTTCCCAGCTACTTTCTTTTTCGACCCAGTCAGCGACGGCCTGTACCGAGTTATTGAAATCAACTTGCTCTTCGATGATCCGTGCGGTGTCATTGGCGTGTGCTGCCCAGTCTACAGCTCCTCCTTCAACCATTAAGAAGAAGCCATTTTCATTTTGGTTGAGATAATTAAGAGCTCCTTGAGTCATTGTTTTCAGGCTAGGTTGATTGGTCAGAAATGGGCAGCCGTACGCTGTTTGTTTTTGTTCGGTGGTACAGTTTGAGCGGTTTTGTTGCAGGGTCGAGTCGTTTTGGACCAATCCAAACAGCGGTCCCTCCATTGTGTTGGCATCGGCCGTGTTGTTCGCCAGGCGCTCAAATGCCTCTTTGCTTTCGATTAGTGTCCAAGGCAGGGAAGCGCCTTCGGCAAACATCGCTCCTTCTTTGAGCATCCGCCAGTCGTTTTCGCTGAGGTATCTGTGATTATGAGTCGTGTGCGGTATGCCGTTTTTGTCAAATTCAGGGTGGCCCGCCCCCATGATCAAGTCAGCCATACCGCCGGTTAGCATCTTGTTACCTAAGATGGCGTAATCATTGCGACTGGTGTGTTGGGCACCAAAGACTGCGGGTGTGGCATGGTTGAATTGGACGGATGTTACGATACCTGATGAGCGGCCGCTACGACGTGCTACTTGAGCGATGGTTTCAAGTGGTTGGCCACAATAATCAACACTGATCGCGCTGTTATAGGTTTTTCGGCCTGTTGCCAGCGCCGTGCAAGCGGCTGCGGAATCCGTCGCGTTTTTGTTGATGTAGCTGTAACCCGCAAAAGGCCGGGTGTAGTTACCTGCAACTTCATCAACAATGGTATCGTCCCAGACTTTGTCTGCCTCATAGCCGGCTTCTGCCGTTTCCTGCTCCGCACAATCTGTCGGATTGCTACTGGTATTGAGCGGGAAGGTGGTCATTGCCAAGCGCGTATCGATATCAACATAAGGCGCGACATCGTTTAGCTTCTCGCCATGGGTCCAATAAGTCGAAATATCCCACGCTCCATCACTGGCTCCGTCGGTGATCATCAGAATGACATTTTTAACTGGGGGAACCGTGCCCTCTTTCGCGTCGCTGTCGCCGCTGGAGTTACATCCTGTGATAAGAGCGGCGCCTACCAATAGTGCAGTGCATGATTTATGTGTCTGAAAAAACATATCTTTTTACTCCCTGATAAGATGGTTGGAATTTAACCGTAGGAGTGTGACGACTGTGTTAACAAAACTGCAGGTGACGCTGCAAAACGAAATCTTGTTGATCTGGATCCTCTGATTGGCGGAGTTCACCAAATTGACCGCTTGCCTTAATCTGATGGTAACAGCGAGTGTGTTCACGGTTGCTATCGGTGAGCGATGACGACTCGACACTTTGTCTCTTACAGGCCCTTTAGATTTGATCGATCACAGCCCACACCGCAGCCAGCACATCCTGGCCAAAAGCAACACTGCGCTCAGGCGACCAGCCATAAAACTCATCGGGATGGCTGATGTGATCTTTAAATGGCATTTCGATAGTGTAAGACAGGCACTTGAACTGCTCGGCAACCCAGTTGGAGCCAATTGTCAGGTTGGCTTTGCCCGGTTCGTCTTTGTCGTAACCGTGGGCAACCTGAAATTCGGGCGTAATGGTCAATAGGGCTGCCTTGAAGGCATTTTCTAAGGCTGCGTGGTGCTCATTGTAGGATGGGATCCCTTCGCTGCCTGCGACGAAGTTATAAGGGATGGCCTCGTCGCCATGGATATCGAGGAACATGTCGACACCCGTAGATAGCATACACTCACGAACTAGAAAGACTTCCGGGCTTTTTTCCATGGATGGCGTTTGCCACTCACGGTTTAGGTTGACCCCAATGGCATTGGTGCGCAGGTGGCCTCGGATGCTGCCATCCGGGTTCATGTTGGGCACGATATGGAACACCGCTTTGTCGAGCAGAGCCTTGGCGACGGTGTCGGTATCATCAAGCAGGCGCTGTAACAGGCCTTCAATGAACCACTCGGCCATGGTTTCGCCTGGGTGCTGGCGGCCGATGATCCAGATGTTTTTTTTCTTGTCTGATGGCTCACCAATGGTCAGCAAGCTCATGTCGTTGCCATCCAGGGTAGCTCCCAGGGTTTCCAGCTTGCAGCTGAATTGGCTTTGCGCTTGATGCAGTAAATCTTGATGGCGGTCGTAGCTGTATGGGGCGAAGTAGGCAAAATACATCGAACCGTATTCTGGGATCACCTTGAAGCTTAGGGTATCGCCGTCAAACTCTGCAGGAATACGGAACCACTCTTCTCGATCGTATGAGGCGACAACGTCATAGTCCTGCCAACCTTCTGGGTAAGCGGATTTGGCCAAGTTTAATATTGAGAACTGGTGTTGTTGCTGCGGCTTGCTTTCCAGGCGGAAATGGAACCATTGTGCGATGTCTGACTGGTTATCGGCAGGGATAGTCAGCTGGATGTTGTCTGGCAAATCGGCACTGACGATATGGATGTTACCACTTTCGAAATTGCTGAAAATTTTCATTGTTATCAATCTTATGTTTGTTGAGTTGAAAAGAGGTTAGCAATAACTATAGCCTCTCTGAAGCAAATAACGGTTACTGAGTGTTGATAACCCTGCCGCGAACACAGTAAGGGCTTCTGACTGTTAGTCTGCTGGGGTAACATGGGAACAGAAATGATAAACAGGAAAATAGAGTGGCTTTTCATTATGTAGCGCGAGGCTTGATCCGTGATGGCGGTCATATCCTTTTAGTCAGGGCGATTGGCGATAACATGACTTTCTTGCCCGGAGGGCATATAGAGTTTGGCGAATCGGCACCGGTGGCATTGGCGCGTGAACTGTTTGAGGAAGCATCGATAAATGCCAACGTCGGCGCATTTATCGGGGCTGCTGAAAATGAGTGGTTTCTCAATGGTCAACCACAGGCTGAAATCAACTTGCTGTTTGAAGTTGAAACGGGTTTATCGCATAGAAATCCTATAGCTTCCAATGAAGCATATCTCGAGTTTTTCTGGGTGCCTTGCAAAGACATTGAGTACTGGAACTTATTTCCTGAGTCTCTACGACAGTTAGTGAAACAAAATCGTCTCCCTAAACAAGCTTTTTGGGGGACAGGAATCTCGCTAAAATCAGAGTGATTCTTTATTTTTGAGGGTTTTTTGTCGGTTTTCGTAAAGTTTGAGGCTGTTTGTATAATGTGTGACCAAACGGGCGGTTTGGGGGTTTACACAAACCAATAAGCTTTATATTATACGCCGCACTTACGGAGAGATGGCTGAGTGGTTGAAAGCACCGGTCTTGAAAACCGGCATACGTTAATAGCGTATCTAGGGTTCAAATCCCTATCTCTCCGCCACATTCTACAAGTTGGGTTAGTTACCGAGCTTGGCAAAGAATTGGAGCGGTAGTTCAGTTGGTTAGAATACCGGCCTGTCACGCCGGGGGTCGCGGGTTCGAGTCCCGTCCGCTCCGCCACTACACTGAAGCCCTTGTCGAAAGACGAGGGCTTTTTTGTATTTACCGCTCCCGAAAGTGCTACGCACTTTTGTCTGCGGGCCGGGGTGCCGGACCATCGAGTCCATCCGCTCCGCCACTACACTGAAGCCCTTAACTAGGCGTCCCCGACGAAAGACGAGGGCTTTTTTGTATGTGTTGAATTTAGCGTCAGTTCTGCGAACTGATGAGTCCCGCTGGAGCGCCAGCCCGGCCGTTCCGCCACTACAGTGAAGCCTCGTCAGAAATGACGAGGCTTTTTTGGTGCGCCGAGCATGGCGTTGTTCTAGGAGGTGAAAGTCCTCTACGGGCTCAGTCGAGCGAGAACCGTTAGCCTATGCAAGGGTGTCCACCGTGAGGTGGGATCTGAAGGAAGCAAACGGCAAAA